>NZ_JBIAXS010000016.1:158523-203163 GCF_042896885.1 Streptomyces sp. NPDC001231
GTTCACCGTGGTGGCGGCGCAGCCGGAGGACAAGACGCCGCCGGAGACGTCGGCGACGGTGTCGGGTACGAAGGATGCTTCCGGTAACTACGTGGGCAGCGCGACCGTGACGGTGTCCGCCTCTGACGCCGGGTCCGGAGTGGCCAGGATCGAGTACTCCCTCGACGGCGGCCCCTACCTCCAGTACTCGGCACCGGTGGTGATCGACAGGGCCGGTAGCCACGTCTTCCTCTACCGGGCCACCGACAAGGCCGGCAACACGTCCACGCCGAAGTCGCTGTCCCTCACCGTCGTCAACAGCGAGCCGCCGACCGACTGTCCGGAAAGGGACGACCGGGCCACCGTGTTCGTCGGTTCGATCAACACCGGTATCCCCAACCGCGTCACGGCCGACGGCTGCACGATCAACGAGCTGATCGAGGACCACCGGGCCTGGGAGAACCACGGCACGTTCGTCTCCCACGTCGGAAAGGTCGTCCAGACGCTGAAGGACGAGGGCGTCATCGACCAGCGTGAGGCCGCCGAGATCAAGAAGGCGGCGGGCCAGTCCGACGTCGGCAAGCCCAACCGCGGGTCGTCCGACGCGTGAGTCACGGCCGCGGCGGTGACACCGCCTGAACCGTGAGCCCTGGCGGGCCGCTTCAGCAGCCCGCCAGGGCACCTCCGGCGCCGGGCCCATGAAACTGCCGCGCATGGCTTTGTCCATCCGCAGATGAAAGTTCCACTCGTTAGTGCACAAGTTTCTTTCATCGGCGGCGGCTCGGTGCTACGGTCCTTTCCAAAGTCGTGCCCCCCAAGTGCCGGGCATGCGAACGATTCTTGCCATGACGGGGGCGGCGTGAGGTCCATGACTGCTCGACCGGCCAATCTTCATCAGGCCCGGCTGCTCCGCCTCCTGCGCGACCTCGGCCCGCAGTCCCGGGTCGCCCTGGGGGAGCAGGTCGAGCTGTCGCGCTCCAAGATCGCCTTCGAGATCGACCGGCTACTGGAGACAGGTCTGGTCGTGCCGGACGGCCTCGCCGCCTCCCGCGGTGGCCGCCGCTCGCACAACGTCCGGATCGCCCCGTCGCTGCGGTTCCTCGGCGTGGACATCGGCGCCACCTCCGTGGACGTCGCGGTCACCAACGCCGAGTTGGACGTCCTCGGCCACGTGGCCGAGACACTGGACGTGCGCGAAGGCCCGGTCGCGGTCTTCGAGCGGGTGCTCGCCCTGGCCGGCAAGCTGCGCGAGGCGGGGCTGGCGGAACACTTCGACGGCGCCGGGATCGGCGTGCCGGGACCCGTCCGGTTCCCCGAGGGCGTCCCCGTCGCGCCGCCGATCATGCCCGGCTGGGACGGCTTCCCCGTCCGTGAGGCGATGAGCCAGGAGCTGGGCTGCCCCGTCCTCGTCGACAACGACGTGAACCTGATGGCCCTGGGCGAGCAGCAGGCCGGCGTCGCCCGGTCCGTACGCGACTTCCTGTGCGTGAAGCTCGGAACCGGCATCGGCTGCGGCATCGTCGTCGGCGGCGAGGTCCACCGCGGTGTCACCGGCAGCGCCGGCGACATCGGCCACATCCAGGCGGACCCGGACGGTCCGCGGTGCGCCTGCGGCAACATCGGTTGCCTGGAGGCGTACTTCGGCGGCAGCGCCCTCGTCCGCGACGCGACCGCGCTCGCCCAGTCCGGCCGTTCGACGGAACTGGCCGGACGGCTCGAAGCGGCCGGGAGGCTGACCCCCGAGGACGTGTCGGGCGCCGCCGGTGCCGGGGACGCCGCGTCCCTGGACCTGATCCGCCTGGGCGGACGACGTACCGGTCAGGTCATCGCCGGTCTGGTCAGCTTCTTCAACCCCGGCCTGGTGGTCATCGGGGGAGGGCTCACCGGACTGGGCCACAACCTCCTGGCGAGCATCCGCACCCAGGTCTACCGGCAGTCCCTGCCGTTGGCGACCGGCAACCTGCCGATCGTCCTCGGCGAGCTCGGCCAGGTCGCCGGCGTCGTCGGCGCCACCCGGCTGATCAGCGACCACGTCTTCTCACCGGCCTGACCGCCACACGGTCCGACCCTGGCGACCGGAACCCGTGGCGAGGCGGTGCCAGGCCCATCGGGCCCGGCCTCACCGCCCGGTTCGTCCGCCCCTGGCGTGGTGCGCGGGCGCGAGCCCATGGCCGGGACGGCAGAGCGCGATCTCCCGCCGCCCACAGTCTGGCGCGAGTGGATGGTGACAGGTCAAGATCTCTTCCGCGGCGGCTCCGGCCGGCCGGGAGCCGGTACCGGTGAGGGCCGGTGCACGACCGGAGGAGGAGAGGAGCGAGATGTTCGAGACCGCGAGTCTCAACTCCGTGGAGGTACGTGCGTACCGCAGCCTGGTCAGGGTGCCGGAGGCCACGCCGTCCCAACTCGCCCGCCGTCTCGGTCTGTCCGGGCGGGAGGCGGCCAGGCTCCTCGACACGCTGGAGGCCAAAGGGCTGGTGAGCCGTGCTGAGGGTTCGGCACACCGCTTCCGGGCGTCGCCCCCGGACCTGGCGCTCGGCCCACTGCTGCTGAGCCGGCAGCAGGAGTTGCAGGCCGCGCAGTCGGTGATGGCGAAGCTCACCGAGGAGTACCACAGCGAGGCCCGGCGCCGGGGTTCGGGCGAGGCGGTCGAGACGGTGACCGGGGCACAGGCGATGGCCCGGACGTTCGACCAGCTTCAGCGCGGCGCCCGGGACGAGATCCTGGCGCTGTGCAAGCCGCCGAACGTGGCGGTGCCGTCCCGCGGCAACGACACCCAACTGGAGGTCCTGGCCTCGGGGGTGACGTACCGCGCGGTCTACGAGCCGTCGGCGCTCGAGATGCCGCCCGAGGTGTACCGGATCCGCGAGTTCGTCGAGAGCGGAGAACAGGCCCGGGTCGCCGCGGAGGTCCCGGTGAAGATGGTGGTCGCCGACCGGCAGCTGGCCATGCTGGTGTCTCCGTTCGCAGGCGCCTTGGACGCGCGCGGCCCGACCGGCGATCCGACGGGTGGGCCGGCAGACGCTCCGACCGGCGTCCCGACAGGCGTCCCGACGGGCGATCCGACGGGCGGCCCGGTAGACGCTCCGACCGGCGTCCCGACAGGCGTCCCGACGGGCGATCCGACGGGCGGCCCGGTAGACGCTCCGACCGGAGACCCGACCGGAGACCCGACCGGAGACCCGACCGGAGACCTGACCGGAGACCCGGTGGGCGACGCGTCCGGCGACGCGACTGGCGATCCCGGCGATCCGCCCGTCCAACCGCCGCCCGCCCCCGCCGCCAGGCCGTCCGTCGCCCCCGGCGCGGAGCCCACGCCCGAGCCGTCCGCCGTCCTGGTCCGCCCAGGCGCACTGCTCGATGCCCTGATCGCCTTCTTCGAGAGCCTGTGGGCGGGCGCCTCGCCGCTGGTGCTCACCCAGGACGGGCTGGTCGGCGCGGCGGTATCCGACCGGACCCCTCCGCCGGAGGACCTGCTCCTGCTGTCGCTGCTGCTCACCGGGCTGACGGACACCGCCATCGCCGGCCAGCTGGGCACGAGCCTGCGCACCGTCCAGCGCCGCATCCGCGACCTGATCGAGTTCGCCGGGGTCCGCACCCGGATGCAACTGGCCTGGGAGGCCTCCCGCCGCGGCTGGCTGTGACGGACGGTCGTCGCGCACGAGGGGCCCCGACCCGTACGGCCGGGTCGGGGCCCCTCGCGAGAACGCGGAACCCTGCGCGGTGACGGCGCCGAACAAGCCGTCACCGCAAGAGGATCAGTGCTCGAACACCTGGAACTCCGAGGCCCGCACGTTGAACGCCGCCGTGGAACCGGTGGCGCAGTCGGTCACGTTGTTCGGGTCGTTGTCCTGCTCGCCCGCGAACGCCGGGCCGCCGATGCACTGGTTGGTGACGGTCTCGAAGCGCAGGTCGGTCGCCGTGGTCAGCGGGATGTCGAAGCTGCGCATCGTCAGGTCCGGCGCCGCCGGACGCGGCTTGGCCGCCGCGAAGGCGTCCGCCGCGCTGGTGTAGACCGGCTTGAACTGGCCGGGCTGGGAGCAGTCCACCGACTCGGTGCGGATGCAGGCCGAGATCTGGAACTGGCGCAGGGCCGAGAAGCGGCTCTGGCTGCCGGTGTCGCCGCCCGGGTCCTTGCTGTCGGTCGGCCGGTTCAGGGCGCTGACCTGGACGCGGCGGATCTTGCTCGGGCCGTCGCCGGCCAGGTGGATGCTGACGCCCTTGCCGACCACCGACGTCCTGGTCTTGTCGCCGACGAACGCCCAGTTGGTGCCCTCGTCGTCGTCGATGAGCCGGGCCAGGTTCAGCCCGTCGCCGGTGACGGTGGCGCCGGCCGCCGCCGAGGCGAGGTTGCGCTCCATGTGCACCGGAACGGTCCGGTTGGACTTGCCGCCGACCTGGAAGTCGAACCGGACGAGGCCGTAGCCCGGGGCGACCGCGACCGCGTCGTAGCGGCCGGGGGTGAGGCGCGCGGTGGTGTCGAGGCCGGAGGCCGTCCCGGCGACCGGTGTGGTGCGGGTGCTGAAGTGGCCGATGGAGACCTTGGCTCCGTCGATCGGGCTGCCGCCGGCGCCGGTGATCTTGAAGGTCACCGTGCCGTTCTTGCCGTTCGGGGTGGAGAAGTCCGCGTGCGGCCGGGTGTCGCTCGTCGAGGTGGCGGTGGCGCCGATGCCGAGGCCGCGCTTGGCGAACGCCGCCCACATGACGTCCACGTCGGCGCCGCCGAAGCGGATCCGGTCCGCGGCGAGCATCGCGTCACGGGCGTCGACCATGGTGATCCTGCCGTCGGCCATCAGCAGGTAGGAGTCGAACATCAGCTGGATCCAGCGGCGGCCACCGCCGCAGTCCTCCACCGCGGACTTGCCGGCCGCGCACGAGGCGAGGACCTTCTTGGACGGCTCGCCGTGCTTGCCGACGAGCGCCTGGCGCACCTCGTACTGCACGGCGTTCCAGATCTCGCCGTCGGAGTGCACCTCCGCCCCGCCCATGTCGTAGCCGAAGTTGGAGTAGTTGAGGGGGCTGCGGTCGATGGCGAAGTTGCGGATGCCGCGCTCGTCGTTGTCGGTCACGTACGGGCCGACCACCCACGGGTCCACCCCGTCCGGGACCACGCCGGTCTCGATCAGCCGCTCGCTGGCGACCAGGTCGCTCCAGGACTCGCCCATCGAGCCGCCGTGGCTGCCGGAGATACCGGCGTCGGGGCCGCCGATCATCCGGTTGGTGATGGCGTGGGTGTACTCGTGGCCGATGACGGAGGCGTCGAAGTCGCCGTCGGCGCAGCGCCCGTAGAAGGCGCCGGCCTGCGGCTGCCACAGGTACATGTTGGTCAGCGCCACGCCGCCGTCCGCGCCGGTGCTCTGGTTGGCGTTGTTACGGGTGCTGGGGTTGCTGCCGCCGGACCGGGCGACGCCCATCTCCGGGTCGCCGCCCTTGCCGCCCAGGCCGTAGTTGTCGTGCTGCATGTTCCACGCCTTCTCGGTGAACCCGAGGTGGTACGAGAAGTCGTGCATCCCGTTGTGCTGCGCGAACAGGTTGCCGATCGCGGCGTCACGGTCCGGCTGGGCCGGGTCGGTCAGCACCTTGGGGTCGCAGCCGCTGGCGTGCCAGGCGTCGACGTAGGAGTAGTCGTAGACCCGTTCGGGCCGCACGTTCGGGGTGATGCCGAGCCAGTTGCGCCCGGTGGCCGTCAGGCCGTCACTGGCGAAGGCGTTGGCACCCAGCGTGGTGCCCGGCTTGTAGGAGCCGCCGTAGGTGCCGCCGCCCGTGCCGGAGGCGATGTCCCAGGCCCGGTGCGGCGCGCCCGGCGCGTCGTCGCCGACGACCCGGTCGCAGCCAGGGGCCGCCGTCCAGCACCAGGTCTCCCGGGTGTCGGCGGAGGAGTCGTTCAGCGGGGGAGAGAAGGGGAACACCTTCCACCGCGGGTTGCCGTCCTCGGTCCCGTCCACCACCTGCTCGGACTCCACCAGGGAGCGCCGGGCCAGCACCTCGCCGGTGCGCGCGTCGACGATGCTGTCGTACAGCTCCGGTTCCTCGCCGGCGGTACCCGCCTGCACCTGGTAGGCGGAGCGCACCGTGCCGTCGGGGTCGGCGACGACCACCTGGCGCACCATCTGGGTGCCGTCCAGGTCGGCGGCCTCGTACTTCTGCCACTTCTCGGTGCCCGTGGTCCCGGTCAGCCTGCCCGGCGACATGGTCACGTCGGCCAGGGCGGCCTTGATGGCGTCCTGCTCCGACAGCGTCGGGGGCTGCGGGGTGCCGGTGACCGGGGTGAGCGCGCCGGTGACACTGACCACGGTGCCGTCGACCACGCCCACGGAGACCAGGCCGTCCCGGCCGAACGGCTTGCCGTCCACCTCCTGGGCGAGCAGCACCGCCGCGCCCTTGCCGATCGGCGTGTTCGACACCAGCTTCAGGTCGTCGACCTGGTCGGGGGAGATGCCGAACAGGGCCGCGTTGTCCTTCAGATACGCGCGGGCGGCCCGGTCGGGCGCGGTCGGCAGCCCGGTCGCCAGTGTGGTGCCCTCGCCGTCCGGTACGACCGTGGTCGGGGTGCCGTATCGGCTCCAGCGGACCCGGGCGTCGGCCTCGGCCGCCGCGCCTCTGGCCTTGGCCGACGGGGCTCTGTGGGCCCCGGGCAGGTCCTTGTCGGGCTTGCCGTGGTCGTGGGCGCCGAGCATGCCCGAACCGGAGCCCGACGACGGCGGCTGTGCCGGGCCTGGGTCCGCACCGGCGGACGGTGTCTGGATGACCGCGACGATGCACGCCGTGGCCACCGCCAGGACGGTCCGCCGCACACGTGTGGAGCGTGTGGAGTATGTGCGCACTCGTACCCCTCTCCTCGTGGAAGGACCGGACGGGGATCGCCCGTCCGGACCCGCGGAGAGTGGCACGCGGCGTGGTGCCGCCGAAATGATCGTGCATGGCGGAAACATGACAATGCATAGTTCCGCCAAGGGCCGCCGCGTCACCGGTACGAGGCTGCCCCGTCCTCCGTCCCAGGCTGCCTCGTCCGCGGACTCGAGCTGCCCCGTCCGTGGTCTCGGGTGGCCCCGTCCTCCGTCTCAGGCCGCGCCGAATGCCGCGAAGGCCCAGCCCGTCGCCTGGTGTGTCGCGTCGTCCGGCAGCGCGGCCCGTGCGTCGCGCAGTGCCTCGGCCAGGGAGAGTCCGGCGTCCAGGCCCTTGTGCAGGGCGAGCATCAGGGGAACCACCGCCTCGTCGTTGACGGGGGCGCTGCACGCCACCACCCCGGCGGTGCCCAGCGGAAGCAACGCCGTGACCAGGCCCAGGAGTTCGTCGGCGCCCACCGAGGCGAACCGGGCGGTGTCGCAGCAGGACAGGATGATCCGGTACGGGCTGCGGTCGAGGCGCTCGAAGTCGTGCACGATGAGCGGGCCGTCGGCCATCGTCAGCGACGAGAACAACGGGCTGTCCGCACGGAAGGTGCCGTGCGCCGCGATGTGCGCGAGCGCGGCCCCGTCCAGCTCCCGCAGCACCCGCGACACGTGCGCGTCGGCCTCCTCCAGCACGGTCGGCGTGCCGTAGCGGTCGGCGAGTTCGGGCACCTCCGCGCCCCCGGTCGCCAGACCCGGCCCGCGCACCAGCACCCGGCGGCCCCCCGGCGGCGGTTCGGTCTCGTGGGCGCGCAGCCAGCTGCTCGCCGACGGCGACACGCTCAGCACCCGTTCCCGCAGCGACGGCAGCAGCGCCCACGGCACCCGGTGCAGCGAGCCCGGCGGCACCACCACGACCGGCCCGGAGCCCAGATGCCGGGCGGCCGGGCCGAGCAGCAGCTCCTCCAGGCGGCGCCCCGCCGCTTCCACCAGCGGCAGCCGGGCCGCCGCCCCCGGGTGGGCCAGCCGCCGCAGTCCCGCCTGCACGTGCTCGGCCTCCGTCACCGCGTCCGCGAGCCGCCCGGCCTCGAAGCGCCGTACCCGCCCCCCGCCGCACAGCAGCACGTGCACCCGCCCGTCCAGCACGGCCAGTTCGACCAGCCGCGCGTCCCCGAGCCGCGCCAGCAGCCGGCCGGGGTCGAACCGGTCGCCGCCGCCGGGCGCGTCGCCGCGCAGACGCAGGGTGCGGGAGCGGATCTCCCGCTCCAGACGCCGCTGTTCGCGTTCCAGGGCGGGAACCGGGTGGCCGTCCTGGCGGGCGTCCTGCGCGCGGGCGGCGATCTCACGGAAGGCGGTCAGCCCGCTGAGCAGGGCCGGGTCGGCGGGCGGCCGGGTGGGCGGCGCGGACAGCACGGTGGCCCGCAAGCGTTCGCTCCACACCAGCAGCCGTCGCGGCTCACCGGAGGCGAGAGCCGACTCCTGTGCCAGCGCGGCCAGTTCGGCGCCCTGCGCGGTCGCCCGAGCGCGCAACTCCGAGGCGCCCAGCGTCATCCGGTGGTCGTCGAGCACGTCGAGCCCGCGTCGGCACGCCTCCAGCACGCCTCGGCGGGAGCCCGCCGCCCGCGCCCGCAGCGCCTGCGCCGCCCAGCCCGTCATCCGGGCGAGCGGCGGTCCGCCGTACCGGCTGCGCGCGGCGACGGCGAGGTGGCTCTCGGCGTCCTCCGGCCGGCCCAGGGCGAGCGCGATCCGGCCCGCCAGCAGCGACGCCTCGGGCGCGGCGGGCGAGCCGAAGGAGGCCAGCCGTTCGGCCACCGCCGCGGCGTCCGCGACCAGCCGCCCCGAGCGGCGCCCGTCGGCCACCCGGGCCTCGATCAGCACCAGCCGGGCGTGCGTCTCCCACCAGGTGCGCCGCTGCCCGGCGAACAGCCGCACGGCCAGCGCCGCGCGCGCGGTCGCCGTGTGCGGGTCGTCCGCCAGCCGCGCCGCCCGCGCCGCGGCCAGCAGCAGTTCCGCCTTGCGGGTCGACTGGCCGCCGATGCCGTCCAGTTCGGCGATCGCCGCGTCCGCCCCGGCCAGCGCCTCGGGGGCGAGACCGGCCGCCATCAGGACCTCGCAGCGCCGGATGTCCAGCATGAACGTCGGCGTGCCGAGCTTGGCGTACTGCTCCTCGGCCTCGTCGAGGAGCCGCAGCGCCGCCGGGATGTCACCCTGCCGGAACGCCGCCAGTCCCCGGCTCTCCACGGCGTCGGCCTTGTCGTGCTCCTGGCCGGTGGTGTCCCACAGCGCCTGGGCCGCGGTGAAGTCGGCGTCCGCCCGTTCCACCGCGCCCAGCGCCAGGTGCACGGTGGCCCGCAGTGTCAGCGCCCGCGCCGTCCAGATCACGTCACCGGCCTGCCGCAGCACGGGAATCGCCCGCCGCACGTCCTCCAGCGCCTCAGGATGACGGCCCAGCACCCACCACACGTAGGCCCGCCGGAACAGCACCCGCGCCCGGGTGTGGCCCGTCCCGCGCGCGACCCCGCGCTCGAATGCCACGAGTCCCTGCCGCGTGCGCCCCGCGTGCACCAACGCGACCCCCAGCGTGGCCAGTACGTCGGCCTCCCGCTCGGCCGAGTCGGCGCGCGCCGCCAGATCCCGGGCCCGCCGCAGATGCCGCAGGGCCAGCCGGGTGTCGCCGAAGTCCCGCTGCCAGATGCCGATCACCTGGTGCGCCACGGAGCCGTTCAGCGGCGGCGGACCGGCCTCCAGCAGCCCACGGGCCCGCGCCAGGGCCTCGCCCGGCGCGGCGAACACCATGGGCAGCAGTTCGAGGACCGAGTCGCTTCCCGCTGTCACGCGTCGGATGGTAGTGGCCTGGTGGGGCGCCTGGAACCGGCGCATGCCGGTTGACGCTGTATCAAACGTGAGCCCCATGGCTCAGACTGACGACCGTCGCACCAACGGGAGGACACGCCATGGCACCTCAGCGATTCCGTGAGCAGTTCGCTCAGATCCAGCGCTCGATGCCGGACGTGCCGCTCGCGATGGGCCCGGACGACGCCGCCGAGTTCTGTTACGAGAAGGGCGTCGTCCTCGCCCGCGACGGCGAGGAGGCCCGCCTGGTCGAGGACACCGTGCGCACGCACTTCACCGCGGCGCCCGACCTGACCGCGGACCGTGTCCGCCGGGCGGGCCCCGAGACCAACCGCACCGGCGTCACCCGTATCCAGGTCGGCGACCCGGGCCGCGGCGACCGCGGCGGCGACCTCGCCGTCACGCACGCGCTGCGCGCCCTGCGCGAGCACGAGGGCAGAGCCGGACGGCGGCTGATCAGCCGCAACCACGTGGTGTCGATCGCGGTCAACGCCTGTCCCGGCGACGAGCCGGTGCCCGCCCCGCTCGCCCAGGGCCCCAACCCGGCGCCCGCCGACACCGCCTACGACGGGGACACCGCCGTCGGTGTCCTCGTCGTCGACACCGGCCTCATGCACGACTACCGCGAGGTCCCGATGCTGGCCCACGTCCAGGGCGACGCGCAGGTGGAGGAGACCGACGACGCCGGCGTCCTCCAGCAGTACGTCGGCCACGGCACGTTCATCGCCGGGCTGGTCGCGGCCGTCGCCCCCAACACCGACATCACCGTGCGCGGCACCCTCAACGACGCCGGCGCCGTCCTGGAGTCCGACTTCGGTCACCGGCTGTTCGAAGCCGTCGACGCGGGCGGCTGGCCCGACATCCTCAGCCTGTCCGCGGGCACCTCCAACGGCCGCACCGACGGCCTGCTCGGCGTGGACGCCTTCATGCGGGAACTGCGCGCCCGCGGCACCCTGCTCGTCGCGGCCGCCGGCAACAACGCGAGCGGCACCCCGTTCTGGCCCGCGGCCTACGCCGGCCTGCCGGACTACGCCGACTCCGTGCTGTCGGTCGGTGCCCTGCGCGGTGACGGCGAGCACGGCGCCTGCTTCAGCAACCACGGAGCCTGGGTGAAGGCGTACGCCCCGGGCGAGCGGCTGACCAGCGCCCTCACCGGCTTCCAGGCGCCCGTGCCGTACGTCTACCAGCACTCCACCTACGACGCCTGCCGGTTCGGCTTCTCCTACGACTGCACCTGCCAGTCCCCCCGGCACACCGGGGTGCTCAGCGAGGCGGAGCAGAGCCCTCCGGCGACGGCGGACCAGGTGATGTTCGAGGGCTTCGCGCAGTGGAGCGGCACCTCCTTCGCCACCCCCGTGGCCGCCGGCGTGATCGCGGCGCACATGACCGCGCACAAGGAGCGCGACCCGCGCGCGGCCCGACGCCAAGTGCTCGAGGCGAACACCGAATACGCGGAAGTACGCGGGGCGCACGTCCCGGCGCTGCGTCCGCCGACCTGGAGTCCGGTCCCCGTGGTCCGGCTCGCTCCGCCGGCATGAGGTCCGGAACAGTCCCCTCCACGGCGTACGATGACATGCCGTATTCGAGGGGTGAGTTCGTGGATCGTGCAGAAGTCGGCGTGCTCGTCCAGTCCGCCGTCGACGGTGACGCGGCGGCCTGGAAGGCACTGGTGGAGGGCCTGAGTCCGCTCGTGTGGTCGGTCGTGCGCGCGCACCGACTCTCGGACGCCGACGGACACGAGGTGTACCAGACCGTGTGGTTCCGCTTCGCCCAGCACCTCGGGCGGATCCGGGAACCCGACAAGGCGGGCTCGTGGCTGGCGAGCACCGCGCGCAACGAGTGCCTGAAGACGCTGAGGAGCCTCAGCCGGCTGACGGTGACGAGCGATCCGCAGCTGCTGGACCGGGTCAGCGAGGAACGTACGCCCGAGCAGTCGCTGCTCGACTCCGAGGAGGCCGCCGCGCAGAGCGAGCGGATCCGCAGGCTGTGGCAGGAGTTCGAGAGACTCGGCGACCGCTGCCGCCAGTTGCTGCGGGTGCTGATCGCCTCGCCGCCGCCCAGCTACCAGGAGGTGTCCGCGGCCCTCGGGGTGGCCGTGGGCAGTATCGGACCACTGCGCCAGCGCTGTCTGAGGCGTCTGCGCGCACGACTCGACGCACGGGGGACAGTGTGAGCGACGGAAGCGACATCCACGACGACGACCGCAACGGCGACGAACTCCTTGACCGGGAAGGGTCGTTCGATGAGGAGGAAGTGGTCGCGGGCCTGCTGGAGGAGGAGTTGCGGCAGGCCGCCGCCATTCTCGACCCGGTGCCCGACAGCCTGCGTCAACTCGCCGTTGAAGCCTACGCGTTGCGTGACCTCGACGCCCGGATCGCGGAGCTGACCTTCGACTCGCTGGTCGACTCCATTCCGGTCCGGGGCGCGACGGACACACCGCGGATGCTGACCTTCCAGGCCGGTGAGCTGACCGTGGACGTCGAGGTCACCGGGGACGGGCTGCTGGGGCAGGTGCTGCCGCCGCAGCAGGTCCGGATCGAGGTGCTGGCCGGCCCGCGGCGGCCGGGCCCCGCCCTCACCGCCGACGAACTGGGCCGGTTCACCGGCGAAGCGCCGCCCGCCGGCCCGTTCGCGCTGCGGCTGCGCGCCGGCGGCGAGGTCGTGGTCACGGAGTGGCTGCGGGCGTGACCGGCCCGGCGCGCCTCACCGGCTGACCGGCAGGGTCCGCGGGCCGCGGATCATCGTCCTCCGCCGCCAGGCGATCTGGTCGCCGGGGCCCGTGAGCCGCGGCCCCGTCATCCGGTCGAGCAGTAACCCGGCCTCCGCTCCCGCGTCGTACGGTCACCCCGGCCAAGCCCGCATCGCTCGGCGCGGCGTGCTTCAGCCGGCGGTCAGCGCCCCAGACCGTCGACGAGGGCGGCCAGCGCCCCGGCGAGCCGGTCGAGGCCGGGGCCCGCGGGACCGCCCGGCTCGGTCATGTACGTGTCCCGCCGGATCTCCACCATCAGGGCGCCGACGCGGGCGTCCTCGCCGTAGAACTCCAGCGGGACGTACGCGCCGCTGAACGGGCTGTCCAGTCCCGTCCCGCCGCAGCGCGCGAACGCCGCACGGGCGAGCCCGGTCAGCTCGGGCGGGGTGTGGAAGGAGTCGGTGCCCAGGCACACGGGCGGCCGCGGGCCCCAGCCGTGCAGCTCGTAGGGGAGCGCGGCGCCGGGGTAGGAGTGCACGTCGATGATCACGGCCCGCCCGGTGGCGGCCAGCCGGTCGGCCACGGCCTTCGTCATCGCCTCGGCGTACGGCCGGAAGTACCGCTCGATCAGCGGCTGAGGGTCGGTGTCCGCCGGCCGCAGGACTTCCCGGTGCGTGGTCCGCGTGTACACCGCGCCCATCCCGACGGCGAGCATCTCCTCCCGCTCGTCCGGAAACCGCTCCGGGTCCACCACCAGCCGCGACAGCCGGTTGACGAACCGCCACGGCGTAAGGCCCGCCAACTCGGCCGCCGCCTCGGCGATCCGGTCGGTGTACGCGTCGGTGATGTGGTCCAGTTCCCGCTCAAGCGCCGCGTCGTCCAGCACGATCCCGGCCCGGACGCCGGCCGGTATCGCACGTGCCGCGTGCGGCACGTGCAGGATCACCGGCGACTCGGCGGCACCGGGCAGCAGTTCGAAGGACGGTGGGGTGTCGTGCATGGGGCTGTTCCTGTCTCTCTTCGCGTCGCCACGCGGGTCTCGACGCCATGGCCCCTCGATCCTGCCGCACCCCACTGACAACGCGGCTCAGACCGCCCCCAGCAGCTCCCGGACGAACCCTCCCACCTGCTCCGTCTCGATCAGGAAGCCGTCGTGGCCGTACGGCGACTCGACCACCCGGAGGCGGTCGGCGCCCGGGATGCCGTCGGCCAGCTCGGCCTGCTGGGCGAGCGGGTAGAGACGGTCGGAGTCGACCCCGGCCACCAGCGTGGGGGCGGTCACCCGGCGCAGGGCGGCGCGCACACCGCCCCGGGCACGGCCGGCGTCGTGGGCGTTCATCGCCTCGGTCAGCACCACGTAGCTGGCCGCGTCGAACCGCCGTACCAGCTTGCCCGCGTGGTGGTCCAGGTAGGACTCCACCTGGTAGCGGCCGCCGTGCCACGGGTGCTCCGCGCCCTGCGGGGAACGGCCGAAACGGAGCTGGAGTTCGGGCTCGCTCCGGTAGGTGACATGGGCGAGCCGGCGGGCCAGTCCCAGGCCGGCGTGCGGTCCGAGGCCGGTGTCGTGGTAGTCGCCGCCGCGCCAGTGCGGGTCGCTGCGGATGGCGTGCAACTGGACGTTCGCCCAGGCGATCTGCTCCGCGCTCGCCGCCGCCGTCGTGGCGAGGAGCAGCAGGCCACCCGTGCGCTCCGGGTACGACACCGCCCATTCCAGGGCCCGCATCCCGCCCATCGAGCCGCCGGCCACCAGGGCCCACCTCTCGATGCCCAGCGCGTCCGCCAGGTCCCGCTCGGCCGCCACCTGGTCCCGCGGGGTCACGAACGGGAAGGCCCCGCCCCAGCACCGCGCCCCGTCGGGTCGCGGCGACGCCGGTCCCGTACTGCCCTGGCAGCCGCCCAGCACGTTCGGCGCGACGACGAACCACCGGTCGGTGTCCAGCGCCCGGCCCGGCCCGACCAGCCCCTCCCACCAGCCCGGCGTGGGATGACCGGGCCCGGCGGGCCCGGTGACATGGCTGTCACCGGTGAGGGCGTGCAGCACCAGCACCGCGTTGGAGGCGTCCGGGGCCAGGCTGCCCCACGTCTCGAACGCCAGCTGTACGCCAGCCAGTTCACCCCCCGCCTCCAGCGGCAGGGGCCGGCGGAGCCCGTGCCACCGACGGCGCCCCGGCGGATCCCCCGCCCGCCAGGCCCCGGAGGCCGGCGGGCGGGACAGCGCGTCCGCGGGGGAGGCGAGCACGCTGTTCAGGACGCCCCCTTGGCCGCGCGGAAGCCGGCCTCCAGATCGGCCTTCAGGTCGGCGAGGCTCTCGATGCCGACCGACAGCCGCACCAGGCCCGGCGCGGTCCCGGTCGCCGCCAACTGCTCCTCGTCCAGCTGGCTGTGCGTGGTGGACGCCGGGTGGATGATCAGGCTCCGCACGTCGCCGATGTTGGCGAGATGGCTGAACAGCTCCACCCCGTCCACGAACCGCTTGCCCGCCGCGACCCCGTCGCGCAGCTCGAAGGAGACCACCGCCCCCGCGCCCCGTGGCAGGTACCTGCGCCCCGCCTCGTACCAGGGGCTGGAGGGAAGCCCCGCGTAGTGGACCGCGGACACCTCGTCGCGCCGCTCCAGCCACTCCGCGAGCGCCTGCGCGTTGGCGGAGTGCCGCTCGATGCGCAGGCTCAGCGTCTCCACGCCCTGAAGTAGCAGGAACGCCGAGTGCGGGGACAGCGCCGGTCCCAGGTCGCGCAGCAGCTGTACCCGCAGCTTGGCGGCGAACGCGCCCGGCCCGAGCGCCGGCCAGTAGCGCAGACCGTGATAGCTGGGGTCGGGCTCGGTGAAGTCCGGGAAGCGCTCGGCGTGCGCGCCGAAGTCGAAGGTGCCGCCGTCCACCACGACCCCCGCGATCGCGGTGCCGTGCCCGCCGAGGAACTTGGTCGCCGAGTGCACCACGACGTCCGCGCCGTGCTCGATCGGACGCAGCAGGTAGGGCGTCGGCACCGTGTTGTCCACGATCAGCGGCACGCCCGCCGAGTGCGCCACGTCGGCCACCGCCCGCACGTCCAGCACGTTGCCGCGCGGATTGCCCAGCGTCTCCGCGAACAGTGCCTTGGTGTTCGGCCGGATCGCCGCCCGCCAGGCCTCCGGGTCGTCCGGGTCGTCCACGAACGACACCTCGATGCCGAACTTCGGCAGGGTGTGCCGGAACAGGTTGTACGTGCCGCCGTACAGCGACGTACTGGAGACGACGTGGTCGCCGGCGCGCGCGACCGTCAGCAGCGCGAGTGTCTCCGCGGCCTGCCCGGAGGACAGCGCGACCGCGGCGACTCCGCCCTCGAGCGCGGCGATCCGCTGCTCGAAGACGTCCTGGGTGGGGTTGTGGATGCGGGTGTAGATGTTGCCGGGCTCGGCGAGCGAGAACAGATCGGCGGCGTGCTGGGTGTCCCGGAAGACGAACGACGTCGTCTGGTAGATCGGTGTCGCCCGCGCGCCGGTGGCCGGGTCGGGCGCGGCCCCGGCGTGGACCTGCTTGGTCTCGAACGACCAGGCGGAGGTGTCGGGCCCGGCGGACGCCTCGTCGGGCGTGTGACCGGCGGCGACGGCGTCGATGGGCTGGGTGGGGTCGCTCATGGTGCTCCTCGTACGGAGTGCGGTGGCGCGGAGCGCCACGGGTGTGCCGCAGGTCCTGGATGCCGAGTGCCGAGCGCCGAGTGCCGCGAGGGGCGTCCCGGGGCGTGCGTGAGCACGTGCGTGACCTGCGAGAGGAATGCGAGAGAAGGCGCGACAAAGCCGCGAGAGAAGAGAGCTCGCGGGTACGTCAGCCGGTGAGGCGACAACCCGTGCTGGTGACACGTCCGTAGTCGACGTGGCGGCGGCTCACGAGCGCGATCATGCGACCCAGGTAAACACAGGGCTCCACGGCGCACCAGCGCCGGAGCGGGGATGACACGCAGCCGTCACAAAAGGGCTCCGCCCCGGCCGGCGGGATGCCGGTCGGGGCGGAGCGGTGAGGTCTGCCGGGCCCGGCGGTGTGCCGGAGCCCGGGTCGGCTCAGAGGGCGGCCAGCGCCTCGTTCCAGGTGGCCGACGGGCGCATGACGGCGGCGGCCTTGGCCGGGTCGGGCTGGTAGTAGCCGCCGATCTCGGCCGGCTTGCCCTGGACGGCGATCAGCTCGTCGACGATCTGCTGCTCGTTGGCGGCGAGGGTCTCGGCGAGCGGCGCGAAGGCCTCGGCCAGGCCGGCGTCGTCGGTCTGCTTCGCCAGCTCCTGCGCCCAGTACAGGGACAGGAAGAAGTGGCTGCCGCGGTTGTCGATGCCGCCGACGCGACGGGTCGGGGACTTGTCCTCGTTGAGGAAGGTCGCCGTGGCCCGGTCCAGGGTGTCGGCGAGCACCTTGGCGCGGGCGTTGCCGGTGGTCTCGGCGTACTGCTCCAGGGACGGCACCAGGGCGAAGAACTCGCCCAGGGAGTCCCAGCGCAGGTAGTCCTCCTTCACCAGCTGCTGCACGTGCTTCGGCGCGGAGCCGCCGGCGCCCGTCTCGAACAGGCCGCCGCCCGCCATCAGCGGGACCACGGAGAGCATCTTGGCGCTGGTGCCCAGCTCCAGGATCGGGAACAGGTCGGTGAGGTAGTCGCGCAGCACGTTGCCGGTGACGGAGATGGTGTTCTCACCGCGGCGGATGCGCTCCACCGACAGCTTCGTCGCCTCGACCGGGGACAGGATCTTGATGTCCAGGCCCTCGGTGTCGTGTTCCGGCAGGTACTGCTCGACCTTGGCGATCAGGTTGGCGTCGTGGGCGCGGCCCTCGTCCAGCCAGAACACGGCCGGGTCGCCGGTGGCGCGGGCGCGGGTGACGGCCAGCTTCACCCAGTCCTTGATCGGGGCGTCCTTGGTCTGGCAGGCGCGGAAGATGTCACCGGCCGAGACCGTCTGCTCGATCACGGCGTTGCCGGCCTGGTCGACCAGGCGGACGGTGCCGGTGACCGGGATCTCGAAGGTCTTGTCGTGGCTGCCGTACTCCTCGGCCTTCTGCGCCATCAGACCCACGTTCGGGACCGAGCCCATGGTCGACGGGTCGTAGGCGCCGTGGGCGCGGCAGTCGTCGATCACGGCCTGGTAGACGCCCGCGTAGCTGGAGTCCGGGATGACCGCGAGGGTGTCGTGCTCCTGGCCGTCCGGGCCCCACATGTGGCCGGAGGTGCGGATCATGGCCGGCATGGAGGCGTCGACGATCACGTCGGAGGGGACGTGCAGGTTGGTGATGCCCTTGTCGGAGTCGACCATCGCCAGCTCCGGGCCCTCGGCGAGCTCGGCGTCGAAGGAGGCCTTGATCTCGGCGCCCTCCGGCAGGTTCTCCAGGCCCTTGTAGATGCCGCCCAGACCGTCGTTCGGGGTCAGGCCGGCCGCGGCGAACGCCTCGCCGTACTTCGCGAACGTCTTCGGGAAGAAGGCGCGCACCACGTGACCGAAGACGATCGGGTCGGAGACCTTCATCATCGTGGCCTTCAGGTGCACGGAGAACAGGACGCCCTCCTGCTTGGCGCGGGCGACCTGGGCCGTGAGGAACTCGCGCAGCGCGGCGACGCGCATCACGGAGGCGTCCACGACCTCGCCCTTCAGGACGGGCACGGACTCGCGCAGCACGGTGGTGGAGCCGTCGTCGCCCTTCAGCTCGATGCGCAGCGCGCCGTCCTCGGCGATCACCGCGGACTTCTCGGTGGAGCGGAAGTCGTCGACGCCCATGGTCGCCACGTTGGTCCGGGACTCGGAGGTCCAGGCGCCCATGCGGTGCGGGTGGGTCTTGGCGTAGTTCTTCACCGAGGCGGGGGCGCGGCGGTCGGAGTTGCCCTCGCGCAGCACCGGGTTGACCGCGGAGCCCTTGACCTTGTCGTAGCGGGCGCGGATCTCGCGCTCCTCGTCGGTCTTCGGGTCGTCCGGGTAGTCCGGCAGCGCGTAGCCCTGGCCCTGGAGCTCGGCGACCGCGGCCTTCAGCTGCGGGATGGAGGCCGAGATGTTCGGCAGCTTGATGATGTTGGCCTCGGGCGTCTTGGCGAGCTCGCCCAGCTCGGTCAGCGCGTCCGGGATCCGCTGGTCCTCGGCGAGGTACTCCGGGAACACGGCGATGATGCGCCCGGCCAGCGAGATGTCACGCGTCTCCACCGCGACACCCGCCTGCGAGGCGTACGCCTGGACCACCGGCAGGAAGGAATACGTCGCCAGGGCCGGGGCCTCGTCAGTGTGTGTGTAGATGATGGTCGAGTCAGTCACCGGGTGCTCCGCTCCACGTCTGCAACATTGCTCGACATCAAGATATCTCGTGACGGTCCCCGGCTCGACAGGGGTCCGCCCCGGATCCGGAGGGTCGGCTCACTCGTTCCCGGGGGGCGGGCTCACTCGTCCGCGAACGAGCCGTGCCGTCCCGCCCCGGCGGCGAACCGGGCCGCGCCCTGAAGGCCCTCGGCCAGTACGCCCCTGCCGTGCCGGAGCTCCCCGCGCAGGGCCGACACCTCGTCCAGGGACTCCTGGTCCAGGACCGAGGCGCGGTCCGCACGCAGGCAGGCCTGGGGGAGGCCGGCGAGCCGGGCGGCCAGCCGCTCGGCCTCGGCGCGGGCACGGCCGGTGGGGACGAGCCGGTTCGCCAGGCCCATCTCGTACGCCTCCCGGGCCGGGACCGGCCGTCCCGTGAGGATCATGTCCATGGCGCGGCTGGTGCCGATCAGCCGGGGCAGCCGTACCGTGCCGCCGTCGATCAGCGGCACGCCCCAGCGGCGGGAGAACACACCGAACACGGCGTCCTCCTCCGCCACCCGCAGATCGCACCACAGCGCCAGTTCCAGTCCGCCCGCCACGGCATGGCCGGCCACCGCCGCGATCACCGGCTTGGACAGCCGCATCCGGGTCGGCCCCATCGGCCCGTCGCCGTCCTCCGCGACCCGGTTGCCCCGCCCCGTGCCGACCGCCTTCAGGTCCGCGCCCGCGCAGAACGTGCCGCCCTCGCCCCACAGCACCGCCACCCTGGCCTCCGCGTCGGACTCGAACCGGCGGAAGGCGTCGGCGAGTTCGGCGGCCGCCGGGCCGTCCACCGCGTTACGGGCCCCGGGCCGGGACAGGACGACCGTGGTGACGTACCCCTGGCGCTCGATCCGGACCGGCATGGCGGCGACCTCCTGCTGCGTGGTGGGAGGGCAGGTTACTCCTCGGTCACCTCGTGCGGGAGACGAAGATCCGCGGAGGGCGGGGTCGGAGCGGGCGTCAGATGACCTTCAGCCGTACCAGCGCCCCCAGCGTGAGCGCGCCCGGCAGCAGCGGCAGCCACACGGTGATGATCCGGTAGGCGACCACCACCGCCGTGGCGACCGCGGCCGGCCCGCCCGCCGCCACCAGCGCCACGACGAGCGCGGCCTCCACCGAGCCGAACCCGCCGGGCGTGGGCACCAGCGCGACGGCGGTGGTGGCCGCCAGGTACGCCAGCGCCATGTGCACGGACGGCACCGGCAGCGCCAGCGCTCGCCCCACGGCGACCAGTGAGACCGCCTGAAGGGCCGGGAAGGCCAGCGAGCCGCCCCACAGCGCGAGCGCCCGCGCCGGACGGCAGTGCACCGAGCGCGCCTCGCTCAGCGCGGTGCGCACGAAGGAGGCGACCGCCGCGCGCAGCCGCCGTACGCACAGCGCCGCTCCGGCGGCGGCGACCAGGACCGCGCCAACGGTGTACAGCAACGGACCGGCCACCCCGGAGGGCAGCAGGCCGCCGAGCCGCAGCGCGTTCGGGAACGCGAGGAGCAGGGCGGCGAGCAGCGCCAGCCGGGCGATGCTCTCCGCGAGCATGTACAGCGCGAGCGCGGCGGAGGACCGGGCCAGGGAGACCCCGCACACCGTCAGGAACCGCAGGTTCACCGCGCTCGCCCCGAGGCCCGTCGGCAACAGGTGGTTGGCGGCGCCGGCCGCGAACTGGGTGGCGAGCAGCCGCCGTCTCGGCAACCGCTGGACGACCGCGCCCTGCCGGGTGACGGCCGCCGCGACCCAGGTCAGACAGGTCGTGCCGACCGCGGCCAGCAGCCACGGCCACTCGGCGCTCCGCAGGTGCGCGAAGCCTTCGGCCAGCACCGACCGGTGCCGCACCGCGGCCACCGCCACGAGCAGCACCGGCAGCAGACACAGCACCTGGCGCAGGGGCAGGCGCCGCGGGAGCCGCCCTGGCCGCAGCTCGCGAAGTTCGGCCGCTGTCACATCCGGGGTCACATCCGGAGAGGGTTTCCCCGCCGCGCCAACAGCGGGTGGCGGAACCGAGGACGGAGCCTTACGAGCGGGAAGCGGGTCGGGAGGAGACGGAGCCGTCGGGGTCTTCGGGGTGCGCACATTGACCTCAACGACGCTTGAGGTTCTAGGTTCTTCTCCATGAGCATGGAGACCACCGCATGGACGCAGCTGCACAGCGTCATGACCGCCCAGCAGGAGCGGCGTCCGCTTGCCCGCGCGACACTGCGCCGTATCGGCGCGTTCGCCCGGCCCCACCGCCGCCGTATCGCGCAGTTCGTCGCCCTCGGGGTGGTGACCGCGCTGCTCGCGGTGGCGACCCCCGTACTCGCCGGGCGCGTCGTCGACGTGATCGTGTCGCGGGGCGACCAGGGCACGGTCGTACGCCTGGCCCTGCTCATCGCCCTGATCGCGGTGGCCGAGGCGGCGTTCGGCATCCTCGGCAGACGCCTGTCGGCCACGCTCGGCGAGGGACTCATCCTCGATCTGCGCACGGCGGTGTTCGACCATGTGCAGCGCATGCCGGTGGCGTTCTTCACGCGCACGCGTACGGGGGCGCTCGTCTCCCGGCTCAACAACGACGTCATCGGCGCCCAGCGGGCCTTCAGCAACACCCTCTCGGGCGTCGTCAGCAATGTGGTCACGCTGCTGCTCACCCTCGCCGTCATGCTCACCCTGTCCTGGCAGATCACTCTGCTCGCCCTCGTGCTGCTGCCGGTGTTCGTGGTGCCGGCCCGGCGGATGGGCAGCCGGATGGCCCGTATGCAGCGGGAGGCGGCCACGCTGAACGCGGCGATGGGCACCCGGATGACGGAGCGCTTCTCCGCCCCCGGCGCCACCCTGGTCAAGCTCTTCGGCCGCCCGGAGCAGGAGTCGGAGGAGTTCGCGGCCCGCGCCGGCCGGGTACGGGACATCGGCATCCGTACGGCGACGGCGCAGTCCGCCTTCATCACCGCGCTGACCCTGGTGTCCTCGCTGGCGCTGGCCCTCGTCTACGGCCTCGGCGGGTACTTCGCCCTGCGCGGCACCCTGGAGCCGGGCGCCGTCGTGTCGCTCGCCCTGCTGCTGACCCGCCTGTACGCGCCGCTCACCGCGCTCGCCGGGGCGCGCGTGGAGGTGATGAGCGCCCTTGTGAGCTTCGAGCGGGTCTTCGAGGTGCTCGACCTCAAGCCGCTGATCGAGGAGAAGCCGGACGCCCGCCCGGTGCCCGAGGGCCCCCTCGCCGTGGAGTTCGACGGCGTCCGCTTCGGCTATCCGTCCGCCGACAAGGTCTCCCTCGCCTCACTGGAGGAGGTCGCCGGCCTCGACACCCGCGACGGCGCCGAGGTCCTGCACGGCGTCTCCTTCCGCGCCGAGGCCGGGCAGACCGTCGCCCTCGTCGGCTCCTCCGGCGCCGGCAAGTCGACGATCGCGCAACTGCTGCCGCGCCTGTACGACGTCGACGAGGGCGCCGTGCGCGTCGGCGGCGTCGACGTCCGCGACCTGACCTCCGCGTCCCTGCGGGCGACCCTCGGCATGGTCACCCAGGACGGCCACCTCTTCCACGACTCCGTGCGCGCCAACCTGCTGCTGGCCCGCCCCTCGGCGACCGACGCGGAACTGTGGGACGCCCTGCGCCGGGCCCGCCTCGACGACCTCGTGCGCTCCCTGCCCGACGGCCTCGACACCGTCGTCGGCGAGCGCGGCTACCGACTGTCCGGCGGGGAACGCCAGCGCATGACCATCGCCCGGCTGCTGCTGGCCCGCCAGCGGGTGGTCATCCTCGACGAGGCCACCGCCCACCTCGACAACACCTCGGAGGCGGCCGTCCAGGAGGCACTGACCGAGGCCCTGGAGGGCAGGACCGCGGTGGTGATCGCCCACCGGCTGTCCACGGTGCGGGCCGCCGACCTCATCCTGGTCGTCGAGGGCGGGCTGATCGTCGAACGCGGCACCCACGACGAACTCCTGGCGGCGGACGGCCGGTACGCGGAGCTGCACCGCACGCAGTTCGAGCAGCGGGCCGAGGAGGCGCGGGAAGCGGGGGCGGCGCCGGAGATCGCGGTGGCCGGGGAAGCGGTGGCGTAGGCGACACCTGGTACTGGCGGCCGCCCGGTCACCGCGAGGGCGCTCTCATCGCGAGGGCGGCTGCCGGGTGTGCCCGGTACGCCGCGCCTGCACCAGCAGAGGCACCAGGGAGAGCACGACGAGCACGGCGACCATGACCAGGAGGTAGTCGCCGATGCGGGGGACCGACGCCCCCAGGACGTATCCGGCCAGCACCAGGCTCTGGGTCCAGAGCACGCCCCCGACGGTCGCCCAGAGCGTGAAGGTCCGCGTGGGCACGCCGAGCGCCCCGGCCGCCGGGTGCAGCACGGACCGCAGCAACGGGATGAAGCGGCCGATCACGAGCGCCTTGCCCTGCCCGTAGCGGGCCAGGAGTTCCTGCGCCCGCGCCGCCCGCTCCTTCAGCCGCCGGTCGGAGGAGCGGGCCAGCAGGGTCCGCCCGCCCCGCCGCCCGAGCAGGAACCCCACCTGCCCGCCCGCCACCGCGCCCACCGCGGCGCACACCAGCACCTGCCACAACGCCATCCGCGGCGCCTGGCCGTCGGTCTGCGCGCACAGCACACCGGCCGGGATCAGCAGGGTGTCACCGGGAAGGAAGAAGCCGACCACGACCAGACCCGACTCCGCGAAGGTCACGACCAGGACCCCCAGCGCACCGAAGGCGGCCAGCACCGAGGCGCTGTCCGTCGGGTTGACGGCGAACACCGTCATCGCCTCATGGCCCTCCTCACCGTGCACACGTCGGGCCCACTGCTGGATGAGTACCCAGGCCGTACCACGCGGCGGTACGGCCGGTCGCGGAGTCGAACTCAGCAGACATCGCAGGCATCACAGACATCAGGTGATGCTCGACGTCCACCGTCTTTCGGCGTTGAGGTCGAGCCGCACACCGGAAGCGGTCCAGGGGGCAGCTTCGCTCAGCTCTCCAGTCTGCCGATCGCCTCGTCCAGCCACTTCCTCTCTTCGGCTCCCGTGGCACGGGCGATGCGCAGCATGCCCTGCCGGAACAGGTCCGGTGCGTCCTCGGCCCGTACTGGCTCACCGTCGCGGTAGAAGAAGCTCGCCGGGGTGTCGAGGAACGTTCGCCGGCGACGAAGGACGGCCGCCTGCTCGGCACGGTCCGGAAGGTGCCGCAAGAACGCGAGCAGCGTGAAGAACCGCTGCCCATCGGTGATTTCGACTTCCTTGGGGCTCCTCAAGCGCTCCAGAAGCTCGGCACGGCCCGCCTCCGTGAGGGACAGCGTCCGGCGGTGCGCGGCACCGGCTCCGGGCTCGGTGCGCTGCTCGATCAGGCCCGCCTTCACGAGTCGGCTGATGGCCGGATAGAGCGCGCCGTCGCTCACGGGGCGGATGTGACCGCTGAGGCCTTGGATGCGCGCCTTCAGTTCGTAGCCGTGCAGGGGTGCTTCGTGGAGGAAGCCCAGAATCGACAACTCCAGCATGAACCGGTCCCCTTCGGCGCCACCCGCGCGCTTGTCCGCTCGGCGCCGCCATGCTATCTCTTTTCGCTGTACCTCGAATCGAGGTACAGCGAAAAGAGGGGGAGTGATGAGTGCAGCGGAGCACCGGCGCAGGCTGGTGTCGCTCGCGCTTCCGGTCTACTTCGAGCTTCTCGCCGGGGTCATGGCCGGAATCATCAACATGGTGTGGGTGGCCCGGCTCGGTGGGCAGGCCGTCGCCGCGGTGGCAGTCGCCACGAATGTCGAGAACCTGCTGCTCGGCGTCATCCTTGTCGCCGGCTCCGGTACGACCGTGCTGGTCGCACGGGCCAGGGGGGCGGGGGATCCGACGGCGCTCCGTTCCGCCGTACGCGGCGGCTGGGGGCTGTGGGCACTCGTCACACCCGTCGTCGCCATCGGCGGATACCTCTGCCGCGTGCCGCTGGCCCACCTCGTGCTCGGCGGCGACGAAGGCCGTTCACTGGCCCTCGCCACCGGGTACTTCTCGATCGCGCTGCCCGGGATCGCGGTGTTCTTCGCCACCAACGTCGTCGACGGCATCCTCAAGGGCACGGGCGACACCCGCACCCCGATGAAACTCTCACTGCTCGCGAACGGGCTGATCCTCGTGCTGGATCCCCTGCTCATCCTCGGTCTCGGACTCGGAGTGCGCGGGGCGGCGATCTCCACCGTGCTGGGACGGACGGCCGCGCTCGTGTGCGGTTTCCTCACGCTGCGCCGAAGCGGCGCACTCCCGCGGACTGGCGGAGGAACCTCGCTCCGTATCAAAGAACTGGGCACCGACGCGCGCAGGACGGCTGCGACCGGTCTGCCGATGTCGGCCGACTTCGTCGTCAGAATGGCCGGGGCACTCGCGCTCGTCGCCGTGGTCGCCCGGGTCGGCGTGAGCGACGTCGCGGCGTACGGGATCGCGACCAAGGCGATGTACGTCGCCACGATGGCCTTCTACGCGGTGCGCCAGGCCGCCGCCATCCACACCGCCCACCAACTCGGAGCCGGGCAGGACGAGCGCCGGACCATCGGACGCCAGGCGCTGCTCCTGGCCGGGGCGCTGGGGCTCGCGGCCGCCCTGGCCCTGCTTGCCACCGGACCGTGGATCATGCGCTTCTTCGGCGCCGGGGGCGAGACGGCCGAGGCGGGAACGCTCTGTCTGCGCTGCGTGGGACCCTACTTGGTATTGCTCGCGTGCTTCATCGCACTGGGCGGCGTGTTCGAGGGCAGCGGCGGCAGCCCGGCGCTTGCCCGGATCACCTCGTGCGGAGTGGCGCTGCAACTGGCCCTCGCGTACAGCCTGTCGGGGTGGGGCCTGCCAGGCATCTGCTCGGCCATGGCGCTGTCGATGGCGTTGCAGTGCGGAGCCGTCGCCAGGACGTACAGGCGCACGAAACAGCCCTGGCCGACGGGAGGTACCGAGAGCCGGCCGAAAGCCCCGGCCGGGGACCCCCGAGCTCCGTGACGAACCCGCCCCATGCGCTCCGCGCGAACGCGAGCTGGGGGCCGCCGCGTTCCTTGGAGTCCCGTACGTGCAGGGCGGTTGCGCCGACGGCGACCCCAAGGGCATTCGCCGCCTTCCTCACCGCTGTAACTGCTCAGGAGGCCCCGACGTGTACGAGCGTCGGCCCCGACCGCAGAATGATCGCCGAATCTCTGATCACTACGGCGAGGAGCACGGCTCATGGCAGGACCCACCGCTCAGCAGGACCCCGGGCAGACAACAGCCCATGACGCGGCGCCCCCGGGGACCGAAAGGCTTGGGCAGCTGCGGGAGACGTTCCTGCCGAAGCGCATCGGCACCGTGCGGATAGTCGCCGTCCTGTTCATGGGAATCGTCTCCCTGATCCTTCCTCCCCTCGGCGCCTACTTCATCTGGCTCGCCTTCAAAACGCCCAACCTCTCGCGCAAGCAGGCCGCCCGCCGACTGCACCTCTTCGAGCACGGCCTGGCCGAGGTGGGAAAGAACGGCGAGGTCTCCGTCTTCCGCTGGGACTCGATGACGGTGCTCCAGGAGATCACCGAGCGGTACGCAAACGGCATCTACGTCGGGACCACCTACGTCTACACGCTCTACCGCGAGGACGGAACGACGCTCAAGGTGACCGACTTCTACGCCCATCCCGAGCGCTGGGGCCCGGCGTTCCAGCAGGAGATCACCCGGGCGCAGCTGCCCGGGCTGCTCTCCGGGCTGGAGCAGGGCCGGACCCTGGCCTACGGGAGCCTCTCGGTGAACCTGGGCGGTGTGGCCACGGCAAAGGGCAGCCTGACCTGGGCGGAGATCGAGAAGATCGAAATCTCCCAGGGAATGCTGGTGCTGCGCAAGCCCGGCAAGAAGCTGCCCTGGGCCCAGGTGCAGGTCAAGAAGATCCCGAACCTCTTCCTCCTTCTCGCCCTCATCGACCAACTCCGATACGGCGGCCCGCACCAGAACGCCTGACCACCGGAGCAGGGGCAGCGCCGGGGGGCCGCTCAGAGCGGCCCCCCGGGCGCTGTGTAGCAGCGGGCAGTTCCCGGGTTGCGCCCCGGCCGCGCGGTCAGATCCTCGGCGGCCGGCATCCGTAGCCTGCCAGGGGAAGCCCGATGTACGTACGCAGCCCTGCCTGAGTGACCGGAAGTCCGTAGGTGGCCAGGTTCTCGCCGATGTCACCCGCCGTGTTCCACCATCCCTCGCCGAGGTCGGCGAGGGCATGCAAAAGCTGCTGCTGGGGGCGGGGGAGGCGCTCGTACGGGGGGCGGGGCTCGGGCAGGGGGCTGGGGAACAGGTCCGGCAGGACCGCATTCGCCAAGAACGCCCTGTCTGACGGGTCGATGGATGGCAGGCAGGCGGCGACTGCGGCGCGCGAGGCGGGGGAAGGCGGGAGGGCCAGCAGGGTGTCGGCGGTGTGGCCGTGGAAGTCGCCCTGGTTGTAGTCGGTCGCGGGTACGGGCGTAGGGGCCGCGCCCGCGGCAGCGAGTTCGGCAATGGCCCGGTCGAGGAGCCGGGCGTCGAGTTCCGCGTCGGCGTTTCGGGCGGTCTGGGCGATGGCGGTGGCTGCTGCCCAGCGCACGAGGCTGTTCTCGGCGTCCAGTTCGGCGGCGAGGGTCCCCGCGAGAGCGGTCGTGCCGAGGATGCCGACGGCTACGAGTGAGGTGGCTTTGGCGACGGCATCGTGCTCGTGGGCGGCACGGTCGAGCAGGAGCGGCAGGGAGGTGTCCGCCAGGTCGGGAAACCAGGCCAGCAGGTAGGAGGTCCGGGTTCGGATTTGAGGGTTGTCATCGTCGAGGAGGGTGAGCAGGGCGGGGAGCTCGGCGAGGACGGCGTCGTACGAACGCATCGAAGAGTCACGCAGGTCGATCGGATTGCCGGCCGCCAGCCAATCCCGGGTGCCTTGCAAGTCCCGGCGTCGCTGCTCGTCCTGCTCGGTGGCCAGAGCCTCCTCGTACAGGGCGAGGAGCTTGTCGGAGGAGTTCTCGGCGGCCTCCGCGCGCCAGGCGGCGATGTCGGCCCCGTCGATGATCTCGCGCTCCTCGTCCCCGTTGACCGCGAGGCCGGTCAGGAGCCTCAACGCGAGCTCACGCGCCGACCTCGGGCCGCCGAGAGCGATCCGGGCAAGGAACGGCACCACATGCGGAGATGCCTGACAGCGGACGCCCTGGTGCGCGAGATGATCGAACAGGCCTCTGAAGGCCTCCTGTTGCGCCTGTTCGTCGTCCCCGCACAGGGCGCGCAGTCGGCCGGGGACATCATCGGCCGCCCCGTAGGCGTGGTTCAGGTTTGCCCAGCCCACTTTTTCGTCCAGGTCAGCCAGCAGGTTGTCGTCCGCAGCGGTCACGGCCGCATGATGTCAGAGCCCTCCGATAAGCGGCTCCGGCTCGCAGTCACTGCTCGCCGAGCGGTGGCCGGCGGGCCAGGAATTCTTCGAATGCCGCTGCCTGCTTGGGGTCCATGTATCCCTGGCGCTCATGCATGGCTCTGTCCTCAAGCCACGCCGCCTCGTCGGCGGTCAGTTGCACGGCCACCACCGTCCCGCTCCGGACGAAGCTCACGCGTCTGCCGTCGGCCCGCACGTACCGGGTGTAGGGCCCGTACTCCTGCGGATCGGCAGGCGGCTCGATCCGAAGCCGACCGACGTCCCACCTCGGCTCGTTCGCGTCCTCCGCTTCTTCGCCCTGCGGTATCGGCGCGGGCGTGGCGAAGTCGGCGCGGGCCCAGTGCTCCAGCCGGGCCACCACCCTCGCCGGGAACAGGACACTCACCGGTACGCCGCCCTCGGTGAGCACGACGCGTTCGCCGGTGGACTCGACCAACGAGACGAGGTGCTCGTAGTCGATCGGGTCCGGGGCGTACCGACGCTCGACAACTGTCTTCACGACATCGTCCATGGAGCTGGACGCTACCGGGAGGGGGTCGTGTTGTTCGCCTTCCTAGGCGGCGGTGTTCGGTTTGCGTACGGAGTGAAGTGAGCCGGTGCATGATCGATGGGCGGCAAGTCCGGGCGCCAGGACGTGAGGATCTGGGCGCTGCATACGAAGAGTCCCTGGGGCAGCTCGTCCAGGGCCCACCAGCGCCAGTCGCCCACGCTCTCGTGCGGCTGGTCGGCGGGTTCGCCCTGCCAGGCCGTGACGACGGCGCCGACGGTGACGCGTACGACGTCGTCGACGTGGTCGAGGAGTGTGCCCAGCAGAGTCACGTCCTCAGAGCGGGCGTGGAGCCCGGTTTCCTCGGCGAGTTCGCGTACGACGGTGGTTGGGAGGGATTCTCCGGGCTCGACGGTGCCCCCGGGCAGCTCCCAGGTGCCGTGCCGGTGCCGTCCCAACAGCAGGCCCCGCTCACCGAACACGATGGCCCCGACGCCGATCGCGGCGTGGGGTACGGGCGGGCGGGCGGTCCGTGGACGACTGGTCACATGAGGTGGGCTGGTCCTGTGCTGGCGTCGGGCTTGGACGAGTTGGAGTATCACGGGGTTGTCGGGTTCCGGTGCGGTGAGGAGTTCGACCCCTTCCACCCGGAAACCGTGCTCGGACAGGAGGTCTTCCCAGAGCTGCGGAGTGAGCACCCACATCCGGGTGGGGATGGGCTCCCCGTCGCGCAGCCGGATCAATTCCTGCCGGGACACCACCTCGTTGGACGGTCCTTGTGCGTCGGCGTCGGTGTGGAGGGCGGAGAAGACGAGGGGCGCGCCGTCGACCAGTCCGTCCCGCAGGGCCGGCAGCAGGTGGTGCGGGTCGATGCAGGCGAAGGTGCGGATGCCGTAGGCGGCCTCGTACGGTTCCGCGCGACGCAGATGCTCGGCGACGTCACCGCAGAAGAAGCGGACTCCGGGCTCGCTGCCGTGAGCGTTCACTGCGCGCTGGTGCTGGGTGGGGGACAGGTCGACGCCATCCACGAGGGCGCCGTAGTCGCGGGCCAGGTGGACGGCGTGGTGTCCGGGACCGGATCCCACGTCGAGGATCCGCTTGCCGCGGATGTCCCCGAGGATCTCGGCTCCGGGACCCACACCGGGCCAGAATCCCCAGTCGATGCGGTCCGGTACCGGCGGTGAGTAGCCGTAGTCCAGCTGGCGTTGACCGTAGATCGTCCAGCTCTGTTCGTATGCGGGGCGTGCCGTCAAAGAAGGACTCCAAGTCAGCTTCGTCGCAGCGATGGCCAAGCTCAAGAGTCTCAAGAATCGCTGATCGTGACCGCAAGTGACGCCACCGCAGTGTCTGTCCCGGTCTCGCGCGGATGCTGTCCCGCTGCCCGTACAGGCCGTCCTGTACTGGTTCCAGCCGTGCCAGGCACGTAACCACTGCTCAAGGTCGAGCCGTTGTACTCGTTGCAAGAGGTGACGCGGGTGTGACAAGGGGGTCGTCATTCATGGCAAGTGGCAGTGCGCTGGATTCGTCCGGCAGTATGAAGGCGTTCGGGGCGGCCCTGAAGGTCTTCCGGGAACGGGCCCTGCTGACGCAGGAGCAACTGACCGAACGGCTCAACTACTCGCATGCCTCGGTCGCTTCGGTCGAGCAGGGCCGGCGGATGCCCACCGCTCACTTCATCGAGCGGGCGGAGGAGGCACTGGAGTCGTTCGGCGTGCTGCGCGCGGTGGCCCGGCACGTGGGACGGCAGCGGGGGCTGGCGGTCTGGTTCCGGGAGTGGGCGCAGTTGGAGGAGACGGCGGTCAGCCTGTGCACGTACGAGTGCCGGGTCGTGCCGGGGCTGCTCCAGACCGAGGCCTACACGCGCGCGGTGATGCTCAACGTGCCGCCTCCACCCACGGAGGAGCAGTTGCAGGAGCGGATCGCCGCCCGGCTGGCGCGGCAGGACCTGTTGACGCGCAGGCCGCCGGTCGCGTTCAGTTTCATCGTCGAGGAGTCGGTGCTGCTGCGGCACACGGGAGGTGAGGAAGTCACCCGGGAACTGCTCGACCACCTTCTCGTCCGCACGGAACTGTGGAACGTGGAGCTGCAGATCATGCCTTTGCGGCAGCCCTACCACGCGGGTACGGACGGGCCCATGCAGCTGCTGGAGACCCCGGAGCGCCAGTGGCTGGGGTATTCGGAGGGGCAGAAGACCGGGCAGCTGGTTTCCGACCGGGAAGCGGTGAGCGTCATGCAGATGCGCTATGCCAAGATGCGCTCGCAGGCTCTGTCCCCCGCGGACTCGGCCGAGTTGTTGCAGCGGATGCGAGGAGCGCTATGAACACCAACAGTGAGCTGGAATGGTTCAAGAGCAGCTACAGCGGGTCCGAAGGCGACAGCTGTGTGGAAGTCGCCCTCGCTCCCGGAGCCGTGCACGTACGCGACTCCAAGCAGAGTGACGGGCCGCGATTCGGGGTCGCCTCCTCGACGTGGGCGGATTTCCTCGGTTTCGTGGCGGAGTAACCGTGTGTTGTGGGCCGCAGCCTCTCGCTGCTGCACCACTTCACGGTCTGGAGGGACGGACGACGACCTCGCTGCCCAGTGGTGTGTAGCCGGCTGCGAGGAAAGCCCGAAGGGATCGAGCGTTGCCTGGGGCGACAGCGGCGAAAACCGGCTCACCGGCGGGGAGCAAGGTGAGCGCGTCACGCAGGAGGGAGCGACCGAGCCCAGCCGCACTGCTACCAGGGTGGTTGAGTTCAATGCTTATCTCGCGCCGTCCAGCCAGGCCGTCGGCCAGTGTGACAAGGCCGCGTTCATCTCCGTAGACACGGACGTCGGTACGCAAAGCCCGAGCACGGCGAACACGTGGGTGGTCATCGACATCAAGACGTTCGGGCAGGCGGCGAGGGGCCGGCGAGCCACGCGCGACGAGTGTGACGTCGACGCTGTCGATCCACCCCTCGCGACCGGCGAGGTAACGCAGGAAACCAGGAGCCATTGAAGCCCCGTAACCGTCTGGTCCGTGAGCCTGGACGTCGGAAGTGGACAGGGCGGTGGCGATCACGGCGTGCCCGGTGAAGGCGACCGAGCACTCCAGCCCACCCGGCAGGGGCGGAAGAACTGTTACGCGGCCGTCTGCAGGCGGGAAGCGTCCGTCGGCAGCATTGAGGAACATGCCCAGCAGTGGGTGAGACTCGGCCATGACGGTCCACCCTACGAGGGGCTGTTCGCCGTGGCAGCCACACCCGTTGGGTGAAGCGCCGGCAGGCCGTGGGCCAGGTCGGCCCGAAAGCAACGATCGCTCAGTAGCCGCCCAGGAGGGTCCGTACCCTGCGCAACGCCTCCGGGCCCGCGGTGCTGTGACAGCGGGTGGGTTCGGCGGGGCGGCGGCCCCACAGCAGCAGGACGCGGGTGGCCGCGTCGCTCTTGAGCGTGGCCGGGCCCTCGGGGGCGGCGAACCGGATCGTGCCGCCCTCGGCGTCGGCGGTCACCACGATGTCGTCCGTGCCCGGGGTGCGCAGGCGGCCCTCGACCCGTCCCCCGGGCCCCAGGTCCAGACCGGCGCGGCCCCGGACCAGCAAGGGACGGCCGACCGACACCACGCTGTGCTCGGTCATCCACGGCTCGCTGAGGGACTGCACGGCCGTCCGGTCGTCGCCGGTCAGGTCCCAGCGGTGGAGGATCATTTCCTCACGCATGTGTTCCGCGAAGAAGGGGACCTTCACGGAACGGCCGGTCCACATCACCTCGGTGTCCGGGGAGAGGTCCTGCGCGGCGGCCGCGGCGATCTCGGTGAGCTGTTCACAGTTGGTCATGAACGCCGCCCAGAGCTCGGCGTCCGACATCCGCCGGTAGGGAGCCTCGCGCTCGAAGCTCCTGGTCTCCACCGGTGTGCCGGCGAGGAATGCTCGCAGCACGCGGGCCAGTACCTCGGCGTTCCCCGTCTGGTGGACCAGGACGTCACGCACCGTCCACACCTCGCACCACGTGCCGTCGTCGGGCCTTCGGCCCTGCACGGCGTGGACGAAGGGAGCCAGCTCGGGCAGCGTGTCGTCGACCTCGGACGGGATCACGGGCCATGGGTATCCCGGTCGAGCCGTCCGTCGAACCGGCGAGCGTCCGATCGGAGGCATGACGCCTCGGAGCAGGGGGCCGAGCGCGTGGGCTCGTCCTCCACGGGTACCCGTCAGCGCGTACGGCGGTCTGACGACCGTACGACGAAGAGCCCGGACGCGCGCATGCCCGAACTGCCGGATGTCGAGGGATTCCGCGAGGTGCTGATGACCTGCGGCCGGCAGCGGTGTGTCACGGACGTCGAGGTGCGGGACACCGGGGTGCTGCGGGGTGTCAGCGCGCAGCGGTTCCGGAGGGGGCTGAAGGGGAGGCGTCTGGGGGAGGGGTGGCGGCACGGCAAGTGGTTGTTCGTGCCGGTGGATGACGGCGGTCGCGTACTGGTCTGGCATTTCGGTATGACGGGATCGTTGCGGTGCTGTGCCCCGGACGAGCCCCTCGCACCGCACGACCGCATCGTGCTGACGCTCGACGACTCCCGGCACCTGCGCTACCGCGATCAACGCAAGCTCCAAGGTGTGCAGTTGGCCGACGACGCACAGGTCGCACGGATCACGGACGGTCTGGGGCCCGACGCCCTCACACTGAGCGGAGCGGAATTGCGGAAGCTGCTGTCGGGACGACGGCGTGCCATCAAGAGCGCGCTGATGGACCAGTCCGTGATCGCGGGCCTCGGGAACCTCCTGTGCGACGAGATCCTCTGGCGGGCCCGGGTGGCACCGCGGACCCCGGCACGGGACCTGAGTGATCCGCGCTTCGGCGTATCCACGCGGGGATGGGCCGGGTCCTTGAGACATCCGTGCGCGCCGGGTGCGTGCCACCGCGTCGTTCCTGGCTCACCGGGCACCGGGACGACCGCGAGCCGACATGTCCTCGCTGCGGGTGGCCCCTGTGCTCGAACCGCGTCGGCGGACGCCGCACGGTCTGGTGCCCCCAGTGCCGGCAATGAGCGAAGCGACCGTTCCCCAGTGAGCGAACGGCAATGGGATGATGGTCGGCGACATAAGGCGACGGCGGTCCGAGGAAGCCGGTGTGAATCCGGCGCGGTCCCGCCACTGTGACCGGTGAGCGAGTTCCGGAAGGCCACTGCCCCCGCCCGGGGTGGGAAGGCGGGACGAGTGACGACCCGGGAGCCAGGAGACTCATGCGGTCGCCTCCTCGATCGACACCGGGGCGGATCTCCCCGGGAGGGGAGTGGTGCGGCGTGTCCGAAAAGCCGACGGACGAGGCGCCGGACGGTGCCGTGGCGGGGAGCGGTCCGGTGCCGTGCCGGGTCGTCGTGTGCCGGGACTGCTGCTGCGGCAGCCCCAAGGTGGCCGGGGTCGATCACGCGGCGCAGACCGCGCGGCTGCGTGCGGAGGTGCCGGTGCGCATCTCCGACTGCCTCGACGTGTGCGAGCAGGCGAACGTCATCGTGGTCCAGCCGTCCGCCGCGGGCCGGACCGCCGGTGCGCGACCGGTCTGGCTCGGGCTCGTCAACGATGCGGACGCGACCGAGGACATCGTCGCCTGGGTACGCGCCGGTGGCCCGGGAGTGGCTCCCCTGCCGGACATCCTCGACCTCTACGCCATCACGCCGCCACGGCGTCCCACGGACTCCTGAGGCCCGCACGCGCGGGGAGGTCCGCACGCGCGGGGAGGTCCGCACGTGCGAGGAGGCCGACCGTCGTCACCGGCCGGGAAACGGGCGGGCCTCGGCCGGTGTGACTGCCTCGCCGGCCTGTACGCCGTGCAGGATCTGGGCGAGCACCTCCGCCCCGCGTACCACCCGTGGCCCCGGCCGGCCAACTGCTCCGACAGCCCGAGTTCGGCGACGATGTCGGTCGCGGCGGGCAGCAGGGAGACGATGCACATACCTCGACTGCAGGAGGCTCCAGGACCCGAGGACCGCGCGGATCCGCCGATTCCGACGCCCGGTGTGCACGGCGTGCACGGCATGCACGGCGTGATCGCGCCAACGCGCACCAGGAACTCGGTCGCCGACCGGCGCTCCAACCGCACGGGGGCTACGGCTACCTCGGCGAGTACGGCCTTGAGAAGATCGTCCGTGACCTGCGCGTCCATCAGAACCTGGAAGGAACCGACGAGATCATGCGTGTCATCGTGGCCCGCGGCCGGACGGAGGCGTTCGGATGACCGCCGCCGAGGAACCCGTCCTGTTCCACACCGACGGGCGGGCCGCCCACATCACCCTCAACCGGCCGAAGGCCCTCAACGCCCTCAACCGCGAGATGGTGCGCCGTATCGACGAGGCGCTGACGGCCTGGGAGCACGACCCGGCCGTGGAGACCGTGGTCATCACCGGCGCGGGGGAGCGCGGCCTGTGCGCGGGCGGTGACATCCGCGCCATCCACGACGACGTCCGCGACCGGGACGGCACCGCCTCGGCCGCCTTCTGGCGCGACGAGTACCGCCTCAACGCCCGTATCGCCCGCTACCCGAAGCCGTACGTCGCCGTCATGGACGGCATCGTGATGGGAGGCGGCGTCGGCGTCTCCGCGCACGGCAGCGTCCGGATCGTCACCGAGCGCTCGCGGATCGCGATGCCGGAGACCGGTATCGGCTTCGTCCCCGACGTCGGCGGCACCCATCTGCTGGCCCTCGCCCCAGGGGAACTGGGCACCCATCTCGCGCTGACCGGTGCGCAGATCGGCGCCGGCGACGCCGTGCTCTGCGGGCTCGCCGACCACTACGTGCCGTCAGCGGCCCTGCCGGCCCTCGTCGACGACCTCGCAGGCACGCCCGTACGGGAGGTGCTGGCGCGCCATGCCCGACCGCTGCCGCAAGGGGAGTTGGAGGCGCAGAGGGAATGGATCGACCCCTGCTATGCCGCCGGGACGGTCGAGGACATCCTGGGCCGGCTGTTCGACCACGGCGAGCCCGCCGCCAAGGAGGCGGCCGAAACCCTGCTCACCAGGTCACCGACCGCCGTGAAGGTCACCCTGGCCGCCGTGCGCCGCGCCCGCCGTCTCGGATCGCTGGAGCCGGTCCTCGACCAGGAGTACCGCGTCTCCTGCGCCGCCCTGAGCAGCCCCGACCTGGTGGAGGGCATCCGCGCCCAGGTCATCGACAAGGACCGCGACCCGCGTTGGTCCCCCAAGACCCTCGCCGAGGTGACCGACGCCGACGTGAACCGCTTCTTCGCCCCGCTCGGCGACCGTGAACTGGGCCTCGCCGGCCCTGGCACCACCGCGGAGGCGGCCCGGTGAGCAGGACCGTGGCGTTCATCGGACCCGGGCACGTGGGCGCCTCGCCCGTGGCGTGACGACCACGCGGTCACGCCGGTGCCGGGCGGCCGTCGGCGGCGACGGGCCCCTCCTCGGCCACCCCGTGACGAAGCACCTGCGCCGAACCGAGCAGCGCCTCGACCACCTCCTCCAGGTCGAGTCGCTTCTCGACCGAGCGCAGGTGCGGCAGCCGCGCCGCGGTGCTGACCCGGGGAGGGTGCTGGGCCTGATGGCGCTGTCGGTGGAGGGCCGGCCCGCCGCCGTCCGCATATCCGTTCGTGCTCGACCGGCACGCCTGGCCCTACGGCAAGCCGCGCGGGCATCTGCCGCGGGGCAACCCGATCTGAGAGGCGCTCGCCGGCAACGTCGAGGTGGTGGTGGCGTTCCTGGGGCCCAGCGCCTACATCTCGCCCGACCACTACGCCAGCCGGCCGCACTTCCCCACCTGTGCCTGTGCGGCCGTGCACGTCATGGGACGGCCGCGGCTCCTGGACGATGTGCGCGCCCTGCGCCTGCTGGTCGACCTGATCGAGGATCAGGAGAGCAGGCTCGCGCCGAAGCGGCCCTGGTCGCTGCCACGTCGGGCGAGTGCGCTGTTCGACGAATATCTCCGGCTCATCCAGGGGTTCGAGATTCCGATCGGGCGCATCGACGGCGTGTACAAGCTCGGCCAGAACAAGTCCCCGGTCGACATGACGGCCCAGGCGAGTGCCTTCCGGGAGCGCGGCACGGACAGCATGGACCGGCTGGCCGACTACATCGAGCGGCACAACAACCTGTCCGGGCCGGAGCCCGGCCACGACGCGGCGAAGCCCGCGGACCAGGCGGACTGACCCGGCACACGACGGCAGGACGACGACGGCGCCGCCTCTTCGGAGGCGGCGCCGTCGTCGTTCACTTCTGCGGGGCGACCCCCGCCAAGCCGTGGCGCAACAGGGCGAAGGCGTGGTCGGCGTCGGCCACCGCTTCGGAGTAGACCTCGTCCGCGGACCGGCCGGCGACGATGCGCTGCCAGTTCTCCGACGCCAGGATGCGTTCCGTGGCGATCACCTGGCCGGCCAGCAGGGCCGCGGTGATCTCGCGGCCCGTGTCGAGCGCGTCGACCAGGGTCCGGGCCAGCGCCTCCTCGGCCTGGGCCAGGTACTGGCTGACGCGCGCCACGAGACTCGGCGTGGAGTAGACGAGGCTGTGGAAGGCCAGGACGCCCTCGTCGTCGTTGAGCCCCGTGATGGGATCCCGCGCCGCCAGCCCGTTCAGGAAGTGCTGGTGCAGGGCGTCGATCGCGGTCATTCCCGGGGGCCGCTCCGCCACGACGGAGCTGCTCACCGTCTGATGGTCGGCGAACCGGTGGACGACCAGGTCTTCCTTGGTGGGGAAGTACTTGAACAGCGTGGGTTTGGAGACCTCGGCCACGGCCGCGATGTCGACGACCGAGACCTGGTCGAACCCGTGCTCCAAGAAGAGCGTGATCGCCGTATCGGAGATCGTCTCTCGCGTTCGCTGTTTCTTGCGCTCCCGCAAGCCCATCGGCGCATTCACCAGGCCATCCTAGCACATCTCTTACCCAGGCAATCAGATTACCGAGTCTGTGAATTGACTTGGTTAATTTATCTGCTCCAGTGTCCGCCAGCGGAACACGGACGGGACGGGTCACCGCCCCTGGTGTGACGGAAGGGCGTCAGGGCACGGCACAGTCAACAGCGGCCTCCACGGAGAGGTCGGTGCGCTACCGGTGGTGGGGGCTGGGGGTGATCGCCCTGGCTCAGCTGATGGTCATGCTGGACATGACCATCGTGAACATTGCGCGTCCCCGGGGCCCAGCAGGACACCGGGATGTCGGACGCGAGCCGGCAGCGGGTGGTGACCTCCTACATCCTCGCCTTCGGCGCACTGCTGCCGCTTGGCGGACGAGTCGGCGATCTCGTGGGCCGCATGCGCGTCTTCGAGGGAGTCCCGGGCCGCACATCTCGGACGCACGCGTCCACGACCGTCAGCCGGCGAGCGGCTCCGGCAGCGGCCGGGCGTGCAGGACGTCGAGCCGGGACACCGCCCGCGTCATTACGACGTACAGCCGGTGCAGACCGCGCGGCTCGGACTCGACGATCGCGGCCGGTTCCACCACGACGACATGGTCGTACTCGAGGCCCTTGACGACCGTCGCGGGCAGCACGCTCACCCGGGCGGCCGTGCCGACCTCCTCGGCGGTCGCCGGCTCGATGCCCGCCTCGCACAGGGCCGCCGTGGTGGCGGCCACCGCGTCGTCGGCGGCGATGACGGCGACCGACCCCTCGCGTTCGAGAGCCGCGCGGACGGCGGACACGGTGGCGGCCGACGTGTCGTCGACCGCGCTGACCGTCAACTCGCCGTCGCGGCGCAGCGAGCGGGCCGGCGGCACGTCGACGCCGAGGTCGGTCACCAGCCGGTTGGCCAGTTCCATGACGGCTGCGGGGACCCGGAAACCGGTGGTCAGCGGGACGACCGTGGCCTGCGCCTTGCCCAGGTGCGTGAGCTGCTCCTGCCAGGTCCGCGCCGACCAGGGCGCGGTGGCCTGGGCCAGGTCGCCCAGCACCGTGATCGAGCCGAAGGCGCTGCGCCGGGCGATCGCCCGGCACTGCATCGGCGACAGGTCCTGGGCCTCGTCCACGACCACGTGGCCGAAGCCCTCGGGGCGTTCGACGAGCCCCGCGACCTCGTCCAGCAGCAGCATGTCCTCGACCGACCAGGGGGCACTCTTCTCCGACCTCGGCGGCTTGGCCCACAGCAGGGCCGCCTGTTCTGCGGCGTCGAACACGCCGTCCGCCGCGGTCTCCATCACCGCCGGATCACTCAGCAGCGAGGCCACCACCTCCTCCGGTCGCGCCACCGGCCACGCGACCTCCAGGAGCGCGGCGACCGGCTTCGAACGGCCGATCTTCCGGGCCCAGGTGACGCTCTTCGGACCGGCCCGTCGTTCGGCCTGCTGCTGGATCAGCGTCACCACCCGCGAGCGCACGTGCTCGCGGCCGACCGCGTACGGCACCCCCATGGCCCGCACCTCGTCGATGACCCGGGCCAGCTCGCCCGTATCGACCCGCCAGCGGTACGAGCCGTCGGTGACCGCGATGGACTCCTCGGGATGCCGGACGCGGGCGTACAGGGCCCGCTCCAGGACCGTGGCCATCCGGTCGCCGTGCTTGAGGGCGCTGACGTCCTCCGCGTCCACCCGCCGGACCGGGTGCCGGGTGACCACGTCCTCCACCGTGAGCTGGGCGATGTCGATCTCGCCGAGCGAGGGCAGCACCTCCGAGATGTAGCGCAGGAAGGTCCGGTTCGGCCCGATGATGAGCAGACCGCTGCGCTGCAGCCGCTGGGGGAACGTGTAGAGGAGGTACGCGGCGCGGTGCAGGCCGACGGCGGTCTTCCCGCTGCCCGGTGCGCCCTGGACACAGACCGATTCGGTCAGCTCGCTGCGGACGAGGTTGTCCTGTTCCGGCTGGATGGTGGCGACGATGTCGCGCATCGGGCCGAGGCGGGGTCGCTCGATCTCGGCGGCGACGATCGCGCTCGCCGTGTCGCCGTCATCCCGGGCGTGGTCGAGGTGCTCGTCCTCCAGCCCGGTGAGGTCCTCCGGAGCGCCGTGGCTCCACGGCGCCCACCCGAAGCGCCGCCGCACCGCGACTCCGCGCGGCTCCAGGGCGCTCGCCTGGTAGTAGGTGCGGGAGACCGGAGCGCGCCAGTCGATCACCAGCGGCGGTGCGGACGGGTGTTCCGAGACCCGCCTGCGGCCGACGTAGTACCGCTGCCGCCGGTGGTCTCCCGCCTCGTCGGAGTCCTCGAAGTCGAGCCGGCCGAAGAACAGCGGGCTGTCGGGTTCCTCCGCCATCTGCCGTGCGCGGGTGCGCAGGTAGCGTCCGAGCGCCTCGGCGCTCGCGCCGTCGCCGGACACGTCCTCGCCCGCGACGACCTGGTACTGGGCATCGTCCACCTGACGGGTCATCGCCTCGCGGCACACCGCGACGTACGCACGCTCCAGGGCCAGCGCGTCGTCGAGTCCGACGGCCTCCTGGGTGCCGTACGTGTCCTGGACGTGTGACGTCATCGATCGAGACCTTTCCGAAGTGACGGTCTTGCGCACCGTCCGGCCGGGCCGGACGGCGATTTCCGGGTCACAGCATAACTGAACCCGGTTAATAGACTGGCTGAGTTGTGTTATTGATGGCCGGCTGCCGACGTGCCGCGATCAGCGCCCCCAGCACCGCCGCACGCACCAGATGGGCGGGTGCGTACAGCTCCTTGCCTGCCGTGGCTCCCGTTGCGGGACCGGACGGTCTCTCCTCGCTCTCCATGGCGCCAGAGTGGTGGCCGGATGCGGGTGGGGGCGAGTACGGCACCCCGTACGCTGAGTCAGCTTACGGACACGAAGAGTGGAGGATGCGCCCGATTTTCCGTCACGCTGGGTGGCGAGCACGGGCCGTCCTGGCCGCCGTGCGGCGCATCGTCGATGCAGAGTGTGAGGCTTCCGGGGCGACTCGTGCGCCGCAGATCGAGGAGGGCACCCGCTTTCCGCCGACCGTCAACGACGACGTGGTGACTCGCGAGGTCTCCGACGCTTTCGCCGCGATGTTCGGGGAGCGCGCGGTCACCATCGAGCTGCAGAGCGCCAGCGAGGACTTCAGCCGGATCCCGGACGCCTTCGGGGCCCCGTACACCTACTGGGCCCTGGGCTGTGTCGATCCGGACGCCTACCAGGCCGCCCGGCAACGCGGCACCGTGGCTCAGGAGATCCCGGTCAACCACAGCCCCCGCTTCGCACCAGTCCTGCAGCCCACACTGGACACCGGCGTCCAGGCTCTGGTCACAGCCGCACTCACCCATCTCGGGAAACCGGGCCGTATGAGCCGATGAGCCTTCCGGCCGGTTCGCCTCTGATGCCGCAGCACAGAGCAATCGACCGCCTCGGCGGCAGTCTGCGCAGCTGGCGCGGCTGCGGTTCTCAGCGCCGCGCTTCACACCTCCGTTAAGGAATGCGGGTGGTCGGCGGTGGACGCACGCGGTCACCTGGACGGATCTGCCAGCACGCGCTCCGCTCCCGGCCGTGGTTTCGTTCCTTGCGGAACTCCCTGCCCGTCCGAGCGCGCGATACGCAAGAACGCAAGACGCGCATCGAATCGAGGAACCGATGACTACGTACAGGGTCGGCTACTTCGTGGGAAGTCTGGCGACTCATTCCATCAACCGGACGCTCTCGAAAGCTCTGATCCGGCTGGCCCCATCTGATTTGGAATTCTTTGAGATCCCGATCAAGGATCTGCCCCTCTACAGTTACGACTACGACAGCGACTACCCCGCCGAGGGCAAGGCGCTCAAGGATGCCATCGCCTCCTCTGACGCCGTCCTGTTCGTGACCCCTGAGTACAACCGATCCATTCCGGGCGCCCTCAAAAACGCCATCGACTGGGCCAGTCGCCCCTGGGGGAGCAACTCATTCGCGCACAAACCCTCCGCTGTGATCGGAGCGTCCCCCGGCGCCCTCGGCACTGCCCTCGCCCAGCAGAGCCTGCGCGCTGTCCTGAGCTTCTGTGACTCCCCGCAAATGAATGCGCCGGAGGCGTATATCAAATTCAGGCCCGATGTTTTCACCAGTGATGGTGAAGTCGTCGACGAGCATACGGAACATTTCCTCCGAGACTTCATGGAGGAATTCCGGGATCACGTGGTCCGGGTTCTCACTGTGCTCCCGCGAAAACCGTGAAGCATGCGGGTTTGGGTACGTCACCCTCGACGAGAAGCGACACGAAGGGGTTCATATGGGTCAGCCACGGATGAACGAAGAGCGCTTCTACCTGTACCCCATGAAACGTGTAGCTGCCGTTCTGGATAACGAAGAACGGTATACGGCTGCCTGTCATCAATTGGAAAAAGTCGGGATCAATCTGTCCCACGTGAACGTGCTGAAGGGGCCGGAAGGGCAGCGGCTCCTGGACAGCAAGGGAACCTCTCATGGCCTTTACGGCCGTTTCATGCGTGGGCTGCAGCATGGGGGGTACGAAGGCGAAACGGTAGCGGCTCACTCTGCTGCCTTGAGCCAGGGCAAATGGCTGATCTTCGTTCCGGTGCGGGGCAAGAACGAGGCCAGGCGGACGGTCGACATCCTCCGATCACACGGGGGCAGCGAAATTTTCCACTTCCGCCGATGGGCAGTGCAGTTCTTTCCACCGACCTATCGATTGAAGCCGTAACGGACTACGACGCCTTTAGCGCCCTGCACCCTGGTGTTCCCGGCGCCGGCAAAGGAGGCGGGCATGGGGCATGCGGCCGCCGGCCTGGACGATCTGACCGCCTTCCTGGCCCGTCTCACCGCCTTGCTGCTGCGTTCTTCCGGCGAGGGCGCCTACTCCATCGAGCGGGCTGTGGGCACCAGCGCTCACGCCTTCGGAGGCCAGGCGTCCGTAGTCCTCGTGCCCGAAGCAGCCGTGCTCTCGATCGTCGCGGCCGACGGCCGCATGCGTACGGTCTGCGTGCACGGCTTCCCGGAGGTGATCCGGCTGGACCAAGCCGCGGAGCTCAAGCCCTTCTTGGCCGACGTAGAGGCGGGCAAGCTCAAGGTGGCCGAGGCCGACCGCAGGCTGGCGCGCATCGAGGCCGCACCGCCTCCGTACCCCTGGTGGCTCAAGTTCCTCGGCGTCCTGCTGTTCTCCCTGGGCTTCGCCCCGCTGGTCCAGCCCACCTGGTACGAGATCACCACCACAGCCGTCCTGGGCGCGATCGCCGCGGCGCTCGTGGTCGCCGCCGTTCATGCGCCGCGACTGTCCAAAGTCCTCCCTCTGGTGGTCTCAGCCGTTGTCTCCGTCGTGACCATCGAAGTGTTCACCGGCGATCCGGCACACGGCGGCCCGGTCCTGTTGATGCTCCCGGCGCTGTTCTACTTCGTTCCCGGTGACTTCCTGAGCGCATCGACCACCGAGCTGGCCGTCGGCCTCATCACCACTGGCGCGATCCGGCTCGTCTACTCCATATTTCTGCTCGTCCAGCTCTACCTCGGCGTCCTGCTGGGCATATTCGTCACCGGTACCCCCCTCAACGCCCTCTTCGACACCGCCGCCAGCGCCGACCTGCCCAAGTGGGCACTGATCCTGGGCGGGATCGCCTTCACCGCCGGCACGGTCCTGGCCTTCGCAATCCCCCACCGCTTCTTCGGGACTCTCCTTGTGCTGGTCTACGCCACCGTCGGGGTGCAGTCACTGTTCACCAAGCTGATCCGGGAGACCGGGGGCACATTCGTCGCTGCCGTGGTGCTGGCCGCCGCAGCCAATCTGCTGGACCGCAACCCCGCCCGCCCGCCTCGATTGATCCTCATCCTTCCTGGCTTCTTCACCCTCACCGTCGGCTCGCTGGGCCTGCGTGGCCTGACCACCCTGGCCGGCGGCTACGTCATCGAAGGTTTCCAAGACCTGCAGAAACTCATCACGATCGTCACCGCCATCGCCATCGGACTGGTCGTCGGTATGGCACTCACGCATGCCCGCACCACAACGCGGCCCACCTCGCCCCTTGCCCCCTCGATGCCGCAGCGACCGCCCTGACCATGTCTCTGCCGCACCGCTCACGGCAGCTCATGTCCAGACCGTGGACAGTGGCGCCTGCGTCCCGGCCAGCCGTGCGACTGTTCCACCGGTCGTCGTCGGCGCCCGCTGGACCTCGAAAACCGACTACTGGCCCAGGGCGCCAGAATCTCCACGACCCCACACCTCCCGTTTTTGATCTTGCTCTGGCAAAGGGTCATTTATGAGAGACGCCCGCGCGACGCCGTCGGCCGTTTCGCGCGTAGAGCAAGAGGCCGATGTCCTCATGGAGCCGGGTATCCCATTCGGCGTCGCGGATGGGGAGCCCGGACTATTTCGTCGCCGTCGCCGATCTTTCCGCCTACGAGACGTTCCTCAGTCAACGGGTCATGACTATCCCCAGGATCAAGAACGTCACCTCGCACTTCACGATGAAGACCGTCAAGCCGGGCCCGTAGGGGAGGACGGGACCCGGATTGACGGCCGTTGCGGAAGCGGTCAGTCGTTGGTGAGGACGACCTTCAGGGCGCCGGTCTCGGCGCTGCGGGTGAAGATGTCGTAGCCCTGCATGGTCTCGGACACGGCAGGCGGTGGCTGATCGGCTGGGTGGCGTCGAGGGCGCCCGTCGCGCCCGCGGCGCCGGCGGCAAGTCCCGAAAGGGCGGCGAGGCCCGCAAGCTCGCCGAGGCCCGCAAGGCCGCCCTCGTGCGTCGCAACGGCTGAGAGCCGTTGCCCTGGCAGTGAATGTCCTGGCTACGGGCTCGAGCCCTCGGCCCGGCCCGAAGCCCGTCCGGTGCCCCCACTTGCGAAGCGAACGCCCTCGACCACGAAAGAGATACCCGCCGCAACGGAGCAGGATGATGTTGCCGGCGCCCCGCACTACGCCCGGCATGACAAGCTGTGCTTGCCCACCCCCGAACCCAGGAGGTCACCATGACCGCAGAGCCCGTATCTACGGAAGGTTCGGAGCCGGCTACCCCGGAGACGTCCTCTCTGACGCCGGACAGCGACGGCAACTACGACCTCAAGCGCAAGTTCCGCGAAGCCCTGGCGCGCAAGCGCGGTGCGCAGGCGGACGCCGCCGATGCTGCCGCCAACCCCAATGCGTCGAAAGTGCGTGCGGCGCACGGCCCGGCTGCGAGCCAGCGGTCGTTCAGGCGCAAGAGCGGCGGCTGAGTCGATCAGTTCCGGGATCCGGTTGCTTCACCAGCACTCTGAGCGCTAATTCCTTTGTAACGACTCCGGTGGGGCCGGGTGACCGTGCCGGGGTTGTTCGAGTGGTGAGGTCCGTTACGCCTTCTCAGCTTGGCGTTTAACCTCGCTGGGCTTGGTGTTCCTTGATCGATTCGGCGCGTTTGACGGTCTTGCCGACGTCGTGGCGCCTGGCCCGTTGCTTGTT
>NZ_JBIAXS010000017.1:0-4611 GCF_042896885.1 Streptomyces sp. NPDC001231
CAGGGCGAGCGGTGCGGAGGCGGTGACCAGGTCCCGCAGCGGATGCCGGGCCAGGACCGCGTCCACCTCCGGCGTCAACGCCGCCGCCAGCCTGGTCATCACCGGCAGCGAGTCGTCCTCGAGCGCCGCCGCCGCGGCGAGCACGGTGTCCCGCTCCGGCCCCTGCGGCACTCCGGCCGCCGCCCGGGTGTGCAGAGCGGCCCCCTCCTCCAGCACCAGCCCGGCGTCGATGCCGGCCGGAACCTTGACGGAGGCGACGCGGCGCCAGGTGGCGACCGGATCCGCCCAGGCCTCCACGTGGTACGTCCAGCGGCCGGCCCCACCCGGAGTGACCTCGGCGCCCCAGCGGTCGGTGCCGGGCGCCAGCTCGCGCATCGGCGTCCACGGGCCGGGCCGGCCCTCGGGATCCGTCAGCACCACGTTCGCGGCCACCGCGTCGTGGCCCTCGCGGAACACGGTGGCGGTGACAGGGAACGTCTCTCCCGCGACCGCCTTGGCCGCTCGCCTGCCGCCCTCCACGGCCGGACGGACGTCCCGCACCGGGATGCGGCCGATCATCGAGGCCGTGCCGGCGCCCTGGCTCGGGGTCGAACTCACGGGTGTCACCTCCGCCGTGCTCAAGGCCGGGCTCGCGCCCGGCCGGGGAATCGGGTCGTGCCGGGCGGAACCTACCTCCCGGCGCGGGAACGTCTCTGGGCCGCCTTCGGCGGGCCCCGGCGGGAGACGGCGTTCCGGTGCGGCCGGCCGCTCTGCTCCCGCAGGTAGGTGCCGAGGCTGGTGCACAGATAGCGCTCGGCGGCGTCCGCGGCCTCCCGCGCGCAGCGTTTCCCCATCAGCACGCACAGGGTGTAGCCCGAGTCCTCGAAGGTGGACCGCACCCGGCGGTCGTCGGGCGACGCGAGCATCGCGCGTTCCCACGCCCGGTAGCGGCGCAGATGCCGGGCGACTTCGGCTTTGGCGGGTAGCAGCATGGCGCCGTTCACCTTTCGGATGCGCTCGATGGGCTCGTTTCCCCGACAGCCGGGGCGGCGACCGCGCACGCGTGGGCAGCGGTCCCGTTTACGGCGCTCGAGACTTCACTCATGGTGCACGTTCAACGACACAGCGTCCTGTTGGATCTTCAACAAGTGCGCTGACCTGCTCCTGTTGCACGAATGGCGTAGCGCGCGCACTGTGGATCTGACTCAGAGGCAACAGATGTTCACGTTTCGTGATTTCGGGGCTCCTCGCACCTGCGGGAGCGGAGCGTGGGCCTCGCCGGTGAGGAGCCAACGACGATGAAGACCGCAGTGCCCTGTTACTACCACCTCGACGTGGAAGTCAGCCCGGAACGGGTCGGGCAGGTCAGGCGCATCCTGGCCGCGCACCTGCGTTTCTGGGACCTGGAGGACCTCGTCGACCCCGTGTGCGGGGGTGCCGAGATGCTGCTGAAGGCCATCGACGAGCACGCCACCGACAAGCACACCTCCATCGAGATGTGGTGGACCGGCCAGCACCTGATCACCGCCGTCGGGGAGAACAACCACGACCTGCGCCCCGACCAGGACCTGCGCGGCTGCCTGGCCCGTATCGCGGCGACCAGCGACGGCTGGGGCTGCTGCGCCTCCCGGACCGGCAGCAAGATCATCTGGTTCTCGCAGCGGGCCCGCGCCGGGGTGCGCGTCCCGCTGGTCCCGACGGCCCCGGACCCGGCCCTGCGCGAGGGTCTGCAGACGCCGCGCGAGATGCCGGTCACGGCACTGGCCTCTCCGCTCAGCGGGCCGCAGGCCTTGCTGGAAGCGGCCCTATGACCGGGCGAAGACGACGGAAAGGGGTACCCGTGTGGAGCGGGTACCCCTACCCGCTGGGGGCGGCGTACGACGGGAAGGGCACCAACTTCGCCCTGTTCAGCGAGGTGGCCGAGCGCGTCGACCTGGTCCTGGTGGACGACGCCGGCACCCATCGTGACGTGCAGTTGACCGAGGCCGACGGCTTCGTGTGGCACGGCTACCTGCCCGGTGTCGGGCCGGGGCAGCGCTACGGATACCGGGTGCACGGGCCGTGGCACCCGTCCGCCGGCCACCGGTGCAACCCGAGGAAACTGCTCCTCGATCCCTATGCCACGGCGGTGGACGGCCAGATCGACAACCACCCCTCGCTGTACGAGCGGGCCGCGCACGGCCCGGACCCGGCCGACAGCGCCGGGCACACCATGCTGGGCGTGGTGACCGACCCGGCCTTCGACTGGGGCGACGACCGTCCGCCGCGGCGGGCGTACTCCGACACCGTGATCTACGAGGCGCACGTACGCGGCCTGACCCGCACCCATCCCGAGGTGCCGCCCGAACTGCGCGGCACCTACGCGGGGTTGGCGCACCCGGCGGTGATCGAGCACCTGACCTCGCTGGGTGTGACGGCGATCGAGCTGATGCCGGTCCACCAGTTCGTGCACGACGGCGTGCTCCAGGGCCGGGGCCTTTCCAACTACTGGGGCTACAACACCATCGGCTTCTTCGCACCGCACAACGGCTACGCCGCCGGCGGTATGCGCGGGCAGCAGGTCCCCGAGTTCAAGTCGATGGTCAAGGCGCTGCACGCGGCCGGGCTCGAGGTGATCCTCGACGTGGTCTACAACCACACCGCCGAGGGCAACGAGAAGGGCCCGACGCTGTCTTTCCGGGGCATCGACAACGCCTCGTACTACCGCCTGGTCGACGGCGACTGGGCGCACTACTACGACACCACGGGCACCGGCAACAGCCTGCTGATGCGCCACCCCTACGTGTTGCAGCTGATCATGGACTCGCTGCGGTACTGGGTCACCGAGATGCACGTCGACGGCTTCCGTTTCGACCTCGCGGCCACGCTGGCCCGGCAGTTCCACGAGGTGGACCGGCTGTCGGCGTTCTTCGACCTGATCCAGCAGGACCCGGTGATCAGCCGTGTGAAGCTGATCGCGGAGCCGTGGGACCTCGGCGAGGGCGGCTACCAGGTCGGCAACTTCCCGCCGTTGTGGTCGGAGTGGAACGGCCTGTACCGGGACGCGGTACGGGACTTCTGGCGCGGCGAGGAGCACACGCTCGGCGAGTTCGCCTCCCGGCTGACCGGATCCGCCGACCTGTACGCCCACAACCGGCGCAGGCCGCGCGCCAGCGTCAACTTCGTCACCGCGCACGACGGGTTCACGCTGCTCGACCTGGTGTCGTACAACGACAAGCACAACGAGGCCAACGGTGAGGGCAACCGGGACGGCGAGAGCGCCAACCGGTCCTGGAACTGCGGGGCGGAGGGGGACACCGACGACCCGGCCGTCCTGGAACTGAGGGCCCGCCAGCAGCGCAACTTCCTTGCCACGCTGCTGCTTTCGCAGGGCATCCCGATGCTGTGCCACGGCGACGAACTGGGGCGTACCCAGGGTGGCAACAACAACGCCTACTGCCAGGACAACGAGGTCTCCTGGATCGACTGGCGGCCGACCCGCGAGCAGCGGGAACTCGCGGACTTCACGCGGTACCTGATCGGCCTGCGCAGCGCCCACCCCGTGCTGCGCCGGCGCCGCTTCTTCCAGGGGAGGACCGCGACCCGGAACGACCAGCCGCTGCCCGACCTGGTGTGGCTGCTGCCGGACGGCCGCGCGATGGCGGAAGAGGACTGGCAGCGCTCCGACGCGCACTCCGTCACGGTCTTCCTCAACGGCGACGCCATCGCCGAACCCGACCGGCAGGGCCGTCCCTTGGTGGACGACTCCTTCCTCCTGCTGCTGAACGGCTACTGGGAACCGGTCGACTTCCGCCTGCCCGGCCGCGCCTACGGCGACCGCTGGACCACCCTCCTCGACACCGCCGAACCCCTGGGCCCGCCGGACGAGGCCGAGCACAAACCCGGCGGCACCCTCCGCGCCGACCCCCGCAGCCTGATCCTCCTGTCCCGCCCCCCGAAAACTCCCCACTGACCACAGCCGGGCGTGCGCGGGTTCCGCGGCCGGTGCCGGTAAGCGGGGCCGGGGCCGTCCGTCCCGTGTGCCGTACCTGGCGGCGGCCGGGGCGTGTCGCCGTGCCGGGGCCGAGGCCACGGTTCCGAAGCACCCGCACGTCCTCCGACCCGCGCCGGGCACGGGATCTCCGGCCCCGGGCCGGAACCTCCGACCGGCCCCACACCGCCCCCGCCGACCCGCACCGGGATCTGCGGCCTACGCCCGCGTTCGCGCACCGGACCTTGCTCCGGGTCGCGCGCGGCGGTCTTCGGCGTTGAGCGTGCCGCGATGCCAGGCGGCTGCTCCGTTGCCGCCTGACCGCGCGGCCCAGCTTCGGCTCTTGCGTCGGCCTGCGGCCTGCGGCCTGCGGCTGGTGGTGGGGATGGGCTGCCGTTCAGGCTTCGCGGCGTGACGTCACCGTGAACTGGGCGCTGTTTCGGTTGCGGGGTACGGCTTTGTCGGGGTCCTTGTGCGGGTCGCTGTCGGCGTGGGTCCCGGCGGCAGGGGCACATGGCGTTTGCGTCGGCCTGCGGCCGGTGGTGGGGATGGGTCGCCGTTCAGGCCTCGCGGCGTGACGTCACCGTGAACTGGGCGCTGTTTCGGTCGCGGGGTACGGCTTTGTCGGGGTCCTTGTGCGGGTCGCTGTCGGCGTGGGTCCC
>NZ_JBIAXS010000017.1:4709-14953 GCF_042896885.1 Streptomyces sp. NPDC001231
CGGCAGGGGCACATGGCGTTTGCGTCGGCCTGCGGCCGGTGGTGGGGATGGGTCGCCGTTCAGGCCTCGCGGCGTGACGTCACCGTGAACTGGGCGCCGTCCCGGTCGCGGAGTACGGCCTCGTCGGGGCCCTCGCGCAGGACGCTGCCGCCGTGGACCTCGGCGGCGCGGGCGCAGGCGGCCACGTCGGACACGCGGAAGTGGATCTGCCAGTGCGGGCGGATCGTGGGGTCCGGCGCCGCCTCCAGCGCGCCGGACTCGATGCGCGCCACGACCTCGCCGTGGCTGCGCAGCACCACCTCGTCGCCCTCGTAGCGGACCTCGCAGCAGCCGGGGCGCCGTGAGGCCCAGTCCAGGACCTCGCCGTAGAAGATCGCGGCGTCGAAGGCGTCGCGCGTGTGCAGCCGGATGAAGGCCGGCGCGGCCTTGCGCCAGGTCTCCCAGTCCGTGAAGAGGTCACCCTCCCAGATCCCGAAGGTCGCGCCGTCCCGGTCGGCCAGCAGTGCCGCGCGCCCCGGCGGGAAGGAGATCGGGCCGACCGCGGCCGTACCGCCGCGTTCCTGCACCCGCGCGACGGCCTGGTCGGCGCTGGGCACGGCGAAGTACGGCGTCCAGGCGACCGCCATCTGCCACATGGCGGCCACCGCGCCGATCCCCGCGACCGGGGCGCCCTCCGCGAGCGCGATGCGAAAGTGGTCGCCGAGTCTGGCCGGACGCCACTCCCAGCCCAGCACAGCCTGGTAGAACTCCTCCGTGGCCTGGAGATCCCGGCTGGTCAGGCTCACCCAGCAGGGCGCGCCGCACACCGAGTGCGTGGAGACGACGTCGGGAGAACTGCCGGAAGGTGTCATGTCGTGGTTCATGGCCCGTCCTGGTCGTGTCAGACCGATTTCCACCAGCCTGACACCAGTGTCCGACCGGAGCGCGGAAGACGCCTGCCGAGTACCCGCCGGACGCCGCCGAAGCGGCGCGGGACACGGCCGCCCCCGCACGGCCGCCCCCGCACGGCGGGTGAGCCGCGGCGCGGCTCACCCGGCCTCGGCGAGCAGCTCCTCGCGCAGATGGGCGAAACACCCGCTGAGCAGGCGCGAGACATGCATCTGCGAGATGCCCAGCTGCTGCGCGATCCGGCTCTGCGTCATGCCCCGGAAGAACCTGAGGTACAGGATGGTGCGCTCGCGTTCGGGCAGCGCCTCCAGACAGGGCCTGACCGCCACCCGGTCCACGACCAGGTCGAACCGCGCGTCGGCCTCGCCCAGCCCGTCGCCGAGCGCGTAGCCGTCCGTACCGGGGACCTCCGCCTCCAGCGACAGCGCGGCGAAGCAGTCCAGGGCCTCCATCCCGGTGCGCACCTCGCTCACGCTCAGATGCGCGTACTCGGCGATCTCGGCCACGGTCGGCGTCCGGCCGGGCGTGGTCTGCGCCAGCTCCTTCGTGGCGCGCCGTACCCGGTTGCGCAGGTCCTGGACGCGGCGCGGCACATGCAGCGTCCACATGTGGTCGCGGAAGTGCCGCTTGATCTCCCCGGTGACCGTCGGCACGGCGTACGCCTCGAACGCGTAGCCACGCGCCGGGTCGTAGTGGTCGACGGCCTTGACCAGGCCCAGCGCTGCCACCTGGTACAGATCCTCCAGGGCCTCTCCGCGCCCGCGGAACCGTACGGCGATCCGCTCGGCCATGGGCAGCCACACCTGTACCAGCTCGTCCCTCAGCGCCTTGCGCTCGGCGCCGTCGGGCATGCAAGCGAGCCGCTCGAACGCCTCGGCGGTGTCGGGGGCGTCGTCGTGCGGATGGGCCTTCGTTCTGCCGGTGGTACGCATGAGCTGCGCCTCCCTCAGCAGGTGCTGGATGGACGGACACCTTGGGAGGGGCGGGGCCCGGACCGAACGGAAATGAACATCGGGGCCCGGCGCGCCGGCTCCCACGGACGTGCCTCCTGTCCGAAGCACTGGACTCGGGATTCCCGAAGTCGGCGATTTCAGAACTGTTCCGGGAATGCGGTGACGATATGCGACCGCACGAATCTCAATTGTTGTTCAGACTCCGGAGAATCGCCACCGGAGGAAATGCGCGCATTTCCGTGGCGGTGCGAATGCGGACGCGCCCGCCGGCTCCGCGCGGTGCCGGAGCCGTCTCCGCACCAGCCTCCCTCCCGCCCGCCGTCGCGCCCGGGCATCCTTGACCGGACTTTGGGGTGATTACCTCTGCTACAGAGGTAATCTGGCGGACGTGACCCCGGAGACCTTCCCCGAAGAGCTGGCCGACGCCCTCGTCGGCGTCCAGCGGCTGATCCGCCGCCGGCTGCGCGCCGGAATGACCGTGCCCCGGCTGCGCGGCGCCGAGAACGAGCTGCTGCGCCTGGTCGAGAGCCGCCCCGGCATAGGCGTCTCGGAGGCCGCCAAGGAGCTGCACCTGGCGGGCAACTCCGTCTCGACACTGGTCAACCAGCTCGTCCGGGACGGTCAGTTGATCCGTGAGACGGACCCCGCCGACCGGCGGGCCGCACGCCTGCTGCTGACGGAGGCCGCCAGGACCCGTCTGCGCGAATGGCGGGAACGCCGTGCGGCCCTCGTAAGCCATCAGGTGGACCGGCTCGACCGGACGGACCGGGACGCGCTGCGCGCGGCGGTCCCCGCCCTGCGCAGACTGGCCGAGAACCTGCGCGAGGAGGCCGATCGCCCATGACCCGGAACGCTGCCGCCGAGCCGGCCGACGACGCCGTCGTCTGCACCGGACTCGCCCACGCCTTCGGCGACACCAAAGCCGTCGACGGCGTGGACCTGTCCGTGCGCCCGGGCGAGGTGTTCGGCCTGCTCGGCCCGAACGGGGCAGGCAAGACCACGGCGATCCGCTGCATCACCACTCTTCTGCCGGTCCCCTCCGGCATGGTCCGCGTCTTCGGCCACGACGCCGCCTCCGACCGCATGGCGGTACGCCGCCTGCTGGGCTACGTCCCGCAGCAGTTGTCCGCCGACGCCGCCCTCACCGGCCGGGAGAACGTCACCCTGTTCGCCCGCGTCTTCGACGTCCCGCGCCGCGAACGCGCCGAACGGGTCGCCCAGGCGCTGGCCGCGGTCGGTCTGGCCGACGCCGCCGACCGGCTGGCGAACACCTACTCCGGCGGCATGGTCCGCCGCCTCGAACTCGCCCAGGCCCTGGTCAGCTCACCCCGCCTGCTGATCCTCGACGAGCCGACGATCGGCCTGGACCCGATCGCCCGCACCGGGGTGTGGGAGCACATCGGCGCCGTCCGCGCCGCCACCGGCATGACGGTCCTGGTGACCACCCACTACATGGACGAGGCCGACACGTACTGCGACCGGGTCGCCCTGATGCACCGCGGCCGCATCCGGGCCCTCGGCACCCCGGCCGAGCTGCGCGAAGGACTCGGCGAGCGCCGCCGCGCCCAGGGTGCCCCGGCCACGGACCCGCTGCCCACGCTGGAGGACGTCTTCCGCGACGTGGCCGGCAGCGGCCTCGACGACACCTCAGGAGACTTCCGCGATGTCCGAAGCACCCGCCGCACCGCACACCGCGTCGGCTGACACCGTCAGCGCCGACGACATCGGGCTGCTGTTGCGGCCCCCGCAGCCCCGCTCCGGCTGGCGGCTGCTGCCCGCCCGGGTCGTCGCCATGTGCGCGGTGGAGCTGCAGAAGCTCCGCCACGACCGCACCGAGCTGTACACCCGCGCGGTGCAGCCAGCCCTGTGGCTGCTGATCTTCGGTCAGACCTTCACTCGTATCCGGGCGATCCCCACCGGCGGCATCCCGTACATCGACTTCATGGCACCGGGCATCATCGCCCAGTCCGCCATGTTCATCGCGATCTTCTACGGCATCCAGATCATCTGGGAGCGTGACGCGGGCGTCCTCAACAAGCTCCTGGTCACCCCGACCCCGCGCTCCGCCCTGGTCACCGGCAAGGCGTTCGCGGCCGGGGTGAAGGCGCTGATCCAGGCGATCGTCGTGATCGTCATCGCCGCCCTGCTCGGCGTGGCGCTGACCTGGAACCCGCTGAAGCTGCTGGGCGTCGCCGCAGCCGTCGTCCTCGGCTCGGCGTTCTTCGCCTGCCTGTCGATGACCATCGCCGGCATCGTGCTCAGCCGCGACCGGCTGATGGGCATCGGGCAGGCGATCACGATGCCGCTGTTCTTCGGCTCCAACGCCCTCTACCCGGTCGCCGTCATGCCCGGCTGGCTCCAGGCCGTCAGCAAGGCCAACCCGCTCAGCTATCAGGTCGACGCTCTGCGCGGGCTGCTGCTCGGCACCCCCGCGCACCTCGCCGCCGACTTCGCCGTCCTCGTGGTGGCCGCCGCGCTCGGCATCACCGCGGCCTCCGCGCTGCTCGGCCGGCTGGCCCGCTGACGACGCCCTGCGGGCCGCCGGCCGAGCCGCCCGTCGGAGTGATGTACGGCACGCCCCGGGGGCCGCTTCGAGGGCCCGTCGGCGAATTCCTCCTGCCCACGGCTTGATCAGCGATCAAAGACGGTGAATTCCCCGGCCACGGCGCATTCCGCACATTTGACAGTGCGCTGAGCGCGCGGATAGGAAGCAGCTCTTGGAAGTCGAGAGGTGCATTGTGTACGAGCCGAACGTGGTCGGGGACTGGCAGGAGTACGAGGAGCATGCCGGTCTGCGCGTCCGCGTCCACCGCCTGGAGCGGTCGGAGCCGCCGCGGGGGCGCGACGAGGCCGCCGAGGGGCTGACGTACTTCCGCCTCCGTGTCACCGTGGAGAACCGCGGCACGCGGCGCTTCGGCATTCACCTGGAGGACGGGCAGATCGACGTGCGGATCGGCCCGGACGGGGACGGCGCGTTCGTCGACTGGCGCAACTCGCAGTTCATCGAGGGCTACGACGTCTATCCGCTGCGCCGGGTCACGGCGGTGCTGTACGCGGCGGGGCCGGAGGCCGCCCTGTCCCAGATCGACGCGCAGATCCAGCTGCGGGTCGACGAGGAGTGGACCTCGCGCGCGCTGTGGACCGGCTGCGTCGACGGGCACGAGGAGACCGCCGGGACCGGCACGCCCGCGGCCGGCGGACCGGGCGGGCTGGCGCACCAGATCAGCACCTTCCTGCGCGACCAGGCGGGACCGGGAACCGCGGGCTGATCCGACGCGCCCCGCCGTACCCCCGCACCACTCAGCCGCGCCCGCGCCCGAGCCGCAACCCGCTGCTCCGCCGTAACCCCGGGAGCGCCTCCGCCGTACTCCGCCGAGTCCGCGTCGTACCCCCGCAGCACTCAGCCGCGCCCGAGCCCGCGCCGCACCCCGCCGCCCCGCCGTAACCCGGGAGCGCCTCCGCCGTACTCCGCCGAGTCCGCGTCGTACCCCCGCAGCACTCAGCCGCACCCGAGCCCGCCGCGCCCCCGCAGCGCCTCCGCCGTGCCCTGCCGCGCCCGCGTCGTCAGTGCGGGATGCCGTCGATGATCTCCCGGGCGCCCTGGCGGAGCAGGGCGACGGCGACCGAGGTGCCGAGTGTGGCCGCGTCCAGCCGGCCCGCCCACTCGTGGGCGTTCAGCCGGACCTTGCCGTCGGGGGTGAACACACAGGCCCGCAGCGAGAGCTCCCCGGCGCGGTCGACGTGCGCGTACCCGGCGATAGGGCTGTTGCAGTGCCCCTGGAGCACATGCAGGAACATGCGTTCCGCGGTGGCCGCGCGATGGGTGCCGGGGTCGCCGAGCGGGCCGACCGCCTCGATGAGTTCGCTGTCGCCCTCCCGGCACTGGAGGGCGAGGATGCCCGCGCCGATGGGCGGCATCATCCCCTCCGGGGACAGCACCTCGCTGATGACGTCCGCGCGCCCGATGCGCTCCAGGCCGGACGCGGCGAGCAGGAGTGCGTCCGCCTCGCCCGCGGCGAGCTTCTCCAGCCGCCGGTTGGCGTTGCCGCGGAACGGCACGCAGTCGAGGTGCGGGTGGCCGGCCGCGAGCTGGGCGACACGGCGGACCGAGGACGTGCCGACGCGGGTGCCGGCCGGGAGCTCGTCCAGGGTGAGCCCGCCGGGGTGGACGAGGGCGTCGCGGACGTCGTCCCGCTTCAGGAACGCGGCGAACGTCGTGCCGGCCGGCAGCGGCCGGTCGGCGGGCACGTCCTTCAGACAGTGCACCGCGAGGTCCGCCTCGCCGGCCAGCAGCGCGGCGTCGACCTCCTTGGTGAAGGCGCCCTTGCCCTCGACCGCGGACAGATCGCCCAGCCACTTGTCGCCGGTGGTCCGCACCGGGACCACCTCGGTGCGCACACCGGGGTGCGCGGCGGCCAGTTCGGCGCGGACGCGTTCCACCTGGGCGAGCGCCATGGGGGAGTCGCGGGAGACGATACGGATCAGTTCGGGGACGGACATGCGGGACACCATAGACCTCGCTTCGGGCGACCCGTGCGGTTCAAGACGTCCCGGCGTACCGAAGTTGACATGCCGTCACCTCTCCGGATCGTCGGGCGGGTCCACCACCGCGGCCTCCTCGGGGGTGAGGTCGGGGCGCAGCCGCAGCCAGGAGGGCTGGCGCAGCATCCCGGCCCGGGTGCGCACGCTGTAGCGGACCTCGCCGACCAGCCGCGGCAGCACCCAGTGCGCCCCGCGCACCGCCGGTACGGGGTCGAAGGGGCACACGTCGGTCGCCAGGGCCGCGAGCAGCGTGGCGAGCTCGGACCGCTCCGCCTCGCTCCAGCCGGTGCCCACACTGCCGACGTAGCGCAGCCGCCCGCCCGCGCGCCGCCCCATCAGGACGGCGCCCGGCAGGCCCGTCAGCCGCCCCTTGCCGGGCAGCCAGCCGCCCACGAGGACGTCCTCGCTGCGCATGTTGCGGATCTTGATCCAGGCCCGGGAGCGCACCCCCGGTTCGTACACCGAGTCGAGCCGCTTGCACACCAGGCCCTCCAGGCCGTGTTCGCGGGTGGCGGCCAGGGCCTCGGCGCCGTGGCCGACGACCGCCGAGGGCGTCGACCAGTACGGACCCGTCAGGCCGAGGTCCTCCAGGAGCTCGCGGCGCCGGACGTAGGGGAGCGCGAGCAGGGGGCGCGCGCCCAGGTGCATCACGTCGAACAGGACGAGGTGGACGGGGACCCGGGCGGCCCTGCGCGCCGCCCGGCCGGGGGCGTGGGCCAGCCCCATGCGCCCCTGGAGCAACTGGAAGCTCGCCCGGCCCTGCTCGTCCAGCGCCAGCACCTCCCCGTCCAGGATCGCGGGCGCGGCGCCGAGCACCCGGCCGAGGGGGCGCAGTTCGGGGTAGGCGGCGGTGATGTCCTCACCGGAGCGGGCCCGCAGCAGCAGCCCGCCGTCACCGGGCAGATACGTCACCACGCGCTGGCCGTCCTGCTTCGTCTCGTACGCCCACCGCGCGTCCTGAGCAGCCGGCGGGAGCGGGCCGGGCGTGGCGAGCATGGGCGGGATCAGCGGCAGGGTCACGGCAGAGATGTCGACGAACCGGCATGCCACCACGCGCGTCGGGCGGCACTTTCCCCTGAAAGGGTCCCCGCGGCGGGCTGCGCGCGGGCCCGCCGCGGACGGGGGAGGGGAGACCCTGTCGCCGGGGGCGGAAAACGCTGTCACGATCGGCGGAGACCGTCACGACGACCATCGGAGCGCGCGGATGACGACGGACACGGGCACAGCGGGCGGGCGCGGGGCCGGCGGGATCGAGGTGAGGCCGGTCGCCGGGTACATCGGGGCCGAGATCACCGGAGTGGATCTGGCCGAGGGGCTCGACGACGCCGTGGCCGCGGAGATCCGTGCGGCGGTGCTGCGCTGGAAGGTGGTGTTCTTCCGCCGGCAGCGGCTGGACCACGCCTCCCACGTGGCCCTCGCCCGCCGCTTCGGCGAGCCGGTGGTGCTGCGGCGGCGCGGTAGTGCGTCACCGCCGGACGTGCCCGAGGTGGAGACCACCGCGGACCGGCTGGAGCTGGGCGGGCGGTTCGGCATGGAGCACGAGGAGTGGCTGCGGCGCCGCCGGCACACGCTGCTGCGCGGCTGGCACTGCGACCACGGCGCCCGCGTCGACCCGCCGGCCGCGACCATCCTGCGCGCCGAGGCCGTCCCGCCGTACGGTGGCGACACCACCTGGTCCAACCTGGCCGCCGCCTACGACGGGCTGTCGGAGCCGGTACGCGCCTTCGTCGACGGGCTGCGCGCCGAGCACCGGCTCGGGGTCGGCTACCAGCCGCGGCCCGGGGACGACGCGTACGTCCGTCACCTGATGGGTCATCAGATCGCCACGGTGCATCCGCTGGTACGCGTCCATCCCGAGACGGGCGAGCGGCTGCTGTTCGTCAACGGCTACTACGTCGAGCAGATCGAGGGCCTCTCCCGGGCGGAGAGCGCGGCGGTCCTGGAGATGCTGCTGGAGCAGGCGATCCGGCCCGAGTACACGGTCCGGTTCCGCTGGGAGCCGGGCAGCGTGGCCTTCTGGGACAACCGGGCCACCATCCACCTGGCGCCCGGCGACAGCGCCCACCTCGGCTTCCCGCGCATCATGCACCGGGTGATGCTCGCCGGTGACGTACCGGTCGGAGCGGACGGCAAGCCGTCCGAGCCGATCACCGGCAGCGAGCCGGGCCGCTGGTGACCGGCCCGGCGCCGCCGACACGCCGGCGGTCAGGTCAGGGGGATGGTGACCTCGTCCTCGACGGGCGGGGCCACCTCCTGGGCGCGTCCACCGGTCGCCGCGAAGCAGCGCAGCCGGACCGCCTCCCCGGTGACGTCCAGACGCAGGAACGACTTGAAGAACGGCGGGCGGTAGGTGGCCGAACTCGGCGAGAACAGCTGGGTGTAGAGCTTGCGCACCGGAAGGCGGAAGCGGGCCTGGCGCTCCGGGCGGCGACCGGCGCCGAGCAGGCTCGCCACCAGGCGGACGCGCCGGGTGACCCGTACCGGAGCGCCCCCGGGGCGGACGGACGGGACGCCGAGTCGCTCCGCGACGACGGCCATCGCCTCGGCCTCGCTGAGCGTGAGGAAGCGGCGCAGCCGCAGCCGGCGGGCGTACACCCTGCTGTAGAAGGCCAGGGAGTCGCCGCGCAGCGGATAGCAGCGGAAGTCCGACTCGGTGACGTTCGCGACGGACACACGCGGGATGGTGTGGGTCGCGTGCATGAACGCGCCCCCGCCGCCGGAGACGACGTACTGGACGGTGCGGCCGTCCACGTCGACCGGATAGCGCTGGTAGTTGTGGATGTCGCCGCCGATCGCCGCCACATAGCGGTGGGCCGGGTCGCGCACGATGTCGTCGACGGTGCCGCCGCCCTCGATGGGGCAGGGATGGTGCTCGCCGTCCACGTACAGCGGTGATCCGGTGAGGAGGATCTTCGGACGGGGCCCTCGCGAGACCTCCCGCAGCCAGGCGCCCTGCTCGGCGTCGATCGTGCCGAGCAGACCGGTGTCGATGCCGACGATCCGCACCGGACCCGCGTCGATCGCCCAGTACGGGCCCGGCTGGACGGCCTGTTGACCCGGTTGCGACCTCAACTTCCGGGCCTCGGCCAAGCGTTGCTCGTCCGTGGGGCGCGGCCGGTGCCACAGCAGCGCACGCCACCAGGCACGGCCGAGCGGGCGGGGCCTCGGCTCGGGCGGCAGCGGCGGGGCGTCGTCGCAGAAGACGCGCATGAAACCGCCGAGGTCCTCGTACCAGTCGTGGTTCCCCGGTATCGCGTAGATCGGCGCCGGATAGTCCTGGTACGGGCGGAAGAACTTGGTGCCGTAGTCGTCGGTGCTTCCGACGGGATAGATCACGTCACTGGTGATCACGGCGAACGACGTTTCCCGACCGGCCTCCAGAAGGCCGGGTACGACGGCGTACTGCGAGTCGTCGCCCGCGCCGGTGTCCCCGATGACGAGGAAGGAGAAGCGGTCCCCCTCCGGTCGCCGTATCACCTTGTCCGCCGGGGCGCCGGCCGCCGTCCGCTGCGCGACCCACCGGTCCCGGGTGCGGCCCGTGGGGTCCCCGAACCAGGAGGCGACCACCCCGTTGCGGGCGGCCCACAGGACGCGCGGGTCGAGCCAGGACAGCTTCCGCACCCTGTCGGGAAGTAACTGCCGGTACGAGCCGGGTTCGGTGGCCGTCCAGCCGGCGCCTTCGACGGTATCGCGTGAGGAGTCAGACACGCGGTGCACCGTAACAACGATCATGCGCTGCGTACGAGAGGGGTGCGGGGCGCGCGCGCCCGCCCCCCCCCAGGGCCACCCCCCGGGGAAAACAGGGGGGGGGGGGGGGGGTGTGCCCGCGTCGGGTGGCCCGCCGGGGGCACGGGCGACCGG
>NZ_JBIAXS010000017.1:14963-81153 GCF_042896885.1 Streptomyces sp. NPDC001231
CCGCCCCGCGGCCGCTTTCGAGGTTTGCGGGTGCGGAGCAACACCGGGGGCCCCCCTAAAAAACGATCGGGGGGGGCTTCGGTGGGGGGCCGGGCGCGCGCGCGCCGCACCCCTCCATGGCCAACCCGCTTGCTAATCCAGGGGATCGAGGGTGAGGTAGGCCTGCTTCGGATCGCCGTCGTGGACCAGGGACTCCTGGTTGCCGACGTCGTCGAAGGCGAACGCGTAGGCCTTGGAGTCGGCCATCCGGTCATGGATGATCCGCGCGTAGTGGTTGGTCACCGAGTCCTGGTAGAAGTTCGCCGCCGTGGCGTCCGGCTGGTCGGGGTTCACCAGGAGCGTGGACCGGTTGAACGCGGCGCACAGCGTGCGGGAGATGGGACCGCGTACCGCGTCGTTCGGGGCGTCCAGCCGTTTGTGGCAGCCGAAGACGCTGTCGGCGTCCGGCTTCTGGAAGCTGGTGACGACGGCGCCCGAGGCGTCGGTGAAGTTCATGACGTCGCCCGAGACCCGGCCGTAGTAGCGGGTGCCGGGCTGGTCCCCGAACGGGGTGACGGTGAGCGTGTTGCCGGCGTACTTCTGCCAGACCCGGTTGACGTAGTCGTCCATCACGCCGCCCGGCAGGGCGCCGTTCTCCATGCCGTGCCCCGGTGAGAGCGCTCGCAGCACGGTGCCGTCGGACCGGGTCTGGATCAGACCGCCCCAGCCGCCGGGCTGCGCGCGCAGGGCGTCGAACACGGCGTGGTAGCCGCCCGGTTTGAGGCGGCCGGTGCTGACGGTGCTTCCGTCGGCGCGCCGGACACCCACCGAGTACGGCACCGAGAACATGTCCACCTGGGTGCTGTTGAGCCACAGCCCGGCGTCGTTCAGTGTGTACTCGGACCAGTTGAAGAGGATGTCGTGGTTGGGGTCGCTCGGGTTCTGCACGGCGGGCTGGACCAGTCCGCCCGTGGTCAGCCTGAAGTCGAGTTTCCGGCCGTAGGAGAAGTAGATCCGCCCGGAGAACTTGGGGATCCGGATGGTCGCCGACTGTCCTGCGGCCGGTCCGGTGATCGAGGCGTCGGGTGCGGGAGTCGGCGGGTTCCCGCCCGCCGGCCACGGGTGGAAGGCGCCGTTCGCGTCGGCCCAGCCCTGCTGACCGGTCGCCAGGGACGTGCCGATGTCGTAGATGTACAGCTGCTCGCCGCGGGCCGAGTTGTTGGTCACCTCCAGCGGGATCGTGTCGGGCACCGCCGCCTCGGCCGGGGCGGGGGCACCGAATCCGAGCAGCGCGCCGACGAGGGCCGTCGCCCCTGTCGTCGCGAGCACCTTGAGTCTGCTGAGCATGCTCCACCTCCGTGGGGGGTTGGGGGGGATACGGAGTTGGTTGGTCCGTACCTGAAGTGAGAGCGCTCTCAGAATCCCGCCTAGGGTGCGTACATGTCAATCAAAGCCCTGTTGTGCGGCACGCCCGGGGCACTTCGCGGCGGTGGCGGACGCCCGTCGCCTCTGGCCGCCCGCCGTTCGCGCCGGGTCCCTCACTCGAACCGTGAGGTGTCGCCCGCTCCCCGCCGTACGATCTCCGCCTCGCCGCCGGAGAAGTCGATGACCGTGGTCGGCTCGGTGCCGCAGTCGCCGGAGTCGACCACCGCGTCCAGCACGTGGTCGAGCCGGTCCTTGATCTCCCAGCCCTGCGTCATCGGCTCCTCCTCGTCGGGCAGCAACAACGTGCTGGACAACAGCGGCTCGCCGAGTTCCGTGAGCAGGGCCTGGGTGACGACGTGGTCGGGGATGCGCACCCCGACAGTCTTCTTCTTGGGGTGCTGCAACATGCGCGGTACCTCCCTCGTGGCGGGGAGGATGAAGGTGTAACTTCCGGGCGTGGACGCCTTGATGGCCCGGAAGACGTCGTTGTCGATCCGTACGAACTGGCCGAGCTGCGCGAAGTCCTGGCACATCAGGGTGAAGTGGTGCCGGTCGTCCAGCTGCCGGATCGTCCGGATCCGCTCGGTACCGTCCCGGCTGCCCAGCCGGCAGCCCAGGGCGTAGCACGAGTCGGTCGGATACGCGATCAGCGCGCCGTCGCGCACGCTGTCCGCGACCTGACGGATCGCGCGCGGCTGCGGATTGTCGGGGTGCACGTCGAAATACTTCGCCATCCGCCGAGCTTATGCCGAACCACACCCACCACGACGCAGGCCCTTGCCAACAGCCCCTGCGCGCCGCCCCACCACTCCGTGACCCACCCGCACCCGACAACGCCCCGGCCGCAGGCCCCACGCCCGGTCAACACCGCGCCGCCGGCGCCCCCTGCACGGAGCGGTGCCGCTCGCGCGGGCTGCGGGGGCCGCGCCGGGCCCGCCGCGCCCAGTGGCGTTGCATCGTGCAGGCGGTGGTTGACTGCGCGCGCCGCTCGCGCCCCGGCGCTCGCACTGCGCCAGGGCGGCGGGCCGCCGTCCGCCCTGTGTTCTGTCGCTGGTGCTGCGGTGTCGGCGGTGGCTGTGCCGATTGCGCGGCGGCGCCTGCGCCGAGCTGCCTGTGCTGTCTGCACGGTGCTGCTCTGTCCCGCCGCCCCCGCGCGGGCCGCGGGGGCGGCACCGGCCGGGCTGGGCTCTCCGTGCTGTTGCCCGCACTGGGCCGCGTCGCTGTACCCGCTGTGCCGCTCGCGCGGGTTGGGCCGCACCGGTGGGCTGGGCAGCCCCCCACCGTGTCACCCCGCCGAGCCGTGCCCGGCGTCCGCCCGCCTCGTGTCCGGTACCTCGGCGTCCCGTCAAGCTGCCCCGTGCCGGCGGAGTCGTACCCGCTTCGAATTCGTAGGCGTACTTACCGGGAACGGGGGAAGCAGGGTTCACGTGTCGCTCGGGAGCCGTCCCCCCCGGCCTCGGGCGCGGTGGCTTCGCCGGTTGTTCACTCCCCCCGTGAACCACCGGTGAAGCCGCCTTCCTGACCGCTCGTCCGATCGTGCGGTGTGCCCGGGGCCGGAGTGAAGGGGCACTGCCTGGTAACGTCCAAGACCGGAAACGCCGAGGTCAAGGCCACGGACAGGCGACGGATGAGGAGAGGGCCGACATGGCCGGGCGAGAGGACGGGACCGCCGGAGCACCGGGACGGGACGACCGGGAGTCCTGGGCCGAGGAACTCCTCGACCAACTGCGACCGACCGGACGGGACGTGCGCAAGGTCGTCGCCTGGCTCGCCGCGTCCGTGCACGGAACCGGCTGCCTGTTGGACGGCACCGGCACCCTGCTGGCAGGGGAGCCGGTGGCCCTGGACGGGAACGTGGTCGAGGACGTCGTCGCCGGCCGGTTCGCCTCCGCCGCGCTGGAGGACCGGGGACACCACGTCCGCCTGGTGCGCGTGGGAGGCCCGCGTCCGCAGTCGGCCCGGGTCCTGGCAGTCTCCCGCGCCGAGCCCTTCGACCGGCAGGCCGCCGAGATGGTCACCCACACCGCCGGAGTGCTCGAACTGCTGCTGCGGGCCCACGAGTCGACCGTCGCCGGGCACCGGCTCGAAAAGGCGACCGCGGCCTTGCGGCTGGCGATCCTGCAACTGCTGATGGTGGAGGACACCGTCTCGGCCCGCCGAGTGGCCGCGGGCCTGTGGCCCGGACTGCTCGACACGGACGCCGCCTGGGTCTACGTCGTCGAGACCCGCCGCGACGAACGGCACCTGCTGGCCGCCGAATGCCGGGACGCCACCGGGGAACGAGCCCTGGTGGTGCTCTGCCCGGCGGTGGACGAGCACGTGATCGTGCTCGCGCCGCTGGAGACCGACGGCCGCAACCTGCGCTCGCTGGTCGGCGCGCGGCCGCGCACCTTCCTCGGCGGCAGCACCCGGCACGGCCTGGCCCGGACCGCCACCGCGTACGGGCAGGCCGTCAGCGCCCTCGCGGTCGCCCGGTTCCGTCCGGAGGGGGCCGCCGTGTACGCCGAACGCAGCCACCCCGAGCGCCTGATGGACCCCGAGGCGCTGCGCGCCTGGTCCGCCCGGCTGCTGCGGCCGCTGGACGCACTGGCGCACCACACGCGCGCCGAACTGCTCGCCACCACCCGCCTGGGCCTGGAGTTCACCGCCGTCAGCGCGGCGAAGGTCCTCGGGGTGAGCCGCAACACGGTACGGGCCCGTATGGAGCGGGTGGAGGGACTGGTCGGCGCGGACTTCGGCAGCCTGACCGACCGGGCCGCCGTCCACCTCGCCCTGAACACCCAGGCCGGCCTGGACGACCAGCCGGCCGTCGGCCCGGCGCCGCGGACGGGCTCGGTACGCCTCGGCGACCTGCTGACCGGCCCCGCGCTGCGCACCTGGGCACGCGAGCTCCTCGGCCGTCTGGGTGCGGACGCGCGAGACCTGCGCGGCACCCTGCGCACCTGGATCACCGCCGGCGGAAACGCCGAGCGCGCCGCGCAACTGCTCGGCATGCACGCGCAGACCGTCCGCGAGCACGTCCGCGGGGTGGAGCCCGTCCTGGAACGCCAGCTCCTCGCCGCCGGCAGCGACCTGTACGAGGTCGTCCTGGCCCATGTGGCGGTGGGCGACCTCCGACCGCCCGCCCTCGGCGCGGAGTGAAGGCGGGCATTCCGGACTCACTTGTGCACGGGTGAGCCCTCCGCCGGGCCGAAGGGGCACCGGCGCGGTACCCAACGGCTGTCCTGTACACATAGGTTCGACGAGCCGCGGACACGGGACCGGAACGGGGGACCGGTCCCGTGCCGTCGGGCGCCCGGGCGCAGGTCAGCGCACCGCACGGCGCCCGCGCACGGCGAACTCCGCGCCGCGGCCCGCCGCCGAGCGTCGCGGCCCGCCGCCGAGCACCGCGTCCCGCCGCTGAGCGTCGCGTCCCGCCGCCGCGGGAACGCCCGGCACTCAGCCGTCCAGTCGCACCGGCACCTCCTGCCAGCCGAAGGCGATGAAGGACGGCACCTGGCGCAGTTCCTCCGTGCCGACGGCCAGACGCAGACCGGGGAAGCGGTCGAAGAGCGCGGGCAGCGCGGTCAGGGCCTCCATACGGGCCAGCGGCGCCCCGATGCACCGGTGCACGCCGATGCCGAACCCGAGGTGGTCGTCGGCACCTCGCGCGGCGTCGAAGACGTCGGCGTCCGGGCCGTAGTGCGCCGGGTCCAGCCCGGCGGCGGCGTAGGTCGTGATGATCGCGTCCCCCGCCGGGACGGTGACGTCCCCGACGGTCAGGTCGCTCACCGCGAACCGCAGGGGCAGCGACGCGATGGACGGGTGCACGCGCAGCGTCTCGTCGACGACCGCGTCCCAGCCGGTCTTCCCGCCACGCACCGCCTCCACCTGCCCGGGGCGGGTGAGCAGCGCGACGATCGCGTTGCCGATGAGGTTGACGGTGGTCTCGAAACCGGCGCCGATCACCAGCAGCAGCGTGTAGAGCAGTTCCTCGTCGCTGAGCCGGTCCCCGTCCTCGTCCCGGACCCGGATCAGCTCGGTGGTCATGTCGTCGCCCGGGTGCTCGCGCTTGTGGGCGATCAGCCCGCCCAGCACCGCACCGATCTGCCCCTGCACGAACGCGGTGTGCTCCGGGCTCGGATCGGAGGTGTCCATGATGGCCGCGACCAGCCGCGAGGTGTCCTCCCGCAGTTCGTCCGGCACACCGAACAGCTCGCAGATCATCCGCATCGGCAGCGGATGCGCGAACCCCTGCCGGAGGTCCACCGTCTCACCCCGCGCCCCGGCGGCCGCCAGCTCCTCCAGCAGCTCCGCCGTGATCGCCTCCACCCGGGACCGCATCGCCTCGGTGCGCCGGTGCGTGAAGCTCGGCGCCACCAGCTTGCGCAGCCGCGCGTGGTCGGGGCCGTACGTCGACAGCATGTTCACCACACCCACCCAGCCGAGGATCCAGCCCCACGAGGGGTTCCGGCCGACCTCCGGCCACTGCCTCCAGTGCTTGCGCGGGTCCTTGCTCACCCGCGGATCGAGGATCAGCTCCTTGAGGGTGTCGTAGCCCGTGGGCGCCCAGGCGGGGATGCCGCCGGGCAGTTCGACGGGCACGATCGGGCCGAGAGCGCGCAGGCGGGCGCTCTCGGCGGCGATGTCGGCCCCGAACGGGTCGAGGGCGATACGGTCGGTCACGGTCACGGTGACTCTCCAGGCTGATCGGGGGAGCGGGGGCTGAACCGCACGGGCAGGGACGTCAGCGAGCGGTGGAACGGGCCGGGCCGCCAGGTCAGTTGATCGCGGGGCTGGACCGGCTCCAGGTCGGGCAGCCACTGGGTGAGCCGCTCGATCGCCTCGGTCGCGATGAGCAGTGTGGGCTGCTTGACCGGACAGGCGTGCGGACCGGCAGACCACGAGAGGTGCGAGGCGTCCTTGGGGTGGCGGCCACCGGTCGCCTCCCGCTCGGCGAAGTGGGCGAGCGCCCCGTACGAGATCACGACCGGTACGGCGGCCCGGATCCAGACCCCGTGGAAGGTCATGGACCGGCGCGCGAAGTGGATGCCGTAGTTGGCCAGTGGGGTCTCGTGGTGCAGCACCTCCACCACGGCGTCCATCACCGGACGGGCGCCGCTGGTCAGGGTGGAGTAGTAGTCGGGGTTGCCGAGGATCCGGGACAGCGCGTTGGACACCAGGTTCGCGGTCGGCTCGTGGCCCGCGCCGAGAGTGAGGAAGACCTGCCAGGTGACCTCCTCCGGGCTGAGCCCCGCCGGGTGGTCGAGCAGCAGGCTCGGCAGGTCGTCGCCGCGCCGTTCGGTCTTCGCGGCGATCAGCTCCAGGACGTACCCGGCGTACTCGGCCTCGCCCTCGGCCGCCTGGTCGCCGCCCTCCATCATCTTGCCCAGCGCCTCGTTCAGGCGGTCGCTCGCGTCTTCCGGCAGCCCGAACAAGCTGTTGAACACGAGCGCCATCAGCGGGCGCGCGAAGTCGGCGACCAGGTCGGCCTCGCCGCGCGGCCCGACCCGGCCCACCAGCAGGCGCACCGCCCGGTGCACCCGTGCCCGCAGGTCGTGCGGTTCGAGGCGGTCGAAGGTGTCGATCAGCGAGGTGCGGTAGCGGACATGGGCGGCGCCGTCGGCGAACAGGGTGTTCGGCCGCCAGCGCATCATGCCGAGCACCGGCGAGTCGTCGGGGACGGTCGCCTCCCACGGCCGCGGGTCGTGCGAGAACGACTCGGTGTCGTGCAGCAGGTCCAGGGCGGCCCGCCGGTCCGTGACGACGTACGCGGGTACGCCGGGCGCGAGTTCGGCCCAGCCCAGCGGGCCCTGGGCGCGCAGGGCGGCGTAGTAGCGGTGGGGGTCCAGGGCGAAACCGTCCTCCCACAGCCGTACCGGAGCCGAGTGCGAGAAGGCCCGCCGGGCGGGGGAGTGGGTGGTCACCGGCGCTCCGAGGGATGGTCGATCAGATACTGGACCAGAGCGAGCAGCGCGTCGATCGAGGAGTCGGCGTCCCGGGCGTCGCACGTCACCATCGGGGTGGCGGGCTCCAGGTCCAGAGCCGCGCGCAACTCCTCGTCGCTGTAGTGGCTCGGCGAGTCGGGAAACGCGTTGAAGGCCACCGCGTACGGCAGCCCGCTCTCCTCCACCAGTCCGAGCACGTCGAACGAGGCGTCGATACGGCGGCTGTCCACGAGTACGAGCGCCCCCAGGGCGCCGTGGGTGATGTCGTCCCACAGCGGGCGGAACCGTTCCTGTCCGGGCGTGCCGAACAGGTACAGCACGATCCCGCCGGGCAGGCTGATCCGCCCGAAGTCGATGGCGACCGTGGTGGTCGCCTTCTCCCGGACTCCGGCGAGGTCGTCCACCCGCGCGGACGCCTCGGACAGGGTTTCCTCGGTGTGCAGCGGGCGGATCTCGGAGACGGAGTCGATGAGGGTCGTCTTGCCCACTCCGAACGGGCCCGCGACGATGATTTTCACCAGGTCGCGGGCGGTGTCGGGCAGGTGGATGCCGCTAGTGCTTGAGGGCGCGGAGGCCATCGGCCACTCTCTTCAGCAGGTCGGGGTCGAACCGTTCGGCGGGCGGGATCGGCGCGCGCGCCAGCACCAGGTTCCGGTCGATCAGGTCGCCGGCCAGCACGCGGAGGGCGGAGACCGGCAGTTCGAGCAGCGCCGCCGCCTCCACCACCGTCAGCGAACCGTCGTCCAGGACGTCCAGCAGGGCCAGTTGGGCGGCCGGCAGGCCCGCCGGCGCGGACCCGCCGACGGCGGTGAGCACCGACAGGCGCTCCAGGTGCGGCCGGCTGGGCCGGGCCACGCCGCCGGTCGACAGGTACGCGGGAACCAGGGGACGGCCGCCACGGCGGCCGGTCATGCCGGCGCGCCGCCGTCGGATCCTCGGGTCGCGGCGGCCATCGCCTTCTCGCCCATCCGCGCCACCTGGGAGTGGACGCGGTGCGCCAGAAGATCCAGGCGAACCTCCGGATCCCCGTACGCGGCGACACACGTGCCGTGGTCGGTGGGGACGATCAGGACGTAGCCGTGGTCGGACTCGACGACCACCTGCCGCACCTCGGCCCTGTCCTGGTCCGCGAACGCCGCCGCCGCGGTGCGGCACGCGCCCTGCACGGTGCTGGTGATGGCGGCCACCCGCTCCGCCGAGGGCTGCGAGAGCGCGTCGGTGTACCCGGTGGCGAGTCCGTCGCGGGTGAGCAGGACGGCGGCCACGACATGCGGCACCTCGAGGATCGGGTCCAGCACCCATGCCGTGTCGCCTGCCTGACGGCTGGTCATCGAGCCGCTCCCTTTTCATGGTCGTTGTGTTCGTTCTCGACTGCGCCCGCGTCGCGCGGGCCCCCCGCCGCGCTCGGGCCGCCCCGGCGTTTCGGCCCGGCGTCCCCCGCCCCGTCCCGTGCCGAGTCCGTCCCGCCGGACGGGGTGCGGGAGTCCGGTGTCTTCGCCGTGGCGGACCAGGGCTCGGCTTCCCCGGGTTCCCGTGGGGCGGTTCCGCCGTCGGTGCCGGGGCGTTCGTGTGCGGCGGGCTCGGCTCCCTCGGGCGCCGACCACCCTCCGGCGGTTCGGCTCCCGGTGTTCGCGGGCTTTCCCCCGGCGGGTCCGCCGCCGTCGGTCACCCGTGTCCGTGCCGCGGGTCCGGCCCCGGCGTGCGCGGCCGTCGGGTCGGCGGCGCCGCGGGCCGCCGCCGTGGCGGACTGAAGACCGCCGAGCACGGCAGCGGCCTCCTCCGGCGTGCGCGCCGTGAGGGGTGGTCCCGACGCCGTCGCGGGCGGCGCGGCATGGCGGGAGCGACGGCGTCGCTGCGGCAGACCTCCGCCCGTGCCGCGCGGAGCCCCACCGGCCGGGGCGGCGGGCTGCGGCTCGCCGCCCTGTTCCGTGCCGTGGGAGTGCGCGGTGTCCGCACGGTCCGGCGCCGGGGCCTGGCGGTGCGCGGTGTCCGCACGGTCCGGCGCCGGGGCCTGGCGGTGCTCCGCCGCGGTCTCCCGCGGCGCGGTCCGGCCGTGCCGGGGAGGGGACGCGGGCCGCGCGCTCGCCTCGTGGTGCGGATCCGTGGCCTGGTCCGGCGCGACGGGTTTCAGGGTCGAGCGGGGCGCGCTGGCCGCCGGCGGCCTCTCGGCCGGGTCGATACGGGTGAGCAGATGGCTCGCGACCCGCAGGACCGCGCGCACTCCTCCGTAGGGCGAGGGCGAGGACACGTCGACGCCCAGGTCGAACTGCCGGGTGAGCTGCCCGATCGCGGCGAGCCCCATGCGCGGCGGGTCCCCGAGATCGGTCAGCAGGATCGGCTCGCCGCCGGCCACCAGCCGCTGCGCGCGGGCTCGTTCGTCCTGCGTCATGCCCAGACCCGCGTCGTCGACGGTGACGCAGACCCCGTGGTGGACGTGTTCCAGGTTGACCAGGACGTCGGTGTCGGGCGCCGAGTGGCGCAGGGCGTTGTCCAGGAGTTCGGCCACGATGAGGGCGACCGGCTCCACGGCGTGCGAGACGAGCGCGGTGCCCTCCTGGAGATGGTTGTGCACCCGCACCCGGTGGTAGCCGGCGAGCCGGGCCTGGCCGCCGGTCACCGCGTCGACCAGGTGCGACTCCTCACGCGCCAGCCCGACCCAGGCCCCGCACACCACCGCGGCGACCTGCGCCCGGCGCAGCGACTGCTCGTTCTCGTGGTCGAGCGTGAACAGGGTCTGCGCCAACTCAGGGTCGTCGTAACGCTGTTGCAGGCTGCGCAAGGCGTCCTGCAGCCGGTACAGGGCGGCCTGGATCTCCCGGGTGGCGCCGCGCATCCCGGCCTGGGCGGCGGAGTCGATCCGGGTGCGCTGGGCGAGGAGTTCGGTGCGCAGGGCGCTCAGGACGCCCTCCAGCGCGACGCCCAACGGCGTCCTGGTGGTCCCCGGCTCCAGCGGACCGGGCACGACGACGTGCGGATGCGCCGTCTGCCGGGCGGCGGCGGGGATCCGCTCCGCCGCCAGATGCGCCACCTCGGTGGTCAACGCCCCTTGTGTTTCCTCCAGTTGCTGGAGCAGGGCGGCGATCCGGTCGCGTTGGACGGCCTGTCGGCGCCGGGATCGCAGCAGGCCGCCGCCGAGGGCGAGGGCGGACAGTGTCCCGGCGGCGAGACCACCGGCCACCAGGTCCGGCATTTCGATCATGGGAGGCGGTTCCAGAGGACGTCGGGAAGGGCCGGGTCCGCGACCCTGCCCCGAGGCGTTCGGAGCACCGTACACGCTGTCATCGACCGAACTCACACGGTGGGCGACAACTTCTCTGCGAAACTGCCCAGTTACCGTTCGTTTCCGTGTCAAGTGTCTGAATTGCCAGGCCAAAAAGGATAGTTGGCGAACCATCAGGGAGCTTGGGTCTCAGGGTCAATCAGGCTCAATCAGGCTGTCAGGCTCAATCAGGCCTCAGGTCGCTCGGCCGAGGGCAGGACCGCCTCGACGGCCTCCGCCGGTGTCGCCGCCTCGACCGGCCCGTGCAGCCCGCCCGTGGCGGACGGCGCGTCCGGCAGGGCCCAGCTCTCCAGCAGTGCGACCGGCTTGCCCGCCCGCAGGGCCAGCGCCACCTCGCTGAGCGTGCCCCAGCCACCGCCCACCGCGACGAGCGCGTCGCAGGTGTTCACGAGCAACCCGTTGCGCAGCTCGCCCAGGCCGGTCGCCACCGCGAGGCTCAGGTGCGGGTTCCCCGCGGCCCGGTCCCGGCCCGGCAGCAGGCCGACGACCGTGCCGCCCGCCGACGTCACGCCCCACGCGCACGCCTCCATGACCCCGCCCAGGCCCCCGCACACCACGACCGCTCCCCGCCGGGCCAGAAGCGCACCCACCCGCCGGGCGAGTTCCGCCTCCCGCTCGGAGGCCTCTCCGGGCCCGGCGACGGCTACACAGGGACGCATACGCCCATGGAACGGCCCCCGAACCCCGTCGGCAAGACGGGCGCCGGCCATACGGCGAAGCGGACCCGAGCAGCTGGCGACGCATGAATCAGTTGTGGCGACATGTGAATCTGAAACACAACCTCACTGTGGCAGGTGATCCGATCGTATGTTCCCTGCAATCCACCGCCGCCGATCACCGGGACACGCCATGGACCGCACCCGCCTTCACCACCTGCTCGCCCGTGAGAGCGCCGAGGCCGAGCGGCGCAACCCCCGTTCCAAGGCCGCCTGCGACCGCGCCGACCACCTCTTCGGCCGGGTGCCGATGACCTGGATGAACAAGAGCGCCGGCGCCTTGCCCCGCTCCCCGGACTCGGCCCGGGGCGCCCGGCTCACCGACACCGACGGTCACGAGTACGTCGACTTCTGCCTGGGGGACACGGGCGCCATGGCGGGCCACTCGCCCACCCCCGTGGCCGAGGCGGTGGCGCGCCGGTACGCCGAGCTGGGCGGGGCGACGGCGATGCTGCCCACGGAGGACGCCGAATGGGTCGGCGCGGAACTCACCCGGCGCTTCGGCCTGGCCCGTGGAGCTTCTCGCTGACGCCACCGACGCCAACCGCTGGGCTATCCGGCTCGCACGCGCGGTCACCGGCCGCCCGATGATCCTCGTGAACAGCTACTGCTACCACGGCAGTGTCGACGAGTCCCTCATCGTCGTCGGCCCGGACGGAAACGGCACCGCCCGCGAGGGCAACGTCGGAGCGCCCTGCGACGTCACCCTCACCGGCCGCGTCGCCGAGCTCAACGACCTGGAGCAGCTGGAGCGCGAACTCGCCCACGGCGACGTGGCCACCGTCCTCATGGAGCCGGCCCTCACCAACATCGGCATCGTGCTGCCCGAGCCCGGCTACCTGGCCGGCGTACGCGAGCTGAGCAGGCGGTACGGCGCGCCGCTCATCAACGACGAGACGCACGCACACCTTCTCCGCGGGACCCGGCGGCTGCACCGCCGCCTGGGACCTGGAGCCCGACCCGCTGACCATCGGCAAGGCGATCGGCGGCGGCATCCCGGCCGGCGCCTACGGGCTCTGCGCCGACCTCGCCGACCGGCTCCTCGGCCACGCCGATCTGGACCTGGTGGACATGGGCGGCGTCGACGGCACCCTGGCCGGCAAGGCGCTGTCGGTCGCCGCGACGCGCGCGACGCTCGAACACGTCCTCACCGGCGACGCCTTCGCCCGGATGGCGAAGCTGTCCGAGCGCTTCGAGGCGGGCGTCCAGGCAGGGATCGACACCCACCGGCTGCCCTGGTCGGTGAGCCGTCCCGGCGCCCGCTCCGAGTACCGCTTCGCCGCCCCGGCGCCCCGCACCGGCACCGAGTCGGCCGCCGCCGCGGACGCCGAGGTGGAGGACTTCCCCCACCTCTACCTGGCCAACCGGGGCATCCTGCTCACCCCGTTCCACAACATGGCGCTGATGTGCCCCGACACCACCGAGCAGGACGTCGACGCGCACACCGAGATCTTCACCGCCGCCCTGGCCGAACCGCACGGCTGACGGCAGGGCCTACGCTGGGGCGATCCGGCCGGAGAAGGAGAGCGACGCACGTGGACGAGATCGACCGGGCCATCCTGCGCGAGTTGCAGACCGACGGACGTATCGCGTACGCGGACCTCGGCCCCAAGGTCGGTCTGTCCGCGTCCGCCGCCCGCCAGCGGCTCCAGCGCCTGCTGGACTCCAAGACCGTCCAGGTGGTCGGCGTGACCGATCCGATGGCCATGGGCGGACAGGCCATGGCGCTGCTCGGCATCGGCGTGGACGGCGACCCGCGGACGGTCGCCGACGAACTGGCCGGACGCCCCGAGGTGGTCTACTCGGTGCTGACCTCCGGCGGCTTCGACCTGTTCGCCGAGGTGGTCGCGCCCGGCCCGAGGGACCTGCTGGACTTCGTCAACGACGTGGTCCGTCCCATCGAGGGCGTCCGGCAGGTCCAGTCGTTCCCGTACTTCGGCATCCACACCCACCGGTTCCTGTGGGACGTGGGCTGAGCGGCCCGCCCCCGGTCGGGGTTCAGCGGTCCTCCGGCGGGTGGGGCACGAGCACGAGCATCGTCACGTCGTCGCTGAGGGTGCCGCAGTGCGCGAGGAGGTCGGCCATGACGTGGTCGGCGAGTTCGGCCGGGTCGACGTCGGCGAGCCGGGGCAGCCGGTCGAGCAGGGGGTAGAACACACCGGCCCCGTCCCTGGCCTCGGTGACGCCGTCGGAGGCGAGGAACAGCACATCACCGCGGCGCAGGGGCAGGACGTGTCCGCCGCGCTGCGGGACGCCGTCGGACAGGCCGAGACCGAGGGGTGTCCACGGCACGAGGCCGACCTCCTCGGCGTGCCCGTCGCGCAGCAGCACCGGCGGGGGATGGCCGCAGGTCACCAGCCGCACCGATCGCGCGTCCCCGTCGAACTCCAGCAGCACGGCCGTCGCGAACAGCTCCGCGTGCCGCACCTCCTGCGAGTCCACCACCAGCCGGCGGTCCAGGGCGGCGGCCACCCCCGGCAGATCCGTCCGGTCGAGCACCGCCTCCCGGAAGCTGCCGAGCAGCGAGGCGACGGTGGACACGGCGGCCAGGCCGTGCCCCTGCACATCGCCCATGACCGCCCGCACCCCCTGGGGCGCCCGGCGCACGTCGAAGAAGTCCCCGCCGACCAGCGTGCCGCGCTGCGCGGCCCGGTACAGGCCCGCGCACCGCACCGGACCGACCCGCGCTGGAAGCGGCGGGACGAGGGCACGCTGCGCGGCCTCCGCGACCGTGCGCTCCAGGTCGAGCTGCGCGTCCCGGCGGCTGCGCACATAGGACAGGAACACGCTCAGGACGGCGACGAAGGTGACGGTCTCCAGGTCCGTGTTGCCCGGCCGGTTCAGCTGGAAGGCCGGCACGCTCAGCAGGGTCACCACCGTGGAGCCCAGCAGCGCGGTCGCCATCGGCCCGTACGACAGCACGGCGAGCGGCGGTATCGCGCCGAGCAGGAAGCCGATGTCGAGCGGGTTCGGGCTCAGCAGCGTGACCGCGCACACGAAGAGGACCAGCACGACCGGCAGCACACGTACCCAGCGGGGCGGCGGGGCGCCGTGCAGCCAGCCGCGCCGGTGCGGGTCCCGGCGCCGGACCGGGGCAAGCAGCTTCACCACATGACCACGCTGCTACGCCGGACCCGGTCCCGCACGCCGGAAGCCCCGGCCCGCAGGGACAGTCAGTCCGCGTCGCGCGCCAACTCGGCCTCCGCCGCCGCGAGTATCTCGGTGACCCGCAGGCCGAACGCGGCGTCGCACGGGTGCGGGCGCCCGGTGCGCGCGGCGGCGATCAGCGCGTCCGCCGCCCGGCCGTAGGCGGCGACGGCGTCCTCGGAGCTCTCCGGGAGCAGGGTCACCCCGGCCTCGCCCCGCAGCTCCACGGTGGCCCCGGCCGCCGCCGGGGGAGCGGTCAGGCTCAGAGTGAGGGTGCTGGACGCGCCGCCCACGTGGTCGAGGACCGCGTGCACCGTGTCCCCGGGGCCGTGCGCGGCGGCCGTCACACGCCGTACGTCGCCGAGGACCGGCAACAGCACCGACAGCGCGTGCGGGCCGACGTCCCACAGCGCGCCCTTCTTCCGCCGCCACGGCGAGGCGGCGAACGGGCTGTCGCCGGTGAACACGGCGCCCAGCCACTGCGCGCGGGCCGTGAACCAGTCCCCCCGGGCCGCCTGCTCGGCGATCCAGGCCTCCGGTTCGGGCTGGAAGCGGGTGGTGAAGAAGACCACCGAGGCCACGCCGGTCTCCCGGACGGCCCCGACCACCGCGCGGCCCTGTTCCACCGTCGCGGCGAGCGGCTTGTCGAGCAGCAGATGGCAGTGGGCCCGCGCGGCCCGCACCGCGAGGTCGGCCTGCACGTGCGGGGGCAGTGCGACGGCGACCGCGTCCACCTCCGCCAGCAGGGCGTCGAGGTCGTCGTAGGCGTGCGTGCCGTGCCGTTCGGCAAGATCCTTGGCGGCGGCCGTGCGTCGTCCCCATACGCCGGCGAAGTCCAGCTCGTCGTGTTCGCTCAGGGCGGGAGCGTGGACCATCCGTGCCCAGGGGCCGGTGCCGAGCAGTCCGATGCGCATACCGGTGCCTCTCCACTGTGCCGGACAGGGTGACGGCCGGCCGTACGGGCCGGTCGTCACCGAGCGTGTCACAGGAACCGGGTGCCCGAGCAAGCCCGCGGACGAAAGCGGGCACGGATCGGGCCTGGCGGGCGCGGCCCGGCGCACGGCCGCCGGGCCTGGGCGCGCGCCGGCTCAGGCGACCCGCCGCCGCTCGTCGTCGGCGGGCGGGCCCGGTGCGGGCGCGACCGGGCCGGCATCGGCCCCGGTGTCGCGGCGGCCACCCGGGAGCAGCCGCAGACGCGCGCGGCGCCCGGCATGGCGGCCCCGCGCCGGAGCCGGATCCAGCATCCGTTCCTCCACGCGGTCCATGACCGCCAGCAGCACGGACACGAGCGGCAGCAGCAGAACGGCGACGAAGACCATGACACCCCCTTGTCCGACAGAGGATCCGGGTGCTCCGTACCGGGCGGATGATGAGTGCCGTCCGGTGAAGAGTTCGTGAGGATCGGGACAGACCGTGATGCCGTCCCGGGCTGTCCTTCGTCCCCGGGCTGGTTTGGGAAGACGCGGCTTCCCTAGGATGTACTCTCAGTCGGACCGGCCCAGTTGGCGCGGTGGAATCGGCGAATCTGGGGGACTGATGCCTGCGGAGAACCAGCTGTCCACGAACATTGACGAGAACGTGCCGACGGCTGCGCGTATGTACGACCACTACCTGGGTGGCAAGGACAACTACGCGGCCGACCGGTCCGCGTGCGAGGAACTCGACAAGGTCGTCCCCAGCACCCGCCGGCTCGCCCTGAACAACAGGCGCTTCCTGCAACGGGCCGTCCGCACGCTCGCCGAGGAGCACGGGATCCGGCAGTTCCTGGACCACGGCTCCGGTCTGCCCACCCAGGACAACGTGCACCAGGTCGCCCAGCGCGTCGCCCCCGAGTCGCACGTGGTGTACGTGGACAACGACCCGATGGTACTGGTCCACGGCCGGGCCCTGTTGCAGCAGGACGAGCGCACCGCGGTCATACACGCCGACCTGCGGCAGACCGACGAGATCTTCTCGCACCCCGAGACCCAGCGCCTGATCGACTTCTCGCAGCCGGTGGCCGTGCTGTTCAACTCGGTCTTCCACTGCATCCCGGACAGTGACGCCAACGGTCCGCTCGCCGTGGTGGAGCGGGTACGGGAACGGCTCGCGCCCGGCAGCATCATGCTCATGTGCCAGCTGGTCAGCGAGGATCCCGAGGTGCGGGCCTTCGTCACCGACTTCATGGACAAGGCCACGCAGGGACATTGGGGCCGGGTGCGTCAGGAGAAGGACGTCGTCGAATGGTTCGAGGGCCTGGAGCTTCTCGAGCCGGGTCTGGTGGAGGTGTCCACCTGGCGGCCGGACTCCGAGGTGGCACCTCGTCAACTCACTCATGAATGGGTGGAGTTCGGCGGTATAGGCCTGATCCGCTAGCGGGCGGGCGTACGGGGGAACCGACACGAACGACGACGCCCCGTCCTGGACCCGGGCACCGGGTTGTGGACGGGGCGTTCGCGTTGACCGGGGCCTTCGCCTCGGGCGGGATCGCCTTCGGGCTAGGACGCGGACGCGTAACGGTCGTTGGCGGTCTTGCGCAGCAGCGCCAGGGTCTCCTGCGGCGTGAGCGCCTCGTCGGCCAGCCGGTCCAGGGCGATCCGGTACTCCTCCGTCTCGTCGCGGTCCTCGAGGAAGTTGGCGCTTCTGATGTGCTCGAGGTAGACGACGTCGGGCAGGTCGAGGCCGCCGAACCGGAGATACGTGATCGGGATGGCGGGCGCGGACGCGTTCGTCACGTCCAACGGGACGATCTGCACGGTCACGTTGGGGCGCTGCGCCATGGTGACGAGGTGGTCGAGCTGCTCGCGCATGACCTCGCGGCTGCCCAGAACACGCAGCAGGACCGATTCGTCAATGACCGCCCACACCTGAGGCGCGTCCTGCCGCAGCAGCAACTGGGCACGCCGCATGCGCAGTTCGACGCGCCGCTGCACCTCGCCCGCCGAGGCGGTCGGCAGACCCCGCTCCACCACGGCCCGGGTGTACGCCGCGGTCTGGAGCAGACCGGGAACGTACTGGATCTCGAAGGTGCGGATCGCGGCGGCCGCCTCCTGGAGGCCGACCAGCCGGTCGAACCACTCGGGCATCAGCCGCTTGTCGTAGCGCTGCCACCAGCCGGGCTCGCCCGCCCGCCGCAGCAGCCTGAGCAGGACCGAGGACTCGTACTCGTCGGTGCCGTACAGCTTCAGCAGGGCGCGGACGTCGCCCTCGGCCGGAGGGCGGCGTCCCTTGCCGGACTCGATGCGCGAGAGCTTCGCGGCGCTGAACCCGAGTTCGCGCGCCGACTGCTCCTGGGACAGGCCCGCGTCCTCGCGGAAGCCCGCCAGCTGGACGCCGACCAGCATCTTCAGCAGAGTCGGGGCCGGCTCGGGCCGGTCCAGATAGGGCTCGAGGCGGGAGATGCGATGTGGCTCGGCGGACATCCTGACTCCCAGTAGACCGGCAAACTGAAAAGTCACCGTACCGTACCGTCCGGCTGCGGAGCGCACCCGCCGGGGGAAGTCGGCAAGTTCGTTCCGCTTCACAGCAGATGGTCGAACTCGCCCTCCTTGGCGCCGGCCAGGAACGCGGCCACCTCCGCGGGGGTGTAGACCAGCGCGGGGCCGTCGGGGTCACGGGAGTTGCGCAGCGCGATGTCACCGCCGACCAGAGTGGCGACTTCCACGCAGTTGCCTTCGGCGTTGCTGTGCCGGCTCTTCATCCAGCGGGCGTCCAGCGAACTGGCCCGCACTCCGTTCCGCACTGGTGGCACCGCGGTCTCCTTGCTGTTCACGTTCGCACGTCCGCACGCACTTTCACGAGAAATTTCGCGTGCAATTGCACGCGGACGCTTTCAGCGTGGATAATAGCCGGGGCGTCAACCCCCCGTGGGCGCCCGTTCGGTGACGTCGCATCAGGGAGATGCCGTGCCCTCACCAGTGAGTCGAGAGCTCGAAGTACCGAGCGCGGCCGCCGTGATCGCGCCGTGGGCGGAGGGGACCCACGGCGCGCTCGCGGCCGCAGCGCTGCGGATCGACTGCGGAGGGGAGGGATTCGCCCGGGCTCGCGCCTTCACGCGCGAGACCTTGGGCAGATGGTCGGTCGGCCACCGCGCCGACGACGCCGCCGTCATCGTCACCGAGCTCGCGGCCAACGCGGCGACGCACGCGGTACCGTACGCCCCGCCCGGCGACACCGCCGTGTGGCTCGGACTCGCCGTCGACGCCGGACAGTTGATCATCACGGTCTCCGACCCCTGCGCCGGCCGGCCCATACGCCGCACTCCGGCGGGCTTCAGCCTGCTGGAGCACGGCCGGGGCCTGCGCATCGTCGACGCCCTGGCCGAGGAATGGGGCTGGACCCCGAGGCCTCCGGCGGGCAAGTCGGTCTGGGTGAAGCTGTCGACGCGTCCGTCCCACTGAACCGCCGTTCCCCATACGACCGCTGCCGGAAAGGACGACGCCATGCGCACCGTACCGACAGAGCAGCCCGGCACTCGGCGCACCGACCGCGCGACCCCGTTGTCGGCCCTGGGGCAGGTGCCCTGGAGCGACATCAGGGACTCCACCGGCTCCGCGGCCGCCATCCCCCTGCTGCTCCACAAGGTGGCCTCCCGCGACGCCCGCACCGCCCGCGCCGCGCTCGACGATCTGCGCGGACGGATCTGCCAGTACGGCTTCGTGGTGGAACAGGCCACCGCCGCCACGGTTCCCTTCCTGTGGGAGCTCGTCCACCTCCCGGGCGTGACCTGCCGTCCGCAGATCATCCAACTGCTCCGGAGCATCGCCAACGCCCGGCAGTGGGAGAGCGTCGCCGCTGTCTATCCCAAGCTCCTCAACCACCGGGAGAACCCGGCGCTCTGGGAGCGCAGGGCGCGGCAGGCCGTGCGCGCCCGGCGCGGCGCGCTGCCGGCGCTGCTGGCCGACCGCGACCGCGAGATCGCCGCGGCCACGGCGGAGCTCGCCGACGCGCTCTCCGACTGAGCCCGGGCCCCGGGATCTCCGGGCGGCCCCGACGGCCCGGACCCACTGCACGGATTCGGCCACCAGCACGAAGAATCACTCGCCGGGTGGGTCCGTGACCGCAGACCGTCCGCCCCGAGGGGCTCACGGCGGAGTGTTCTCCTGTTCGCCTCCTGTGTGGCGCTCACCCAGTCATGGCCGTGGGGCCGAAAAACACCTATATTGCGGATACCTCTGCCGGGTCGTGCGGCGCCCTGCTGCCGCAGACGGGAGCTGCCCGGAAAATGTGCGGCCGAGTGTTCAGCGGAGGTCCCGGTGAGCGTTGTCCGAACGATCGAGAACTGGCGCGAGCGCGGGGCGTGCCGCTTCGAGGATCCCGAGTTGTTCTTCCCGCTCGGGGAAAGCGGTCCGTCCATGCGTCAGATAGAACAGGCCCGCGCGGTGTGCCACCGATGTCCGGTGCTGCGCGAGTGCCGGGCCTGGGCTTTGCGCAACAGCGAGTACGACGGTGTGTGGGGCGGCATGACCGCCGGGGAGCGCCGCGCCGCGGCGCGGCGCAGGTCCGGGGACCGCGGCCGGTAGAGCCGGCGGCGCCCGGAGGCGAGCGGTGGCCGTGCCACCGGAAATCGACTGAATTCGGTCAAACATGTGCCCGCGAGTCGGTCGCCGTGCATGGCACGGCGTGCCGCGGGCATACGGAGCAAAAATCGAGAGAGGGGCGCTCCGTGCTGGTTCCGGACCCGAAGGTCGTCAGGACGTTGCTGACTCGGTACGCATCGCTGAAGATCGCTGAGGCGGAGAGGGGACGGGCCGAGACGGCCCGGGAGCTGGAGGACGTCAGCTACACCTTGTGCGTCATGATGGGGGCCACCGGCATCCACGAGGCCATCGGCAAGGCGGACGCCCTGCTGCTCGCCCCGGGACGAGCAGCGGACACGGACGTGAGCACCGACGCCGACGGGGACGGCGCCCTGCCCCTGGCGGTCTGATCCCGCGGCAGACGTACGGGCGCTTCCCTGGCACAGCGTGCCGCCGTCAAGGAGCGGCCGTACGCCTGCCGTCGGCGTGTTCGCGCTCCCGCGGGCCGGGGCGGGCAAGCCACTCGGCGATGGTCCGGGCGATCGGCTGGCCGGTCTCCACCTCGACGAACCCGAACTGGCCGGACTGGTTGCACTCCAGGAACCACCACGTGCCGTCGGCGTCCTCGGCGAAGTCGAAGGCGCCGTAGGCCAGTTCGGCCTGCCGCAGAAAGGTGCGCACCGCCGCGGCCACGCGCGGCGGGACCTCGGCCGGCCGCCACGGCGTCCCGGACGTGGCGAACCGGACGTCCACCTCCTCGGGGTCGGCGTCCGCCGGGGTCGCCTTGCGGGCGGCCAGCAGCGTGTCGCCGACCACGGTCAGCCGGATGTCGGCGCGCTTGGCGATCCTGCGTTGCAGCAGGGTCGGGCCGTAGGCCACCGCGCCGAAGTCCGCGTCCGGGGCGACGCGGCTGGTCGGCACCGCCCTCGGCGGCTCCTGCGGATGCGCGCCGGAGACCGGCTTGACCACCAGGTCCGGGAACCGCTCGGCGAACTCCCTGGCGGCCTGCGGGAAGGTGGTGATGAGCGTGGCCGGCACCGGCAGGCCGCTGCGCTGGGCGAGCCGCAGCTGCCAGGGCTTGTGCCGGGCCCGCCCGGCCGCGTCCGGATGGTTCATCCAGCGGGCTCCGCAGCCGCGCAGCATTCCGTACAGCGCCTGTGCCGCCTCCTCGGTCAGCCACGGGGACGGCTGGGTCGCACGGGCCGCCGGAACTCCGGGTCTGCGCACCCAGACCGAGCGCAGGTGGTTCACGCTCACCAGCCGTCCGCCCGCGGACAGATGGCCGTTGAAGGAGCCGTGGACGTACTCGCTCGACAGGGCGGCGCCCGCGGTCAGATCGGCCGGATCCAGCCGGACCACCGGAGTCGAGGAGGCGTTCAGGTGCAACACCACCATGTCCGCCGTCACGTCCTCCTCGCCGGTGAGGATCAGTACGGTCATCTCCGCGGCCGTGTTCAGTCGTCGAAGTGCGTCTTGGAGCCCGCCGTGGAGGTCGTGGTGCCCAGCTCTCTCAGCAGCGCGTGGTCGGATGCGGCGATCCGCCCGTCCATGAGAACGTTCAACTGCAGCCCGGAGTCGTAGGCGTACGGCATGGCGGCGTCCCGTTCCACTGCCGGACGAGCGTAGTTGAGCGCGAACGGTTGCATCGTCTCTCCCCTGTCGGTGCAGCCGCGACCAAGCGGTGGTGCTGCTTGTGGCGTCGCTTGGCCCGCTGACTTCGTTTCGGGTTCCCGAGACTTATACGAATCGAACGAGTGAATGGTTTCCTTACGGAGCGTAGTCCTTGGCGTCCGGCTGTCCACGGCGCCCGAAAAGTCCGGGTCGCCGCACCAGGGCGGGCAGCTGGTCGCCGCCGGCGGCGTGCAGTGAACGCAGGGCCAGGAGCAGGACGCCGATGTCGTCGAGGTACACCGGGTCGGGCAACAGGTCCGTGGGCAGGACGAGATAGAGGACGGCACCCCAGAAGACCCAGCGCGGCCCCGTCGGAAGGCCGGCACGGCGCAGCTCTCGCCGGGTGCGCACCAGACGCCTGAGCAGTACGACGGCCACGGCCAGCACGGCGGCCAAGGCCAGCGCGACCGCCGCGATGACGGCGGCCATGAGCAGCACCTTCCCGGTGGAGTCCACGGTTCGTGCCCTTCCTCGTCGTGCCGCTCACCGGCGCATGTCCTTGTCTGATGCCCGGCTGCGGCGTTTCCATGACCGGATGTCACCCCGCTGCGTCGTCCCGGTGGCGCGCCCGGCGACACCCGCCTTGTAATGGCGGGGTAAAGGCGTGTCGCGCTTCGGGGGTGCAGGAGCGGCCGCACCCCTGCCATGGAGCCCAGCATGACCACCCGCTCTTCACCATCCCAGACGAACCAGGCCGTCATCGACTTCACCGACGAGATCCACTGGTCCGGGCCGCCCGGCGGCATGGCGGGACACGGCGACGGCGAGTGCGCGGCCGGTGATCCGGTCGGCGGCCTCGTCCGGGCCGCGGTCGACGACCGGCCCCTGGAGGAGGTCCTCCGGCTCGTCACCCTGCTGGAGGGATCGCCCGAGCACGCCGAGGCCGTCCGGCACGCCCTGCGCGCCGTCGCCCTGGACCGGCCCGTGGAGGACGTCGCCCGCCTGGTCGCCGAGCTGACCCGGCCGCCGCGGCCGGCCGACAGCGCCGACGAAACGATCCGCGCCGCGGTCGGCGGCCGTTGCGTCGCGGACGTCACCCGGCTGGTGGTGCTGCTGCACCGGCCGCCGCAACTGCCGTACTGCGGCCGGGCGGCGATCCGCGCGGCCGCCGCAGGCCGCACGGTCGAGGATCTCGTGGAGCTGATCGGGCGGCTGGCACGGGAGCGGACCGACGATCCGTACGACGAACCGGGTGCGCCGCCCGGCGTGGCCGCGGGCCAGGAGCAGAAGGCCGAGGGCGAGCCCGGCGAGCGGCCCGTACGGCCTGCCTTCTGGCCCAGCTGGATCGCCGCGGCGGCCCTCGTGGTGTGCGGCGCGGCCTACTTCCCGCTGCGCTGGCAGGGCGTCCCCCTGCTCGTCTGCCTCCTCGCCCTCACCGTGTCGGGGCTGTGCGGGCTGCTGGCCGTGTTGCTGGCCCTGCGTGCCGGAGTGGCGGCCCTGGTGGCGGGAGCGGTCGTCCCGGCGGTGCTGGCCGGAGTCGGCTATGTCGAGGGCAGGTTCGCCCCGGCGCAGGTCTCCCGAGCCCTGGCGATCACGGTGGCACCACCGCTGAGCGCCGGACTCACCGCGGTGTGCGCGTCGCTGGCCAGTCTGGCCGCGCTCTCGCTGCTGCTCATGGTGCAGGCGGCCGAGCGACATCCGCCGCCCCGGTCGGCCGGACTGGGCTCACGGGCCGTCAACCCGCCTGCCCCGTGAACCGCTTGCCCGGTGCCGGGAAGGGCTCGTTCGGAAACGAACACCCGTGGCCCGGCGGACGGCGCCGCCCGCGAGGGAGCCGCTCCGCCGCGGCGCGTCCGGGCGGCCTCCCGGACGTGCCGCCGCGCGGACCGCGTGTCCGCGCCGCGGCGCCCGGCGGGTCCGGGCACCCGTGCCGCCGTGGACGGGGTCAGTCCCCGGTCCGCGGCTTCGAGCCTCCGGCCGGTGGGGACGTGCCGGCGTCCCCACCGGCCGGAGATCCGCCGTCGTCGTCGGAGGCCGCGCCGGCCTTCGGCCGCCGCTCGGGCGTGGTGCCCGGGCGCAGCGACAGGGCGGTGCCCTTCAGACGTTCCAGTCCGCGGGCCAGTTGCTGGAAGGGGGACCCCGCGGCCGTACGGGTCTGCTTCCTGGCGGGCAGCGTGCCCTCGGCCTCCGACTCCCGGTACACGGCGAGGGCCTCGTGGGCGCGCTCGGCGGCCTCCCGGTACAGATCCCGGGACTTCGTCATCGCCTCCAGGGCCTCGGAGTACATGGTGACGAGCTCGCGTGCCCGGGTGAGTTCTTCTTCCAGGGTCAGTAGCTGCCACTCCTCGCGCAGCGCGGTGAGGGCCCGGTCGGCGTCGTTCGGCAGGGGCCTGGGCAGCGCGGCGAAACGGTTGACGGCGTCGATGAGTTCGGTGGGTTCCGTGCCGTCCAGGAAGACGCTGCGCACCGAGAAGTCCCGTACGTCGTAGCCGGGTGGCGGCGGACTGCCCGGCAGGACCAGGGCGCCGCCGCGGGGCAACCGGACGCCGAAGTCGTCCAGCACCCAGTTCACGGCCCTGAACCGGTGCGGTGCGGCCCGGTGCTCCACCACCCGGTGCCGCAGGCCCTCGGGCAGCACCCGCACCACCGCCGCCCGGCCACGCTCGTCGGGCGTCATGGCCTCGTGGACGACGACGTGCAGGGTCCAGGTGTCCCGCGCCGCGTGCCGCAGGACCCGCCTGAGTTCCTTGTCGTCGTCCGGGAGAGGAGTGACCTCCCCGAGCCGCAGCCCGGTGACGGCCTCGTACTCCCAGCCGGCGTCGGGGCCCTGCGGCCAGAACATGGTCGCGGGGGAGGGCCACCGCGGGTCCCACGGCTGCTCCGCCTCCGCCATCAGCACCCACTCGCGCCCCTGTCCGGCACCGGAGCCGGCGAGGGGCGACAAGGTGAGCCGGGCCCGTACGGTCACCTCGCCGGGCACCAGCCAGCGGGCCTCGAAGACCTTCTCGCCGCCGGGGCCGCTGGGCTCCGGTTCGAGGTGGTCGTGGATGACGTCGTCGGCCTTGAGCCGCTTCAGGTGGTGCCGCACGACGTCCTCAGCGGCGGGCCCGGCGTGGCGGCCGCGGGCCGGCCACACCGTGGGCGGGGTCGCGGGGCGGGGGGAGGGAGAGTTCGACATGAGCCAATCTGAGAGCGAGGACGGCGGGTGCGTTCAGTATCGCCAAGCCGGATCATGCCCGGTCGCGCGGGGTCGGCGCCCGTCCCGCCGTGGCGGCGGCGCCGGCCGCCCACGGCCGTGCGCGTGCCGTGGCGGGACGTTCTCCGTGGTCAGCCGGTCCGGGCGAAGGCCCGGCCGGCCGGCCGGTGACGTCCACGGCGAGTCCCCGGAGGGCGGCGGCACGGCGTTGACGCGGGCGCCGAAGCCGGGAACTCCGGCAGGTCCGACATCCTCCTGCCGCAGAGCCCCGACCCCCGCCCGTCCGGCCACGGTCCGTCACCTCTCCCTGCGAGGCGTTACCCGTGCCGCCTGCCCCGTTCGGAGCATGTCACGCCCTGTGAGGCTGACAGTCCTACTGCATTCGGCGGTGGAACGGTGTTCTGCGGCGCCCGGGACCCTCACCGTGGGAACGCCCGTGTTCTTCGAGCGACAGGAGTTCTCCATGAGGATCAGAATGACGGCTGCCGCGGCCCTGGCCGGTGCGGCCCTGATGACGTGCGCGGGAACCGCCGCGGCCGACGCCGACGCTATCGGTACCGCCAGCAACAGCCCGGGGGTGCTCTCCGGCAACGTCATCCAGGTCCCCCTCGACCTCGGCCTCAACCTGTGCGGCAACTCGGTCAACCTGATCGGCCTGCTCAACCCCGCCGTCGGGAACGCGTGCGCGAACAGCTAGAGCGACCCCTGGCGGGGCGGTGCGCGTCCGGCGCACCGCTTCCCGTGAAACGGAACGAGCCGTGCCCTGCCAGGGGCACGGCTCGTTCCGTTCGGGCTCCACACGCCGTCCGCCGGGCGGTCCCTGCCCGGCAGCGGGCGGGCCGGCGGGCGTGCCGGACTACGCGCCGCTCGCGCGGAGCATGTCCTCGCGTTCGACGATCTTCACGCGCTCGCGGCCCTGCGGCTCGCCCAGGGCCTTCTCTGCGGCGTCCAGCCGGTACCAGCCGTCCCACGTGGTGAAGCGGACGTTCCGCTCGGCGAGGAAGGCGTCGACGGCCTCCGGGGCGGGCGAGGCGGGGGTGTCCAGGCGCCCGTTCGCGAAGTCGTCCAGCAGGTTGGCGACCGTCTCGTTGGCGTCGCCCTTGGTGTGGCCGATGAGGCCCACGGGGCCGCGTCGGATCCACCCGGTGACGTACAGGGACCGCACGTGCTCGCCCGACTCGGCGACGATCCGGCCGCCCTCGTCCGGGACCGTGCCCGACTCCAGGTCCCAGGGCAGCTTGGGCAGCTTGTCGGAGAGGTAGCCCACGGCGCGGTAGACGGCCGTGACGTCCCAGTCCTTGAAGGTGCCGGTGCCCTTGACGTTGCCGGTGCCGTCGAGCGCGGTGCGCTCGGTGCGCAGGCCGACGACCCTGCCGTCCTCGCCGAGGACCTCGGCCGGGGACTCGAAGAAGTGCAGGAACAGCTTGTGCGGCCGGTCGCCGACGTCGCGGATCGCCCAGTTCTCCAGCGTCTTGGAGACCATGTCGGCCTGCTTGTTGCCGCGCCGGGTCGCGATGGAGCCCTCGTCGTAGTCGATGTCCTCGGGGTCGACGACGACCTCGATCGACGGCGAGTGGTCCAGCTCCCGCAGCTCCATCGGGCTGAACTTCGCCTGCGCCGGGCCCCGGCGGCCGAACACGTGGATCTCCACCGCCTCGTTGGCCTTCAGGCCCTCGTGCACGTTCGGCGGGATCTCGGTCGGCAGCAGCTCGTCGGCCGTCTTGGCCAGGATGCGGGCCACGTCGAGGGCGACGTTGCCGACCCCGAGCACGGCGACCTTCCGCGCCGTCAGCGGCCAGGTGCGCGGCACGTCCGGGTGCCCGTCGTACCAGGAGACGAAGTCCGCGGCGCCGTACGAGCCGTCCAGCTCGATGCCGGGTATGGGCAGCGCCCGGTCGGCCGTCGCGCCGGTGGAGAAGATCACGGCGTCGTAGAACGCGCGCAGGTCGTCCAGGCTGATGTCGCCCGGGTAGTCGACGTTGCCGAAGAGCCGGATCTGCGGCTTGTCGAGCACCTGGTGGAGGGCCGTGACGATGCCCTTGATGCGCGGGTGGTCGGGGGCGACTCCGTAGCGGATCAGGCCGAACGGGGCCGGCATGCGCTCGAAGAGGTCGATGGACACGCCCGGCTCGGTGGCCACGTCGGACTTGAGGAGGGCGTCGGCGGCGTAGATCCCGGCGGGGCCGGCTCCGACGATGGCTACCCGCAGGGGGCGGGGCATGATCAGGTTCCCTTCGAGCGAGGATGGTCGACTCGTCGGCAACCTTAAACTAAGGCAAACCTAAGTTGGTACGCGGGTCCGGCCTATGGGCCCATAAAGTCGATTTATGGCGTGCTCGACGGCAGGACGGCACGGCGCCGGTCGGGCATGGTGGACCTGTGATCGGGTTGGCTGCGTTCTTCGCCGTCATGGGGGCCGCCAGCAACGCCATGGGCACGGCCTTCCAGCGCAAGGCGGCCTCCACCGTCGCGCGCGGCGGCGGACTGCGCCTGCTGCTCGCCCTGACACGCCGCCCCGCCTGGCTGGCGGGCATCGGCGGGGTGATGGGGGCCGCCCTGTTCCAGGCCCTCGCGCTGGTGAACGGCCCGATGGCGCTCGTGCAGCCGCTGTTCATCCTGGAACTGCCCTTCGCCCTGCTCATCGCCGCTCCCTTGATGCACCGCAGGCTGCCCCGCGCGGGCTGGTGCGGTGTGGCGGGCATGGTCGGCGGCCTCACGCTGGTCCTGGTCTCGGCCGCGCCCTCCGGGGCCCGGGACCAGGCGTCCATGATGCGGTGGGTCCCGGCCCTGGCGGTGTGTCTGGGGGCGATGGCGGCGGCGGTGGTCCTCGCCCGGCCGGGACGCCCCTCCCTGTTCCGCGCCGCCGTGCTGGCCGCGGCCGCCGCCATCGGCAACGCCCTGACCGCCGCCCTGCTGAAGTCGGCGGCCGGCACCCTGGACAGCTCCGGCTTCGCGGTCTTCCTCACCACCTGGCAGACGTACGGTTTCGCCCTCACCGGGGTCGGTGCCCTGTTGCTGCTGGAGAACTCCCTCCAGGCCGGCTCGCTGGCCGCCTCCCAGCCGGCGCTGACGCTCGGCGACGCGACGGTGAGCCTGCTGCTGGGCGTCACGCTCTTCGGCGAGCAGATCCGCACGGGCTGGTGGCTCCTGCCGGAGCTGATCGGTGCCGGGCTGATCCTGTGGGGCGTCCTGCGCCTCATCCACGTGGTCCCGCACGCCCAGCAGACCCTGGTCGGCGACGGCCGCGCGGCCGGCAGTCCCGCCGGCCGCCCCGCCCCACCGGAGCGCGCGTCCGGCCCCTAGCCAGTGCCGCGGCAGGCAACGTTTGCCCGTCAAGGAGCGGCCTCCGGTGCGTGCTCTGGGGGTCCCCCCTGCTCGAAGAGCTTGGGGGAGTGCCGGCCGGAAGTCCTCGTACTGGATGTACTTGGGCTTTCGGGCGGTGCGGCGAGTGGGGGTCCCCCTGCTCGAAGAGCTTGGGGGAGCGTGCCGGGCGTCGCGACGGGGCGAACGTTGCCTGTCGGGGCACTAGGAGGCTTTGCGAGCGATCCGGGTCAGCGCGGCGCCCACCCGGCGGTCCGGAACCGGGGCGGACGGGGCGACGCGGAGCTCGTCCACCAGTCTCCTGAGGTGAAGGTCGACGATCGACTCGACGAGCTCGGCGTGCAGTGCGGCGGCGCTCCGGCCGCGGCCCCATGCCGCGAGCCCGACCACGAGCCCTACAGGCGCCGCCGGCCACCAGAGGAGGCCGAGCACGACACAGCAGGCGGCCCACGTGGTGCCCTCGACCGCCGCGCCGAACCGGGCGCGGGAGGCGCGCAGTTCCACCCGCACGTCGTCGGGCAGCACCAGCCACAGCAGCGTCCAGCACGCCGCGAGGTCGATGCCGTACTGGTGGTGCAGCCGGGTGGCGGTGGCGGCGAGCCGGTCTCCGGAGTACGTGGGCCTGCTCGGCCTGGCGAGCGCGATCCGGTCGCGACGGGCGGTGAGCTCGTCCAGGAAGCGCTGCTGCTCCGGTTCGCGCTGGCGCGGCGGCGTGGCGCGGCGGCGGTCGTCGATCCGGCCCTGGATCCGGTCCCAGCGCTCCTGGCGCGCGGTGGTCAGCCGCTTCGCCGGCCACCTCGCGAGGGCCGGCCAGTCTCCGGTCCAGACGCGCTCGACGCCCTGGGCGCAGCTCCGTACGAAGGTGCCCACGGCGACCGAGCCCAGGACGACCGCGGCGAGCAAGGCCAACTGACCCACCGCGGACCACTCGGCCGCCGCCGCGCTCCAGTGCCCGATCCGCTCCCGCAGGACGGTCGGGTCGAGCGCGGACCGCTGGCCGAGCACCGTACCGGCCGTCGCCACGGCCATGAGAAGCAGACCGGGAACGGCCAACGCAGAGATCCACTTCTCGGCCAGCTTCTCGCCGAGGCCGTCGAGCAACGACGCCATCGTCCCGTCCCCTCACGCCTCGACGACGCGCAGCGAGCGGTTCCGCAGCCAGCAGCGCCCGCCGGCCGGCACCTCGCCGCCCGGCTCGCGGACCAGGTTGAGGCTGCACCAGCCGTCCGGGCAGCGGTACGCCTCTCCCGCACCGCGCGGCACGAGTCCCGGCAGGCCGTCCAACCCCTCGCGCGCCGGCCCGGCCCCCTCCAGCACGTGCACAGGGATGTCCAGTCCCGCGACCGCCTCCCGCACCGGCGTGTCGGCGAGGACGGCCTGGACGGCGGAGTGCAGCTCGGCCGCCCTCCCGTCCGCCTCCAGGTCCTCCTCCAGCAAGGGCAGCGCCGAGCAGAACCCGGCGAGCCACCTCCGATCCAGGTCCCTCTCCCGGCCCATGGACATCGCTCTCTCCTTCTACGGACCGGTGTGGATGACGGAAGCCCAGAACAGCGGTTCGCCGTACCGGGGATGAGCGCGCAGCGCGCCGACCGCCCGGTGCAGGCAGTGAGCGGCGCCCGGGGTGTCCGGTGCGGCGAGGAGCCGGTAGACCTCGCGGGCGAGCAGCGGGCCCATGTCGTCCTCCACCGTCCACAGGCTCCCGATCACCTGCCGATAGCCGGAAAGCTGGAACGCCGAGGCGACCGAGACGGCCTCGTCGACCAGCTCCTCGCCGAAGGCCGCGCTGTGGCAGGCCGCCAGGTAGGCGAACTCCGCCTCCAGCAGGCGCTCGGCGGCGAGCCGGCCGATCGTCAGATCACCGCTGTGCAGGAGGAGTCTGCTGCGCGACGGGTCGGCGCCGTCGCGCACGCCGTGGCAGGCCAGGTGGGCGTGCGAGTGGGTGCGAAGCGCCGCCAGCACCGCATCCGGCGTGGCATCGCCGTTCCGAAGCTCCGACCTGGGTCCGGGCAGCTCGCGGGTCGCCGCCAGCTCGTCCTCCAGGGCCATGAGCCGCGGGTACGCGTCGCCGGCCTGGAGGGCGTCCACGGCCACCGCGACGAGGGACGTGCGGTCGGCGGTCGGCGCGGTCCTGGCGCGGGCGTGCAGCAGCGCGCCGAGCGTCGGCACGTAGGAGGAGACCACCCGGTCCCGGGTGTACACAGCAGGTGACCGTCGGCCGTCGGGAGCGTCCAGCACGGCCGCGTGCAGCGGCAGCAGGGACAGGGCGCCGGTCGGACACCACCACATCCGGGGCCAGGCCTCGCCCGGTCCGACCGGGCGGTCGTAGCCCAGCCGTTCGAGGACCGGCCCGACGATGTGCTTGCCGAGCCAGCGGAGCGTCCGCTTCATCTCCCGGTCGTACCGGTACCGTTCACCGCCCGAGGTGTCCGGCGCCGTGAGTTTCGCGACGGCCGTCCGGAAGGCCTCGGCACGGCGGCCGATCTCCTCGCGTGTGACCTTGGAGAGCGGCAGGACCTCGACCACGGTGCGGCCGAGCCGACGGCGCAACAGCAGGACGTCGCAGCGCACCACGGACACGTTGATCACCGCGACCGGCCCGTGCGCGGCGGCATCGCTCAACTGCCGCCACTCCGGAGGCCGGTGGAAGTCCTCGAACCCCTTCTGCGCACGGATCTCCTCGACCACCCCGTCGAACTCGGCCGCCGACGCCTTGCGCTGCTCCGGGCCGCGCTGCGACTCGACCAGCGCCGCGCAGACCTGCTCGAAGCGGTGCGCGAGTGCGGGGGCCGTCCGGACCAGGTCGTCGTGGCGGCCGCGCAGTTGGAGCGCCTGCGCCAGCAGGACGCCGCGGCCCTGCTCCAGGCGGATCAGCGCCTGCTGCGGCCGGTCCGCCGTGATCTCCACCGCCGCCGCGTCGTTCGCCAGATGGTCCGCCTCGCGCAGCCGAGCCTCCTGCGACGCCCTGCCGAGCGCGCGCCCGGTCAGCTTGGGCAGCACGTCGTCCAGCGCCACGCCGTACGCCGTGCAGGCCTGGTCGAGGTCGCCGAGCAGGGCGCACAGCATGGCCCACCGCGTCACCGCGAGCAACCGGGTACGGATGTCCTCCGTGGCCTCCAGTGTGATCGCGCGGCATTGCGCGGCCGCCTCGGCGAGGTCGGCGCCGGTCTCCTGCCGCAACCCGCGCACGGCGAGGAGGTCGCCCAGCTCCAGGCGGGCGAGGTGTGCGTTGGGCCTGGTCGAGGGGTCCTCCGCCACATGTCGGAGGATCCCCTCGGCCGCGGCGACGTCCTCGTCCTCGCCCACGTGCATGCCGCGTCTGCGCAGCGCGACGGCGAGTTTGATCAGCATCACGGGATGGTCGTGCTGCGAGGGCGGGGTGACGACCACGGCGTGCCGCAGGTGTTCCACGGCCTCGTCGAGGGCGGCTATGTCCTCGTGGACGTCGAAGCGCGCGGTCAGGACGGCGGCCAGGTTGGTCAGACGCTGGGCGTGGGCGGGCGACGCGGCCGTCTCGGCGGCGCAGGCGGCGCGGACTGCGGTGGTGGCCGCCTCCAGGTCGGCCGGGTCCCCCACGGCGGTGAACCGGTCGAGATGGGCCAGGCCCAGGAACGAGGAGGCGGTGGCCCGCGTCTCGGCGTCGAGCGGCGCGTCGAGGGCCGTAGTGATCACGTCGATCGACTCGTCGAGGTGGTCGAGTTCGCCGTCCATCTCGAACCGCATCCGCAGGACCTGGCCCAGTTCGACGAGGCGGTGAGCGCGTTCCGACCCTTCCGCCGCGGCCGCGGCGGAGCGCAGGCGGTCGATCACCGGGTCGAGCCGGTCCCGGTCCCCGTCCCGCATGTACCGGTTGAGCTCGGCGCGGACGCCTTCCTCCGGCTCGGCGGGCGCCGGTCCCCGCGCCTGCGCGTCCATGGCGGTGGCCAGCATCCTCTCGCGCGCCGGATCGTCCACGGGCAGCAGGGCGAGCGCCCGCCGCATGTGGTGCAGGGCGGCTCTCCGCAGCTCCGCCGGGTCGAGGGCGGGGTCGTCCAGCTGGGACAGCACCAGCAGGGCAGAGCCGAGATTGAAGGTGATGTGCGGCTCGGAGATCTGGCCCCGGGCCATCTCCGAAGCCTCGCCGAAGAGACCGACGGCCAGAGCGAGCGAGTCCCGCTCCCCGGCGGGTGCACTCGCCTCGTACAGCGCGTTGCCGACCACGTTCAGGATCTCGTGCGCGGGGACCAGCCGCGGCGGCCGCTCCGCGAACATCTCGCGGTACGGCTCCGGCACGGCCTCCGGGCGCAGGGCGAGCACGATCGCGAAGAGGAGCTCGAACGCGAGCTCCTCCCAGGAACTGGCCTCCCTGGGCAGGTGCTTGAGCCGGGCGGTGTAGTAGCAGGCTGCCAAGTAGACCGCCTCCAGGTCGACGCCGTCCGCACCGCCAGGCTGGTCGAGGGTCAGCCGCCCCCGCGCGTCGAACACCATGTCGGCCGTGGTGCGGTGCATCCGCAGGCCCAACACCGACTCCGCCGGTTCGGCCATGAAAAGCAGTCCGAACTCCGGCGCGGCCATCGCCTTCCGGACCTCGGCACGCATCTCAGGACTCAGTTCCGCCATGCCCGCCCCCCGCCCGCCTCAGGTGACGGTCAGCGTACGCAGCATCGGCCCTCCCGCCAGGCTTTCGACGGAAATTCACTGATTGAGCATCACCTCCGCAGCCAATGCCCTAGTGTTCTGCCGGTTCCCCCGGGCCTGCCGGCGATCCTGGGCATGCCGCAGTCGACAACCAGCCCACCACACTCACCCAAACCGCCCCTGAACAGGGAAAACGTCAAAGTGCTGCTGGAGTACCAGGGGCCGTGGTTCAGCGGGTGGTCAGCAGGCCCTGCCGCAGCCGGCCCAGCAGCCGGCCCAGCAGGCGGGACACATGCATCTGGGAGATGCCCAGGCGCTCCCCGATCTGTGCCTGGGTGAGCTCCTCGACGAACCGCATGTGGATGATCAGCCGGTCCCGCTCGTCGAGTTCCGCGAGCAGCGGAGCCAGGCTGTGGAAGTCCTCAACGAGTTCCAAGCCGGTGTCCTCGGCGCCGATGAAGTCGGCGAGGACGTTCTCGCCCTCCTCGCTGCCGCTGACGGCGGCGTCCAGGGAGGCGGAGGTGTAGCCGTTGGAGGCCACCATCGCGTCGACGACCTCCTGCTCGGGCAGGTTCATCAGCTCCGCGAGCTCCACGGTCGTCGGCTTGCGGCCCAGCCGGCTGCCGAGTTCCTCGGTGGCCTTGGCCAGCTCGACCCGGGCCTCCTGCAACCGGCGCGGGACGTGCACGGCCCAGGAGGTGTCGCGGAAGAAACGCTTGATCTCACCGACGATGTACGGCACGGCGAAGGACGTGAACTCCACCTCGCGGGCGAGCTCGAACCGGTCGATCGCCTTGATCAGCCCGATCATGCCGACCTGGACGATGTCCTCCATCTCCTGCGGGCCCCGGCTGCGGAAGCGGCCGGCCGCGTAGCGGACCAGGGACATGTTCATCTCGATCAGCGTGTTGCGGGCGTACTGGTGCTCGGGCGTGCCCTCCTCCAGCTTCGCCAGCCGGTCGAAGAACAGGCGTGACAGGGCCCGCGCGTCGGTGGGCGCGACCTTTGAGGGGTCGGCCACCTCCGGCAGCTCCGTACGAGCCCGAGTCGCCTTCGCCTCCGTGGTCACCGCCATGGTGCGGCCCTCCCTCTCAGCCGGAACATCTTCAGTACGCGTCCACCTTGTTGATCAAGGCGGACCCCGCAGCGCCTACCCCGGTGCGTAAACCTCACACCCATATATTTCCCCCTCTCACGCCGACGCGCCTGCCGAGCCGGGGTGGGAGGGGCCGCCCGGCAGGGTGGTGCCGCCCAGATGCGGCACGGCCGGGCCGGCTCACGGAAAGCGCCGGGCGATCTCCTGCGGACCGTCGAACAGAAGCGTGCCGCCCGGGACGTACAGCCGCCGGGCCGGCGACGGGTTTGAACCCTCGGATCGCGTCAACGGGCACTGTATGGGCCAGCCGTGTGGAATGGGCCCTCAGCCGCCGCCGGGCAGCGAACGCGACGCCGCGATCCACCACGCCCGCAAGGCGGCCGGACGGGTCCGCCATGTCGCCGAGGCGGCCCGCCCGGCACTGGGCGAGGCTGCCGCACACCTGGGCCGACGGGCCGAGCCCGTGCGGCGGTATTCGACCGCGACTGGCGGGGAACGCGGCTGGAGCGCGCGGATTCCGACCGCCGGTGCGTGCTTGGGCGGCAACCGGGAGGAGCCTTCGTGAACGAGGAGCCCTCGTGAACAGGGACGCGCGGGCAGGCGGACGCACCGGCGGTACGTCGGGACTCGATCCGAGGCGCTGGAAGGCCCTGTGGGTCACGCTCGCCACCGGATTCATGAGCCTGCTCGACGTGACGATCGTGGCCGTGGCGCTGCCGTCGATGCAGCGGGACCTGAGCGCTTCGGCGGCCGCCGTGCAGTGGGTCGTCTCCGGCTACGCCCTGTCGTTCGCCCTCGCCCTGGTCCCGGCGGGCCGGCTCGGCGACGCGATGGGACGGCGCAGGATCTTCCTGGGGTCCCTGGCCGGTTTCGTGGTCTGCAGCGCCGGAGCGGGCGCCGCGCCCACGATCGCCTGGCTCGTCGTGGCCCGGATCGCGCAGGGCGCCTGCGCCGGCTGCCTCGCCCCGCAGAACTCGGCGCTGATCCAGCAGCTGTTCCGCGGGGCCGAGCGAGGCCGCGCCTTCGGCCTCTTCGGCGCCACGGTGGGCATCTCCAGCGCGGTGGGACCCGTCACCGGAGGCCTGATCCTGGCACTGGCGCACGGCACCCAGGGATGGCGCTGGATCTTCTACGTCAACGTGCCGATCGGCGCGGTCGCGCTTCTGCTGGGCCTCCGGCTGCTGCCCCGCGTGGCGCCCGGCCGCCGGGAGAGCCTGGACCTGCCGGGTGTGGTCCTGCTGGGCGCCGGGGTGCTGGGCCTGATGCTGCCCCTGGTGTTCGCCGACAGCGGGGGACTGCGCCGGCTGTGGTGGCTGTTCCCGGTGGGCCTGGCGCTCCTCGCGGCCTTCGCCCGCTGGGAGAGGTGGGTCGCGGCGCGCGACGGCCGGCCGCTGCTGGATCCACGGCTGCTGACCTGCACGCGCGGCTACGCGGCGGGGACGTCGCTGGGCGCGCTGTACTTCGTGGGGTTCAGCGGGGTGTGGCTGGTGTTCGCCCTGTTCTTCCAGGACGGCCTCGGCTACGAGCCGTTGGACTCCGGTCTCGCGGTGACCCCGTTCGCCATCGGTTCGGCGGCCGCGGCGGTGGTCTCGGGCCGGCTGGTGGAGCGGTTCGGGCGGCTGCTGACCCTCTGGGGCCTGGTCACCGTCGTCGTCGGGCTGGGGGCCACCGCGCTGATCCTGCGGTCGGCTCCACCGGGCGCGGAGGCGTGGTGGGCCGCGCCCGCCCTGTTCGTGGGCGGCGTGGGCAGCGGCTGTGTCATCTCCCCGAACGTGACCATGACACTGAGTGACGTGCCGGTGCGGATGGCCGGGGCCGCGGGCGGCGCCCTGCAGACCGGACAACGGCTCGGGGGCGCGGTGGGCACGGCGGCCCTGCCGGGCCTGTTCTACATGGTGCTCGCGGCGAACGGCAAGGACTACCACGATGCCGTCGCCCTCGCCGTGGGCTGCGCCCTCGTGGCCCTGCTGGGGGCCCTGGCGCTCGCCGTCCTCGACCTCCACCACGACCGGCACCCGCGCGGCCGGCGCGATGCGCGCGGGGTCCGAACCGAGCACACCCGTGCGGGCCACGGCTGACCAGGACCGGTCACGCATGGTGATCGGGAGCGTGATCGGGAGGTTTGGCCGCCGCCCTGCCGAGCACCCGGAACGTGACACCGACAGCGATGTGCTTGGAGTGAGAGACAGTGGCTGGTGACCAGAAGGGCAAGGCCAAGAAGGAACAGATGAAGGGCAAGGCCAAGGAGACGGTCGGCCGCGCGGTGGGCAACGAGAGGATGACCGCCGAGGGGCAGGCCGAGAAGGCCAAGGGCAACGCCCGTCAGGCCAAGGAGAAGACGAAGGACGTCTTCAAGGGTTGACCCCGGACGGCGAGGACGACGATCCGAGCGTCCTCGGACGCCCCCCGGAGTGTCCTCAGCCGAACCCGGCGAGTGCCTTCGGACGACCCGAGCGCCCTCAGCGGGACCCCTGCTCGTCGAGCGAGGGTCCCGCCGGCGTCTTCCCGGGCAGCGGGGCCGGTCGCCGGGCCCCGTCTGGACTGTTGAACCAAGCGTCGGTAATCGCTGGGCCATGCGCGCACATGGGGTGCGGTCAGCGGCTCGGGGCCGCGGGGCCCTCGTCCTCCGAGTGGCATCGCGGGTGCGGATCAGCGGTCCCGGAAGACCTCCGCGGCCTGGAGCCTGCGCAGTTCCTCGACGATGCGCCGCTGCCGCCGGGCCCGTTCGAGCAGGTCGTCGAGCTGCTGCCGGTCCAGGCGCGTGTCGCGGTCGGCGAGCCCGCGCAGGACCTCCCAGACGCAGGCCTTGCCCTGCACGCCCATCTGGAGCAACTCCAGCTCCAGCAGGGAGGTCAGCGGAGAGCGCCGCATCAGGCCGCCGTTGCTCTTCAACCGCGCGGCCCGTTCGCCGAGGCGGCCGGCGTACACCTTGTAGCGTCGTACGGGTACCCGGAGCCGGCGCATGATCTCCAGGAGGCTCCTGCGGTCCTCGGCGATCTCGGCCGCGATCGGGCCCAGCACGTCGCCGATCTCCGAGCCCCGGCACGCCATGGCGAGGTGGCGGGAGCGGTCCGTACCCGCGGTGGCGCCCGCCAGGTGGTCGTTGAGATAGATCCCGAGCAGGTCGTGACCGGACTGCCCGGTGAACACCGGAAGCCGGGCCCCGGCGCGGGCGTTCTCGTTCATCGCGTGTCCTCCTCGTCGCGGGAGCCGCGGCCTTCCCTTCGCCGTTCAGCCGCGGCCCTCGCCGTTCAGGCGCCGTTCCGGACGGGCAGCTTGGCGCGCAGGCCGCCGACCGCGGCGGCCGGGCGTGCGGTGGCCCGTACCGAGCGGCGCACCAGGCGCGCCTCGCGCCGCAGTTCGTGGGCCGTGTGACGGCCGCGCCACAGCAGGGACGGCGCGCCGCCGGTGTCGTCGGCCGCGATCAGCAGACCGCCCAGCATGGACAGGTTCTTCAGGAAGTGGATGCGCTGCTGGACGCGCCCGGCGTCGTCCTCCGCCTCCCAGAAACGGTGTCCGGCCAGGGTGGTCGGCACCAGCGTCGCGGCCAGGGCCACGGCCGACAGCCGCGGAAACCGCCCCAGGCCCAGCAGCACGCCCGCGACGACCTGGAGGCCGCCGCTGAGCCGCACGACCTGCTCGGTGCGGTCCGGCAGCACCGCCACCCGCTCGGTGATCGGCCGTACGACGGGTTCGGCGGCCGTCGCCACCGCCTCGGGACTGCGGAGGGAGTTCATCCCTCCGGCGACGAACATGGAGGCGAGCAGAGGACGACCGGCCACGCGCAGCAGACTCATGATCCTCTCCCAAGGGTGTGAGGGTGTGAGGGGAGTGACAGGTGTATGCGGCGTCAGCCGGGTTCCCGGGCCACGCGAGGACAATCGGGCCCGGGCGTGATCCGCGCCCGCTCGGCGGTGTGCCGGCGCCCGGCGCGGGAACCCGGCGGCGGTCCAGCGGTACGACCTGCAACGTCCACCAGCAAGGAGCCCTGTCATGGGACACGGCGGAGACGTCATTCGGGAACTGACCACCGACCACCGTGAAGTGGAGGAGATCTTCGCGCAGATGGAGGCCCTCCCGACGGGGAACGCGCGGCGCAAGGACCTCGCCGACCAGGCCACCATCGAACTGGTCCGCCACTCCGTGGCCGAGGAGATGTACCTGTACCCGGCGGTGCGTCACTACGTCCGGGACGGCGACGCGATCGCGGACCGGGAGATCCAGGACCACGCGGAGGCCGAGCGGACCATGAAGGACCTAGAGGGCCTCGGCGCGGACGACCCGCGGTTCGACGAACTCGTCGGCCGCCTGATGCGGGAGATCCGCGAGCACGTCACCGACGAGGAACAGAACCTGTTCCCCCTGCTGCGGGAGGCCACCGGGCCCGAGGACCTGGAACAGCTCGGCGAGAAGGTGCGCTCCGCGAAGAAGACCGCGCCGACCCGGCCGCATCCCGCCGCTCCGGACAGGCCGCCCCTGAACAAGCTCCTCGCGCCCGGTGCGGGACTGGTCGACCGGATCCGGGACGCCGTCACCGGACGCGGCAGGACCGGCTGAGGACGGGCGCCGGGCCGGCAGCGCGCGGACGGCCGGCAGTACGCGGACCGCCTCGCTCACGGGGCCGTCAGCACCGTCACCGGCCGACGGCCCCGCGGTCATGCCCGTACGCGCGCCTGTGCCGCGGGCGCACTCGGCGGACCGTACCCGCACCCGTACCCCAGGTCCCTGCCGGCGGTCCAGGTCCGCCGCACCCGCGGTCCTCGCGCCCGGTGTGCGCGAGCCGTGCGGCCCCCCGCCGCAGCCGCTACCTTCGACGAAGGCGCGTCGGAATCCGCGGGGAGGGCCCGTTCACCCCCTGGGAGGCGATGTGAGCCCGCACCACGCACACGAGCACACGGGGGACGCGGAGGACACGGGAGACACGGGCGCGGAGCGCACGGAAAAGGGCTCCGGGCACAGCCCGGCCCGCAGGCAGTTCCTCGGCCTGTGCGCCGGGGCCGGACTGGGCGCGGCGGCCGTCGCCTGCGACCGCACGTCCGCGAACCGGCCGTCCCCCGCCACGGACAGCCGCCGCCCCGAGGCGGACCGGGACCGCCCGGGGACCCGGGACTGGCGGATCGGCTCCCTCGGCCCGCCGGACGCGGTGGCCGGCTACACCGACCGGATCAGCGTCACCCCGGGCCAGGAGTGCGGCCTGCACGTGTCGACCACGGCGTCCTCCTTCCGCGTCTCGGCCTTCCGCGTCGGCTGGTACGGCGGCAGCCACGCCCGGCTCGTGTGGCACTCGGCGCAGGTGCGCGGACGCGCGCGGCCGGCCGCCCGGACGCTGTCGGCCACCCGCACCGTCCGCGCCGACTGGCCGCGCACCCTGGCCTTCGGCACCGAGGACTGGCCAGAAGGCGCCTACCTGCTGCGCCTCGATGCCGACAACGGCCATCAGCGGTACGTCCCGCTCATCGTGCGTTCCACGCACGGCGCCGGCCGGACCGTACTGCTGCACGCCCCGGCGACCTGGCAGGCGTACAACCGCTGGGGCGGCTCCAGCCTGTACTCCGGCGCCTCCGGCGCGTACGCGACCCGCTCCCTGGCCGTCAGCTTCGACCGGCCCTACGACGCGAGCGGCGCCGAGAAGTTCCTGGTGTACGAATGGGCGGCCGTGGTCCTCGCCGAACGCCTCGGCATACCCCTCGCCTACACCACCGGCACCGATCTGCACCACGACCCCGGCGTGCTCCGCGGCGCCACCGCGCTCGTCTGCCTGGGCCACGACGAGTACTGGACGCCCGAGCAGCGCCGGCATGTCGCCGAGGCCCGCGACGCGGGCACCAACGTGGCCCTCCTCGGCGCCAACACCTGCTTCCGCCGGGTCCGCCTGGAAGGGGGCGGGGCGGGGGCCGGGCGCACCGTGGTCTGCTACAAGTCCTCCTACCGCGACGACCCCTGCTATCCGACCCGCCCGGCTCTGGTCACCACCGACTTCCGGCAGGCCCCGGGCGCCGACCCCGAGTCGTCCCTCACCGGCGTCCTGTACGAGGGCTATCCGGTGGACGCCCCCTACGTCGTGCACGCGGCGGACCACTGGCTGTACGAGGGAACGGGTGCCCGCCCCGGCGAGAGCTTCGACCACCTGGTCGGAGTGGAGTACGACCGGGTCACCCCGGGCTCGCCCGTGCCCGAACCGCTGGAGATCACCGCGCACTCGCCGCTGGTGTGCGCCGGCGCCCGCAGCCACAGCGACTCGGCGTACTACACGGTGCCGAGCGGGGCGGGTGTCTTCGCCACCGGCACCATGCGCTGGGTGGAGGCGCTGATGGCCGGCACCCCCGAGGGGGGCCGTGACCACGGCATGGACGCCCGCACCCGAGCCTTCGTCACCCGTACCACGGAGAACCTGCTGCGCGCCTTCGCCGAGGGTCCGGCGGCCCGGCACCGGCAGGCACCCCGCCCCAACACGCGCCAGGTGTACGGGATGCCGGGGTGACCGGGTCTTTCCGGGTCTTTCCGGCCCTGCGGGTCAGCGGGCCGCCAAGGCCGCCTCCAGGGTGGGGTAGCAGGGTATGAGCGTGTCCACGCCGACGAGTTGGAGCACGCGCAGGACCGCCTCCTGCGGTGCGGCCAGGCGCAGCCGGGTGCCGCCCGCCTGTGCGGCCTGGTGGGCGATGATGAGGGCGTTGATGCCGCTGGAGTCCATGAAGGTCACGTCACGGAGGTCGACCACCGTGCCGGGCGCGGTCTCGGGACAGGACAGCAGGGCGTCGCGGAGATGTGCGCTGCCGTCGAGGTCGACCTCTCCGGCGAGGGCCACGACACAGCTGCCGTCGTCGGCCGTGGTACGGGTGATCAGCAGCCGCTCGGGCACCGCCGGTCCCTCGGTCTCTGCCACACTGCCCTCACTTCTCGTGAACATCTGGCCATGGTCAGGGGGATGTTGGCCATGATGTCAGGGCTATGTGAAGCCCGAGGTGAGTAAACGTTCGTGAAGTCGGCGGGCATCGCCCCTCCCCGGTCTGGTGCACCACCCCTCACCTCGGTAAAGAATCCGCTCCGGCAGTCCTGGCACCGCGGGTCGCTACCCGCCGACAATCGCCCGCGATGCTGGGATGAATCCGGCAGAACGGGAGAAAGGGGTCGCGGTGGAAGGTGAGTTGGTGTCGGACCCCGGGAGTGCCGCGACGGATCGCTTCGCACTGGCCCGGCGGGCGGTCGCCGCGATCGGTACGACCCTCGACGATCGCAGGACGGCAGCCGAACTCGCCGCCTTCCTGGTCGACGAACTGTGCGACTCCGCGACCGTCGATCTCTACGGCTCGCAGGAGGGCCACCGTGAACCCGGCGAGTCCCTGCGTTCCGCCGCCGTGGCCGGGCGGCGCGACCTCCTCGACAGTCTGGAGAAGGCCCCGCGCGATCAGGTCTCCGTCCGTGCCCTGGACGCGGGCCACCCGATCACGGCCTCGTCCACCCACGGCGGCCCCGCCCTGGTGACCCTCTCGGTGCCGCTGCTGGCCTGGGACCGGGTCTACGGGGTCGTGCTCGTCCTGCGGGCCGGCCGGCCCTTCGACGACCACGAGACGGCGGCCGTCCACTACGCGGCACGGCTGGCCGCCGCGCACATGCGGCACGCGGAGGAGCAGCGCGAGGCCGGGCCGAGGGTGTGGGACCTGCGGAAGGTGCTGCCGGCCGACCCGGAGCGTACGCACCCCGATGTGGAACTGGCGGCCCGTCACGTGCCCTGCGGTACGGGCGGACGCGTGGGCGGCGACTGGTACGAGACGCTGCACCTGCATTCCGGCCGCGTCCTGCTGGTCGTCGGTGACGTGATGGGCCACGGCCTGGACGCGGCGGTCGACATGAACGCCTACCGCTCGACGCTGCGGTGCGTCGCCTCCACCGACCTCGCGCCGCACGGCATCCTGCGCCGGCTGGACGCCATGATGTCCGCGGAGAGCGGCCGCCGCCCGGCGACCTGTCTGCTGGCCCTGCTGGACCCGGCGGACGGAACGGCACTGCTCGCGAGCGCGGGGCACCTGCCGCCGGTCCTCTTCCACCACGACGGCACGGCCGGGCCCGTCCCGCTGCGGGTCGGCCCCCCGATCGGCACCGGCCCCGGCACCGGGCTCGCCGCCCACGAGGCCACGAGGCTGCCCCTCGCGCCGGACGACACCCTGGTCATGTTCACCTACGGGCTGATCGAGCGGCGCGGCGAGGACATCGACACCTCGCTCGCCCGGCTCTCGGGCCTGCGGACGGGGCCCGGTACCGAAGCCGGCGAACTCCTGGACGGCATCCTCGGCGAATTCCTGCGCGCCCCGGGCTCCGGCCAGTCGGACGACGACGGCGCGGTGCTCGCGGCCCGCCTGCGCCCTCGGCCGTGAGGGGCCGTGTGGGCTGCCCGGCGTCCGAATGATCCGTCGTGCACGCGGAGACATGATGACGTTGCTCCCCTGTCCGGCCGGCAGCTGTCGAGATCACGTCCGCGCTCCTGGCGGACCACCAGCCTTCCGTCTCCACTCCGAGCGGGACCTGAGCCGGGCCGATCAACCTGCCGTCGCAGTGAGCGCGGTCCCCCGGTGGTCGCGCTCACGGCGGCCGGCGGGTCAGGACAGCGCCAGCATGAGCGCGGCCGCCACGGTGAGGGCGGCCAGCGGCACCATGACCAGACGTGCGCGTTCCCACCAGGCCGGCCAGCCGTCGCTCCGGTGCCAGGGGCGATCGACGCGGAGCCCGGCGTCCGCAACGGTGAGGGCCCGGCCGGAGCCGAGCAGCGAGCGGCACCAGGGGCATTCGCCGTCCTCCCACGCTTCCATGCCGCGCTCAACGACACCTCCGGGGCCGGGCAACGCCCACGCCCACCATCGTGATGCCGCCGTCACCGAGCCGTGAGCAAGTGGTGCCCCGCGCGGTCCGGGCCGGGCCCCGGGGAACGGCCCGGCCCCTTCTCCGTCCGGACTCACAGGCCCGGGAGCCCACGCGGCACCGGCACCGCGGGGACCGCGGGCACGATCCGCGCCGCCCCTTCCGGCGGTGGCTCCTCGGAACCGACGCCCCAAGGCCGCAGCAACGGCGTGACGGGCTCCCGCCCCGCGGACGCCACGGCCGGTGGCGGCTGGCCGGCGTCCGCGCAGGACGCCCACTGCACTCCGGACGGCTCGGGCGCGTGCCGCCCGGTGGCCCGCGGTGCCGTCAGGTCCCCGGCGCGGGGCGGCGAGTGGACCGGTGACCGGCTCGAGGGCCCGCCGGTCGGTTCCGCGTAGGGCTGTTCCGCGGGGAAGTGTCCGGCCGAGCGCGGCACGGCCCGAGAAGTGCTCTCCATGTCGGAGCAAACGGCGCTTGCGCCGTCTGCGTACGCCTCGTGCAGCAACCCCTCACCACATCAGGTGAGGACACCGCTCGAACGGCCGCCTCCGCTCATGCGACAAGCAGCCCGGCGCGGCAGCCCGACGGGTCCTCCCCGGCCCCCGTCAGTTCTTCCCGGGGGTCAGCTCGGCCAGCAGCAGGGTCCGGTCGTCCGTGACGTCGTCGGCGCCGTCGTGACCGGAGTCGGCCAGCAGCCGCCGGCACAGCGAGTGCAGCGCGTCCGGGTGCGCGGCGTCCGGTACGTCGTCGGTCCCGGCGTCCAGGGCGCGGGCGAGGCGCGAGATGCCCTGGTCGATGTCGCGGGTGCGGGACTCGACCAGACCGTCGCTGTAGAGCAGCAGCAGGGTCGGCTCGGACAGGCGCAGCACGGTCGGCTCGTAGGGGCCCGTGGCCAGTCCCAGGGGGAGACCGGCGGAGGCCAGGGCGACCGGCGCCGCCGGGCGGCCGGGACCGCGGATCAGGGGCGGTGGATGGCCGGCGCCGACGAACGTGCAGGTGTGCTGTTCCGCGTCCCACTCCGCGTAGATGCAGGTGGCGAAGGAGGCGCCGGGCGTCGTGCCGGCGACGGCGTCCAGCTGGTCCATGAGTTCGGCCGGGCCGATGTCGAGCGCCGCGAGGGTGCGGACGGCGGTCCGCAGCTGGATCATGGCCACGGCGGACTCCGGCCCGTGTCCCATGGCGTCGCCCACGATCATGGCCAGTCGCCGGTCCCCTCGGGGCAGCACGTCGTACCAGTCGCCGCCGATGACGTTGTCCTGTCCGGCGGGCCTGTAGCCGTGCGCGACCCGGCAGCTTTCGAAGGCCTGCCCGGTCTCCGGGAGCAGGCTGCGGCGGATGGCCAGCGCCGTGCGGCGTTCGCGTTCGTAGCGGCGGGCGTTGTCGAGGGCGACGCAGGCCCGGGCGCCGAGCGACTCCACCGCCACCACCTCGCCGCGGGTGAAGGGGTCCTTGCCCGGACCGCGTGTGCAGGCGATGAAGCCGACCGCCGCGCCGCGCAGCCGCAGCGGGACGATCAGGAACGAGGCGCTGCGCAGCAGGGCGTCCACGCCGGCGTCGTCCGGGTCGGTGCTGCGCAGTCTCTCGAAGGTGTGCCGGTCGACGCCGTCGAGCAGCTGGGTCTGTCCGGTCGCCACGGCACGCGCGTACGGCGTGTGGCGGGGGAAGACCAGCACCTCCCCGACCGGCAGCAGGTGCTCCCAGTCCTCCGAGGTGTCCGACCCTATGCGCAGGGCGAGCCGGCGCGCCTCGATCTGCGGCGGGTCGACGGCCGTGCGCGAGTGCTCCTCCAGCAGCCAGCGCTGGAGCAGGTAGACCGAGGCCGCGTCGCAGAAACCCGGTGCGAGCGCGTGCACGACATGACGACCGGTCAGGTGCAGGTCGAGCGCGGAGCCGATGGCGTCGGCCGCGGGGGAGAAGTACGAAGGGCGGCGGAGCGGCCCTGTGGGGGGTGGACCTTCTGGCCGGCCGCGTTCTGTGTTCCGCAGGATCGTGTGCCTTCCGGGTGGGGCCGGTGGGCCGGAGGTCCGGTGGGGCGGGGACGGACAGGCCGGTCGGACCGGTCGGGCGGTACGGCAGCGTATGCCACCGGCAACTATATGATGCACAGTCAAGGTCGTTTAATAGTAGGGGAGTTGCTCATGCGGGACGGAGACGGACTGCCGCGGGGCGTGGATCCGGGCAAGGCCAGCGTGGCCCGGATGTACGACGCCATGCTGGGCGGCGAGCACAACTTCGCCATCGACCGGGAGGCGGTGGCCGCCTTCACGGCGATCGATCCCCAGGTCCGCACCCTGGCCCGCGCCAACCGCGCCTTCCTGGGCCGCGCCGTGCGGTTCCTGGTGGACGCCGGGATACGCCAGTTCATCGACCTCGGCTCCGGGATCCCCACCCAGGGCAATGTGCACGAGGTCGCCCAGGCCGCCAGCCCCGGCGCCAAGGTGGTGTACGTGGACAACGACCCGGTCGCGGTCGCGCACAGCGAGGCCCTGCTCGCCGACAACCCGGACGCGGCGATCGTGGCCGCCGACATCCGTGATCCCGCGGGGGTGCTCTCCGCGCCGCAGGTGCGCAAGCTCATCGACTTCGAGGAGCCCGTCGCCGTTCTGATGATCACGATCCTGCACTTCGTCACACCGCAGGAGGACCCGGGCGGCATCGTGGCCGCTTTCCGGGACGCACTGCCCGCGGGCAGCTGGCTGGCCCTGACCCACGCCACGGACGAGGACCGTCCGGACACGGCCGCGGCCGTCGGGCAGCTGTACCGCGACCGGGCCACCTCGCCGGTCACGGCACGCTCCCACGACGAGATCACGTCCCTCTTCGACGGCTTCGACCTGGCGGAGCCGGGGCTGGTCTACGTCCCGCTGTGGCGCCCGGACCGGGACGAGGAGATCCCGGAGGATCCGTCCCAGTTCTGGGTGTACGCCGGGGTGGGCCGCAAGAACGCGTGAAAGGCGGTGGGGAGGCTCCGGCTCCCCGGGCCTCCCCACCCGTGACGGCCGTGACGGCTCAGGCCGGACGTATCGCGCTGTGAATGGCCCGTGGGCCGGCGAAGAAGATCGACTCCTCGCGTATCGACGCGCCCGGACTCGGGGCGTGGACCATGGTGCCGTTGCCCGCGTACAGGCCCACGTGGCTGACCTCGCCGTAGAAGAAGATCAGGTCCCCCGGCTCCAGTTCGGCGAGCTGGATCGCCGCGCCGGAGCCGACTTGTTCGTGGGTGGTACGGGGCAGCGCCACCCCGGCGGCCCGCCAGGCGGCCTGGGTGAGACTCGAGCAGTCGTAGGAGCCCGGGCCGGTGGCCCCCCACACGCACGGCTTGCCGATCTGGGCGCGGGCGAAGGCCAGCGCCTTGGCGGCCTTCCGCTCGTAGGCCGAGAACGGGCTGTCGCCGACGCCGACGCCGACGCCTGGGCCGGTGGCGGGGTCGGGGCCGGTGGCGGCCCCCGGCTCGCCCGCCGCTCCCGGGCCGCCGGCCTGGCTGGCGTCGAAGAGCGAGTTGCCGTCCAGCGGCGGGGTCGTGTCGAACAGTCCGGTGGCGTGCTGCTGCCACTGCGCCGCCTCCGGCTGAGGCGCGGGCCGGGGCTCCTCGGCCGGGCGCGCCCCGACGGCGGCGGGCGGCGGCGCGCTCTGCTGCGCGGCGTGCCTGGACAGCATTTCGCCGGCCAGGGCGAGCTTGTTCCGCATCCGCTCCTTGGCGGGCCGCCGCACCGCGCCCTGCCGGTGGCGCGCGACCGAGACACCCGCCCCGCCGACCACCTCACGACCCGCCTCGGCCACGCCCGCAAACCCCGCGACGGGGCCCGCGGGCGGGGTCGCGGTGCCCGGACTTCCGGTGCTGAGCACCTCCATGGCCCCGGTGGCCGACGCCTCAAGGGTCCCGGCGGAGAGCGCCTCCATGGTGCCGGTGGGCGGCGGCTGCATGGTGCCGGTGGGTGGCGGTTGCATGATGCCGACGGGGAGTACTCCCATGGTGCCGGTGGGCGGCGGCTGCATGATGTCGGCGGGGAGGGTCCCCATGGTCCCCGTGGGCGGCGGCTGCATGGTGCTGTTGGGGAGGGCTTCCATGGTGCCGGTGGTCGGCGCCTGCATGTTGCCGGGGGGTGGCGGTTGCATGATGCCGGCGGGGAGTACTCCCATGGTGCCGGTGGTCGGCGCTTCCATGGTTCCCGTCGGGAGTATCCCTGTGGTCCCGTTCGGCAGCGAGTCGATTGCGCCGGTGGGTGGCGGTTGCATGATGCCGACGGGGAGTACTCCCATGGTGCCGGTGGGCGGCGGCTGCATGGTCCTGTTGGGGAGTACTTCCATGGTGCCTGTGGGCACCGGTCCCGCCGTTCCGGTGGCAGGCGGCACCATGGAGCGGGCGGTCAGTTCCGCCACGGGGGAGGCGGCCACGGTGGCGGTGGGTGCGGCGGGCAATTCCGGTGGGGGAGTGGTGTCCCGTACCGCCGCCGGCAGTTCGGGCACCGGGCCCGCCGGGCCCGCGGTCAGCTCCGGCCGAGGCGCCCTGCCCGCCTCGAGGCCCAGTCCCTCGCGGACCTCCGCCGGACGCCTACTCGGCGCGACGGAAGGGGAGTTGGCCGAGTTGGGCATACGGTCCGGCGGCAGGACCGCGGGCATGGTCGGACCCAACTGGGCACGCCCCACGTCGAACCACTTCCTGGCCACCCGATCGATCGCCGGATCGGATCCCCCGGAACCGCCCAAGGCAGCCGAACCGCGCCGCGTACGTGCGCTCTTGCTCATCGCGCGCGTGGCGTTGAAATTCCCCGTGGCGTTCTCCGCCTGGTCGTAGAGGCTGCTGATCCGCTGCTGGACCTCGGCGCGGCTGGGCCTGTCGTCGCTCGGTCGTTCCCGCGTCAAGGAAGACGCACTCCTCCCATGGGCCGCCTACCGGTTCTGCTCTCGGCATCGGGCGGACGTTCTGTGGAAGGCGTGCCCTACGGCCCTTGTCCGGAGGGACAGTTGAGCCGCTTCACCCCGAGGTTGGTCGGTTCCCCGGCTCCGGCTGCTGTGGGGGCGTACCGGACTCGGCGGAGGTCGCACGATCCGACGCGACTCGCCGGAGGCAATCGTGCGGCCTGGTCGTCAACTTAGCGAACATGTGTGCCTGGTGTGAAGAATGAAGCGTGGAATGTCCGATACGTATTCGTGACCTTCCCGTGAGGTGCCTCACGCTCGTCCGGCCCGGCTTCCTTACGGAATGCGGACGTCCGAGGGCGGGGAGCGCTCGGGGGCGGCGTGAGCGTGGGGGTGGTGCCACGCTGGAGGCATGCAGGAGTCTTACGAGTCCACGGGTGCCGGGTCCGGCGAGCGGCGGCCGACCGGGGCGGCGCGGGTACTGGTCGTCGAGGACGATGCCACGGTCGCCGAGATCGTCTCCGGCTACCTGGACCGCGCGGGCCATGTCGTCGACCGTGCCGCGGACGGGCCGACCGCGCTCGCCCGGGCCGCCGCGCACTGGCCGGACCTGGTCGTGCTCGACCTGATGCTGCCGGGCATGGACGGACTGGAGGTGTGCCGCCGGATGCGCGGGCGCGGCCCGGTGCCGGTCATCATGCTCACCGCCCGCGGCGACGAGGACGACCGCATCCTGGGTCTGGAGGTCGGCGCCGACGACTACGTCACCAAGCCGTTCAGCCCCCGCGAGCTCGTCCTGCGGGTGGAGTCGGTGCTGCGCCGCACCCGGCCCGCCACCGCGCCGCGGCCGCTCGCCGCGGCCGGACTCGCCGTGGACCCGGCCGGCCGCCGCGCCACCAGGGACGGCGCCGAACTCGCGCTCACCCTCCGCGAGTTCGACCTGCTCTCCTTCTTCCTGCGCCACCCCGGCCGGGTGTTCAGCCGCGAGGACCTGATGCGCGAGGTGTGGGGATGGGACTTCGGTGACCTCTCCACGGTCACCGTCCACGTCCGGCGGCTGCGCGGCAAGGTCGAGGCCGACCCGGCCCGTCCCCGCCTCATCCAGACCGTGTGGGGCGTGGGCTACCGGTTCGACCCCACCGGGCACGACGGGAGTTGACAGTGCGGGACAACCTGTTCATCGCCTTCTACGCCTTCCTCGGCGCCGCAGTGGCGGGTCTGGTCGGCGCGGGTGCGCTGCGGCTGATCCGGCGGCGTTCGCTGACGGCCTCGCTCGCCGTGGTCGCCGCCGTGGCGGTGGGCGCGATGCTGACGGGCACCCTGGCCGTGGCCCAGGCGATGTTCCTGTCCGCACACGACCTGTCCGTCGTCACCACCGTCGTGGCGATGGCGGCGGTGGTGTCCCTGGCCACCGCGCTGCTCCTGGGCCGCTGGGTCGTGGCCCGCAGCCGCGAGCTCGCCCGCGCGGCCCGCTCGCTCGGCGACCACGGCGACTTCGCCGCGCCCCACCGTCCGGCGACCGCCGAACTTGAGTCGCTGAGCCGCGAGTTGGCGGCCACCAGTGCCCGGCTCGCCGAGGCCCGGGAGCGTGAGCGTGCCCTGGAGTCCTCCCGCCGGGAGCTCGTCGCCTGGATCTCCCACGACCTGCGCACCCCACTCGCCGGACTGCGCGCCATGTCCGAGGCGCTGGAGGACGGGGTGGCCGCCGATCCGGACCGCTACCTCCGGCAGATCCGCACCGAGGTGGAGCGCCTCAACGACATGGTGGGCGACCTGTTCGAGCTGTCCCGCATACACGCCGGCTCCCTGGCCCTCACCCGCTCCCGGATCTCCGTGTACGACCTGGTCGGCGACGCGCTCGCCGGGGCGGACCCGCTGGCGAGGGAACTCGGCGTCCACCTCGTGGCCGACCACGTCGAGCCGGTGCCGGTCGAGGTGGACGGCAAGGAGATGAGTCGCGTGCTGGGCAACCTGCTGGTGAACGCGATCCGCCGCACCCCCGCCGACGGCACGGTCGCGGTCGCCGCCGCACGTTCCCCCGGCGGGGTCGTCCTCTCCGTCACGGACGGCTGCGGCGGCATCCCCGAGGAGGACCTTCCGCGCGTCTTCGACACCGGCTGGCGCGGCACCCACGCCCGCACACCCCCCGCGGGAGCGGGCCTGGGCCTGGCCATCGTCCGCGGCATCGTCGAGGCCCACCAGGGCCGGGCCGCCGTACGCAACATCCCTGGCGGCTGCCGCTTCGAGGTGACCCTGCCGGCACCGGAGGCGTGAGCCCCACCAGTCCCGCCCGTCCCGGCCAGTCCCGCCCGTCCCGGCCAGTCCCGCCCGTCCCGGCCAGTCCCGCCCGTCCCCACCAGGTCCCGCCAGACCCCGCCAGACCCCGTCAGTTCCCACCAGTCCCCGTCAGCCCCCACCAGTCAGCCCCCATCAGGCGGGAGAGCCCCCACCGCCTCCCCGCCCCGTGAGGCGCTCCCGACCGCGGCCGTGCCGCCGTGGCACCCTGGCCCCATGTGCGGTCGCTACGTCTCCGCCCGCGGTCCGGAGGACCTGGTCCGGCACTTCCGGGTCACCGAGTGGCGCCCGGCGGAGGTGCTGGCGCCGAGCTGGAACGTCGCCCCGACCGACGAGGTGTGGGCCGTTCTCGAACGCGCCCCGCGCGAGGACCGCACCGCGGCCGCCGTACGCAGGGAGCTGCGGCCGCTGCGCTGGGGGCTGGTCCCGTCCTGGGCGAAGGACGTGAAGGCCGGCGCCCGGATGATCAACGCCCGGGTGGAGACCGTGCACGAGAAGCCGGCCTTCCGCCGCGCCTTCGTGCGGCACCGCTGCCTGCTGCCCGCCGACGGCTTCTACGAATGGCAGCAGATCAAGTCCGCCGACACCGGCAGGACCCGCAAGCAGCCGTACTACATCAGCCCCGAGGACGGCGCGCTGATGGCGCTCGCCGGCCTGTACGCGTACTGGCGCGACCCGCACGTGGCGCGGGACGACGACCCCGCCGCCTGGCTGACCACGTGCACCATCATCACCACCGAGGCCACCGACGAGGCCGGCCGCGTCCACCCCCGGATGCCGCTGGCCCTCACCCCGGAGCATTACGACGCCTGGCTCGACCCCCGCCATCAGGACCCCGGCGAACTGCGGGCGCTGCTGAGCCCGCCCGCGGACGGCAGGCTCGGCGCCCGGCCCGTCTCCCCGGCCGTCAACAGCGTCCGCAACAACGGCCCCGAACTGCTGGAGCAGACACCGCCGTGACGGGTCGGGTCGCCCCGGCCCACCCGCACCGCGCCGTGCGCCGGACTGGCACCCGTTCCCCCTGATGCCCCCGATGACCGCCCACCCGGGCGAACTGCACCCCTGCCCCCGCCCGACCAGCCCTTACGGTGCTCAAGAGGGCTCAAGACGCCTCAAGGGTGCTCACCGGCGCTCGACAGGCGATGTCGAAGGCGGCGCGGTCCGGCGGTCCGGGTGTGACGGCCCGGACGGGACGGCCGGCCCGGAAGGAGAGGCGCGGTGGCTGGTGCGGGCGCTCCGGCGGGCGGGCCGGGCCGCGGGCGCCGGGCCGCGGGCCGGGTGCCCGGCAGCCGCCCGGCGCGCTCCGTACGCCTCCCGCCGCGCGCCCGGACCGCACCCATGGTCCCGAAGGCCGAGAGCACCGTGCCCTGGCTGCGGGTCGCCGCCGCCTACGCCTGGCGCCTCATCCTCGTCGGCGTCGTCGTCTACGGCGTCTTCACCGTCCTCGGCCGTTTCCAGCTCATCGCCGTGGCCCTGTTCCTGGGCCTGGTCATGACCTCGATCCTGCGCCCCCTCACCGACCTGCTGAACCGCTTCCTGCCCCGAGCGCTGTGCGTCGCCGTCGCCCTGGTCGGCAGTCTGCTGCTCCTGTTCGCCCTGCTGGCGCTCGTGGGCAACGCGGTGGCGGGGGAGTCGGCGAAGCTCGCGGGCGAGTTCGGCGGCGGTATCCACAGGATCGAGCAGTGGCTCCAGCGCCCGCCGTTCCGGCTCAGCCAGAACAAACTGTCCGATCTCCAGAGACAGGTCCTGTCCTACCTGTCCGCCCACCGCGCCGGGCTCCTCAGCAGCGCGCTCAGCGGCTTCGGCAGACTCGTCGAACTGGTCACGGCGGGCGCCCTCGCGGTCTTCTCCTCCGTCTTCTTCATCCACTCCGGCGAGAACCTCTGGCGGTGGGTGCGCGACCAGCTGCTCCCCAGCGGGGCCCAGCCGGTGTGGGACCGGGCCGGGCAGGCCGCCTGGCGGACGTTCGCCGGGTACACGCGCGGCATCATCATCGTGGCGGCCACCAACGCCGTACTCGTCGGTGTCGTCCTGCTGGTGCTGCGCGTACCGCTCGCGCTGCCGCTGACGCTGCTGGAGTTCTTCGCCACGTTCGTGCCGCTGATCGGCTCACCGGTCGCGCTCGGCGTGGCCACGGTGGTCGCCCTCGCGGGGCGCGGCCCGCTCACCGCGGTGGCCGTGCTCGCCCTGATCGTCGTCATCGGCCAGCTCGAAGGACATGTGCTGCACCCTGTGGTGATGAGCTGGGCGGTGCGCCTGCACCCGCTCGTCGTCGCCGTCTCCGTCATCGCGGGCGGCATCGTCGCGGGTGTGATCGGTGCCGTGGTCGCCGTCCCGTTCGTCTCCGTCACCTGGGCGGTGCTGCGCGCACTGCGGCCCGCCCCGCCCTGACGTCCCGCCTACGAGCCGTTTCCGGCGCCGGCGCTTTTCGGCCGCGGCAGAAGGGGCACGCGTTCGTCGTACGACCCCCGAGCGGAGGAACGGTACCGTCATGGCCGAGTACGAACGTTCACGCACGATGCCCGCTCAGCCCGAGTACGTCTTCGACGAGGCCGCCGACGTCGGCCGGTTCGAGGCCTGGCTGCCCGGCGAACTGCACGTGCACGCGGAGGAGCCCCCCGCCGTCACGGTGCACGAGGACCACGCGGACCGGGACACCGCCGCCCAGCTGCGCGCCCAACGCGACCAGATGCGGATCGAGTGGGGCACCCGCGAACAGGGCGGCTACGCGGGCTGGCTCCAGGTCGCGGGCATCGGCAGCGGCGCCAGCGAGGTGACGGTCCACCTGTCGTTCTTCGACGACCGCTACGATCCGGGCGAGCGCGCCGCCTGCGACGCCCTCGACAGCAGCCTGCGCCGCCTGGAGCAGCAGATACGGCTCCGCACCGAACACACCGCCGGCTGACCGCCCCGACGGGGCCGCGCCCCGCGGCCACCCTGGTCACCGTGGTCGTGGCTGGAGCTGGACTGGAGCAACGGCCTTGGTCGTAGCTCGAGTCGTGGCCGGGACGCGTCGTCCGGCCCCGAGCGGCTGCCCGGGGGACCGGCCGGGCAGCGGGTGCGCGGAAGCCCGACCTCTCGTACGGCGTGTCGTGCGGACGGCCGCGGGCACTGGGAGACCATGGGCGGGCGTTGACACCCCCACGAGGTCGGTCTGTGGACGGAGAGGCAAGGTGGAGCAACAGGTCACGGGGCAGCGGGCGGGCCAGGAGACCGGTGCGGACGCCCGCGGTTCCGGCCCGACCGGTCACGGCCGGACCGGCCATGACCGTGCGGTGAGCGATGCCCGCCGACGCATCCCCCGTACCGACGCCGTCCTGCGGGACGCGCGCCTGGTGGACGCGGCGGCGCGGCTCGGTCCGGCCCCGGTGAAGGCCGCGGTCCGGCAGGCGCAGGACCGGGCACGCCAGGGCGCCATCACCCCCGAGCAGGTGGCGGATACCGCCGTGGCGCTGCTGCCGCGGGTGGGCGGCGGGCTGCGTCCGGTGATCAACGCGACCGGGGTCCTGCTGCACACCAACCTCGGCCGCGCCACCCTGTCCGCCGCGGCCCGGCAGGCGGTGCAGGACGCCGCCGGGCCCACGGACGTCGAACTCGATCTGCGCACCGGCGTCCGCGCCCGCCGGGGCCGTACGGCCCTGGACGCGCTGTGCGGCCGGGTGCCGTCCGCCGCCGCGGCCCATGTCGTCAACAACGGCGCCGCCGCGCTCGTCCTCGCCGCCACCGCGCTCGCCGCGGGCCGGGAGATCGTCATCAGCCGCGGTGAGATGGTGGAGATCGGGGACGGCTTCCGGCTGCCGGATCTGCTGGTCTCCACCGGGGCCCGGCTCCGCGAGGTCGGCACCACGAACCGTACGACCGTCCAAGACTACGCCGACGCGATCGGCCCCGGCACGGCGTTCGTCCTGAAGGTCCACCCCTCCAACTTCCGCATCACCGGCTTCACTCGGGCCGCCGGTGTCGGCGATCTGTCGGCGCTGGGCGTTCCGGTGGTGGCCGACATCGGCTCCGGACTGCTCGCGCCCCATCCGCTGCTGCTCGACGAGCCCGACGCCGAGACCCAGTTGAGGTCCGGCGCGGCCCTGGTGACGGCGAGCGGCGACAAACTGCTCGGCGGCCCCCAGTGCGGACTGCTCCTCGGCGACGCGGAACTCCTGCGCACCCTCACCCGGCACCCCCTGGCCCGTGCCCTGCGCGTGGACAAGCTCACCCTGGCCGCGCTGGAGGCGACCCTGACGGGCCCCCGGACCCCGACGGCCGCTTTCCTGACCGCCGACGCCGCAGGGCTCATGCGGCGGGCCGAACACCTCGCCGCCGAACTGGGCGCCGCCGGGGTCGAGGACGTCCGGGCCGTCGTCGGGACCGCCACCGTCGGCGGCGGCGGGGCGCCGGGCGTGACGCTGCCCAGCGCGGCGCTGTCCCTGCCGGAGCCGTACGCCGCCCTCCTGCGCACCGGTGAGGTGCCCGTGGTGGGGCGCCTGGAGGCCGGGCGGTGCCTGCTGGACCTGCGTGCGGTGCCGCCGGGGGACGACGAACGCCTCGCCGAGGCCGTGCGGTCGGCGGCGGAGAGGTAGGGGTCATGCGAGTGCTGGCCACCGCGGGGCACGTCGACCACGGCAAGTCCGCCCTGGTACGGGCCCTGACCGGGATGGAACCCGACCGCTACGAGGAGGAGCGGCGCCGGGGACTCACCCTCGACCTCGGCTTCGTGTGGACGCCGCCGGACGCCGGGGGAGAACGCCTCGCCTTCGTCGACGTACCCGGCCACGAGCGGTTCGTGGCCACCATGCTGGCCGGAGTCGGCCCGGTGCCCGCCGTGCTGTTCGTGGTCGCCGCAGACCAGGGCTGGCAGCCGCAGTCCGAGGAACACCTCGCGATCCTCGACGCGCTCGGTGTACGGCACGCGGTGCTCGCCGTGACCCGCAGCGACCTGGCCGACCCCGAGCCGGTGCGGGCCGAGGCCGTCAAGCGGCTGTCCCGGACCTCGCTCGGGACCGTGCCGTCCGTCGCGGTGAGCGCGGTGACCGGCGCCGGACTGGAGGAACTGCGCACCGAACTGGCCCGGATGACCCGCGCACTGCCCGTGCCGCCCGCCGACGCGGACGTACGGCTGTGGCTGGACCGCGCCTTCACCGCGCGCGGGCACGGCACCGTCGTGACCGGCACGCTCGGCGCGGGGACCCTGCGCGTCGGCGACCGGCTGGTGAACGGGGCCGGCGCGCACACGCTGAGGGTGCGCGGGCTCCAGTGCCTGCAACAGGACCACAGTGCCGTCAGCGGCGTGGCGCGGGTCGCGGTCAACGTGCACGGCCCCCTCGCCGGGCAACTGCGGCGGGGGAAGGTGCTGCTGGCGCCGGACCGCTGGCTGTTCACCGACCGGATCGACGTGCGCGTCACCGGCGAGCCGGTCGGCGAGCTGCCCCGGAGCATCACCCTGCACATCGGCACGGCGGCCGTCGCGGTGACCGTCCGCCCCCTCGGCGAGGACACCGCCCGGCTGACCCTGCGCCCCGCACTGCCCCTGCGCGTCGGGGACCGGGCCGTCCTGCGCGAACCCGGCGGCGGGCGGAGACCCTGCGGTGTGACCGTGCTCGACGTGTGCCCGCCGGACCTGACCCGGCGGGGCGCCGGACGGGCCAGGGCCGCCGTACTGGCCGCGATGACGGACCGCCCCGACGGAGCGGCGGAGCTGCGGCGCCGTGGACTCGTCCGCCGCTCCCGACTGCTGGCCATGGGTATCCCGCCGCCCACCGGGCCGGTCACCGGGGACTGGCTGGCCGACAAGGCCCACTGGGCCCGGCTGCGCGAGAGGCTGGCCGCCGAGGTCGCGGAGCACGCACGCCTGCACCCCATGGAGCCGGGACTGCCCGGCGAGGCGGCCCGGCACCTGCTGGACCTGCCCGACCGGGCGCTGGTGAACGCCCTCGCCGCGGCGCCGGGCGAGCCCCGCCTGCTGCGACGCGAAGGCCGCCTGTACCGGCCCGACAGCGTCGGTCCCACCCTGCCACCGCCGGTCCGGGAGGCCGTCGACTCGGTGCGGCGCGAGCTGGAGACGGCACCGTTCCGTGCCCCCGAGGCCGCTCGCCTCACCGCCCTGGGACTCGACCGCAAAGCCGTGGCCGCGGCGGTCTCCGCGGGCGCTCTGCTGAGGGTCGGCGACGGGATCGTGCTGCTGCCGGGAGCCGACGCCGAGGCCGCCGCGGTGCTTCGCCTCCTGCCCCAGCCCTTCACGCTCAGCGAGGCCCGCAAGGCCCTCGACACCACCCGCAGAGTCGCCGTGCCGCTCCTGGAGTTCCTCGACGCCCACGGACACACGGAACGAGTGGACGACCAGCACAGACGCTGTCGTCCGGACACGGAGAAGAACGGAGGCGGACGGGAATCGAACCCGCCTGCCCGAGATCCTCGGACACCTCGGTTTTGAAGACCGGGAGGGCCACCAGGCACCCACACGCCTCCACCGGCCGCCAGGCTACCGGAGGCCGGCGGGGACGGCGCGGGCGCGGCGGGTCCCGGACACCCCGCGCCGGAACACCGGGGCGAGGAGCCCAGACCACCGAGACCAGGAGACGCAGCGTGACCGCCACCCATGAAACCCCCGTACGGCTCACCCAGTTCGCCCACGGCGGCGGCTGCGCCTGCAAGATCCCGCCGGGCGAGCTGGAGGACGTGCTCGGCGGACTGCCGACGGTGCCGCCGGCCGCCGGGGACACCCTGCTGCTGGTCGGCCTGGCCACCGGCGACGACGCGGGCGTCGTGACGCTGCCCGCGCGGGGCGGCGCCGCGCAGGCGGTGGTGTCCACCGCCGACTTCTTCACCCCCGTCGTCGACGACCCCTACGACTGGGGGCGCATCGCCGCGGCCAACGCCCTGTCGGACGTCTACGCGATGGGCGGCCGCCCCGTCCTGGCGGTCAACCTGCTGGCCTGGCCGCGTGACGTGCTGCCCTTCGAGCTGGCCCGCGAGGTGCTGCGCGGGGGGCAGGAGGTCGCCGCCGAGGCCGGCTGCCACGTGGGCGGCGGGCACAGCGTCGACGACCCCGAACCCAAGTACGGCATGGCAGTCACCGGCCTGGCCGACCCGGCCCGGCTGCTGCGCAACGACGCCGGTCGGCCCGGGCTGCCCCTGACCCTGACCAAACCGCTCGGCCTGGGCGTCCTGAACAACCGTCACAAGGCCACCGGCGAGCGCTTCGAGCAGGCCGTGGCCACCATGGTGGCCCTCAACCGGGACGCCTGCGCCGCCGCCCTGACCGCCGGAGCCTCCTGCGCCACCGACGTGACGGGCTTCGGCCTCCTGGGCCACCTGCACAAACTCGCCCGCGCCTCGGACGTGACGGCGGTGATCGACACGGCGGCCGTGCCCTACCTGGGCGGTGCCCGCGAGGCCGTACGCGACGGCTACGTCAGCGGCGGCACCCGGCGCAACCTGGCCTGGGTGGAGCCGTTCACCGACTTCGGCGACACCGACGCCGACACCCGCCTCCTGCTGGCCGACGCCCAGACCTCCGGCGGCCTCCTCATCGCGGGGGAGATCCCCGGCCATCCGGTGATCGGCGAACTGGTCCCGCGCGGGGCCCACTCCGTCGTGCTGAGGTGAGCCCCGCGCCGGCCGCGGGTCAGAGCTGGGTTCCGGTGTGCTCGTCGATACCCGCTCGCGCCTGGTAGGAGCGGACCAGCGCCACGGCGGCCGGGCCCCTGGGGCGGCGGCCCGGGCGGATGTCGACGCCGAACGCCTTGGCCTCCTGGATGTGGACGTTGGGGTCGAGGGAGAGGTGGAGCAGTTCGTTGGCCGCGTCGCCGGTGCTGTAGCCGTTCGGGCCCCAGTGGTAGGGCAGGCCCACCTGATGCAGGGTGCGGCCGTGTACGGTCAGCGGCGGCATCCGGTCGGTGACCAGGACCCGTGCCTCGATGACGGCCCGGGCACTGACGATCGTCGCCCAGCCGGTGTGCTCCAGACCGCGCTCGGCGGCCAGTTCCGGCGACACCTCGCAGAAGAACTCCGGTTGCAGCTCCGCCAGATACGGCAGCCAGCGCGACATGCCGCCCGCCGTGTGGTGCTCGGTGAGCCGGTAGGTGGTGGCCACGAACGGGAACACCTCCGAACCCGGCTCGCCGGCACTGGGCCCGTAGCGGTTGTCCGGGAGCGACCGCGTCACGAACCGCACCGGATTGCGCTGCTGCCCGTACAGCAGGTTCGGGAACGGCGACTCCTGCGGCTCGTAGTGGGTGGGCAGCGGGCCGTCGGTGAGGCCGGCCGGCGCGTACAGCCACGCCTTGCCGTCGGCCTGCATCACGAACGGGTCGCCGCCCGACAGCGCCTGACCGCCGGTGGCGTCCGGCGGCGCCTGGTAGGACGGCGCCTTGTCCTTGGCGAAGTCGGGGATGTCGTGGCCGGTCCACCGCCCCTCGTCCTCGTCCCACCACACCAGCGCCTTGCGCTCGCTCCACGGCCTGCCGTCGGGGTCGGCCGAGGCCCGGTTGTACAGGACCCGGCGGTTGGCGGGCCAGGCCCAGCCCCACTGGTTGGCGACCCAGTTCTGCTCCCGGCCCGGCTTGCGGCGGGCGGCCTGGTTGACACCGTCGGCGTACACACCGCAGTAGATCCAGCAGCCGCACGTGGTGGATCCGTCCGGTGCGAGCTGCTCGTAGGAGGCCAGCGGGTCGCCCTTGGCGTCGCGGCCGTTGATCTCGGCGAGGACGCTCTCCGCGTCCGGCTCGGCCTGCTCGCCCCTGGTGGGGTAGTTCCAGGCCAGGTCGAGGACCGGCCGGTCCATGGGGTCGGTGGACTCCGCGAGCTTCTGCCGGACGAGCCGGCCGAGGTGGAAGGTGAACCACAGGTCGCTGCGCGCCTCGCCGGGCGGTTCGACGGCCTGGTCGTGCCACTGCAGCAGCCGCTGCGTGTTGGTGAAGCTGCCGTCCTTCTCGGTGTGCGCGGCGGCCGGCAGGAAGAACACCTCGGTGCGGATGTCCTCCGTGCGCAGCTCCCCGGTCTCGATCTCCGGGCCGTCCTTCCACCAGGTGGCCGACTCGATGAGCGAGAAGTCGCGCACGACCAGCCAGTCCAGGTTGGCCATGCCCAGGCGCTGCATCTTGGCGTTGGCGGAGCCCACCGCGGGGTTCTCGCCCAGCAGGAAGTAGCCCTTGCAGACGCCTTCCATCTGGGCCGTCACCGTCTCGTAGGTGGAGTGGGAGCCCGTCAGCCGCGGCAGGTAGTCGAAGCAGAAGTCGTTCTCGGGCGTCGCCGCGTCACCCCAGTACGCCTTGAGCAGGCTCACCAGGTACGCGCGCATGTTGCCCCAGTAGCCCTTGGTCGCCGCCTCGCCCCTGACGAAGGAGTCCAGATCGTCCTCGTGGTGCGCGTGCGGCATCGGGATGTAGCCGGGCAGCAGGTCGAACAGGGTGGGGATGTCCGTCGACCCCTGGATGGAGGCGTGCCCGCGCAGGGCCATGATGCCGCCGCCCGGCCGGCCGATGTTGCCGAGCAGGGTCTGGAGCACGGCGGCGGCGCGGATGTACTGCACCCCCACGGTGTGCTGGGTCCAGCCCACCGCGTAGGCGAACGCGGTGGTGCGCTCCCGCCCGGAGTTCTCGGTGACGAGCTCGCACACCTGGCGGAACAGGTCCTGCGGCACCCCGCAGATCCGCTCGACCATCTCCGGGGTGTAGCGGGCGTAGTGCCGCTTGAGCACCTGGAACACGCACCGCGGGTGGGTCATCGTCTCGTCGCGTTCGGGCCGGCCCTCGCCGATGTCGGGGCCGCCCGCCCCGTGGGCCTCGCCGCGCGCAGACTCGCTCACCAGGCTGCGGCGGCCGGCGCGCCTCTCGTAGCCCTGGTCGCGCTGGCCGGAGGCCGCCCGCATCTCCATGCCCTCGTACTGCCAGCTGGTGTTGTCGTACCTGCGGCCGTCGGGGTCGAGGCCGGAGAACACGCCGTCGAGGTCCTCAGCGTCCTTGAAGTCCTCCCGCAGCACCACGGGCCCGTTGGTGTAGGCCACGACGTACTCGCGGAAGTACTTGTCGTTGCTCAGGACGTAGTTGATGATCCCGCCGAGGAAGGCGATGTCCGAGCCCGCGCGCAGCGGCACGTGCACGTCGGCCAGCGCGCTGGTCCGGGTGAACCGCGGGTCGACGTGGACCACCTTGGCGCCACGGGCCTTGGCCTCCATCACCCACTGGAACCCGACCGGATGGCACTCGGCCATGTTCGAGCCCTGGATGACGATGCAGTCGGAGTTCTGGAGGTCCTGCTGGAAGGTGGTCGCGCCGCCGCGGCCGAACGAGGTTCCCAGACCGGGAACGGTGGAGGAGTGTCAAATACGCGCCTGGTTCTCGATCTGGATCGCGCCCAGCGCCGTGAAGAGCTTCTTGATCAGATAGTTCTCCTCGTTGTCCAGCGTCGCCCCGCCCAGGCTCGCGATGCCCATCGTGCGCCGGGTGCGGGTGCCGTCGACCTCCCACTCCCAGCCGGCGCGCCGGGCCCCGATCACCCGGTCGGCGATCATGTCCATCGCCGTGTCGAGGTCGAGCCGCTCCCACCGGGTGCCGTACGGGCGCCGGTACAGCACCTGGTGCTCACGCGCGCCGCCGGTGGTCAGCTGAAGACTGGCCGCGCCCTTGGGACACAGCCGGCCGCGGGAGACGGGGGAGTCCGGGTCGCCCTCGATCTGCGTGACCCGCTCGTCCTGGACGTAGACGTTCTGGCCGCAGCCCACCGCGCAGTACGGGCAGATCGACTTCACCACCCGGTCCGCGGAGGCGACCCGGGGGCTGAGCCGGGCGCTGGGCCCGCTCTTGGCGGCCGCTCCGCGGCCCAGGGGATCGGTGCCCTTGAGCTGGCGGTAGACCGGCCAGGAGTCGATCCATGTGCGTACACCCATGAGATGGAGCCCTTTCGGTACTGCTGCTCGGTGTCCTCCGGTCGTCCGCGCGGCCCTGTCCGCCGCGCGTTCGCCGCGGGCGCCTCAGCCGGCGCGGCACGGTGTCACGAGTGCTCCTGCGACACATCCTCGCGCAGCTCGGCGGGGACGGCATCCCCGATCCCGCCGACGGCAGGGCATGGGCCTGGTCTCCTTCTGTCCGGTCGTCCGGCACGGGGCCCGTCCGGTCATCCGGCTCGGACCCGCAACCGCTCCCTCTGCGGTACGACGGTGTATCTGGGGTCCTCCGCGGAGGCCACCCCGGCGTGGAACACGCCGAACCTGAGCGCGGCGGAGCCGGCCAGCAGGGCCACCCCGGCCGCCACGGCCGGACCCCGGCCGCGCAGCCGCCCGGTGACCGCCGCCAGCGCCGCGCCGCCCACCGTGAGCGACTCCGCCGCCCTCAGCAGCCGGTTCGCCGTGCCCTGCTCGAACGGCTCGGCCGCCAGGCCCATCCGGCTCTTCATCAGCCGGAACCCGGCCATCTCCAGCGCGGCGCCGAGCAGCGCCGTACGGCGGGCCGGTCCCGCCTGCGCGGCCGGCACACAGGCCAGCGCCAGCCCTGCGGCCGCACTGGCGCCGGAACCGGCGAACACGAAGGGCATCTCCCGGTAGCCCTCGTGCCACGAGGGCACCGCCGTGTCCGAGATCAGTACGGCGGTGTAGGTGGCGACCGCCGGGCCGAGGACGGCGGCGCCCGCGGTGGCGGCGGCGCCCGCGACGCGGTAGCGGCCCGCGACGTCGGCGGCCGCCGCGGCCATTGACAGTGGCGCGTACCCGGCCAGCAGCCAGGAACCCACGCTCATGGGCGAGGTGGGCTTGAAGACGCGCAGCATGTTGACGAAACGGGCGGGCCGCCCGAGGTCGTGCACGAGCGCGACCAGCGAGCCGGAGATCGCGCCCGCCGCTCCCAGCTTCGCCGTCCGGGCCAGCGCGGGCCGCCCCGTGGCCTGCGCCCCGGCCGCCAGCAGCGACGATGCCCCGGCGAGGCCACCGAGGTAGAGGTAGCCGGCGATGTCGACGGACTTCCAGGTCGGCCTCTTCAGGACCGGCTGGCCGTAGTAAGAGGAGAACCGGGCCTCGGGCACCATCGACCGCTCGCCGCGTCCGCGGCGGCGCCGGTGCCGTCCGCGCCCGGCTTTTGCGCCGATCGGGGCGTCCCGGCCGGGCCGCGCCCCCTCGACGCCGTCGCGAGGGACGTCCGATCCGGTCATCGGGGCCTCCTGACGAAAGCGGCGACGGCCAGCGCGGCGAGCGACACGGCGGCGGTCGCCGCGTGCTTCCACATCGCGGGCAGATCCCGGGTGGTGACCACCGGGTCGGGCGGCAGGCCGTACACCTCGGGCTCGTCGAGCAGCAGGAAGAACGCGCCGTCGCCGCCGACCCCGTCGTCCGGGCTCTCGCCGTACAGCCGGGCGTCGGTCACGCCGGACGCGTGGAGCCGCGCCACCCGGGCGGCCGCCCGTTCGCGCAGTTCGTCCAGCGGGCCGAACTGGATGGAGTCGGTGGGGCACGACTTGGCGCAGGCCGGTTCCATGCCGACGCCGAGCCGGTCGTAGCAAAGGGTGCACTTCCAGACCCGGCCGTCCTCCTTGCGCTGGTCGATGACCCCGTACGGGCAGGCGGGCACGCAGTAGCCGCAGCCGTTGCACACGTCCTGCTGAACCACGACGGTGCCGAACTCGGTGCGGAACAGCGCCCCGGTGGGACATACGTCGAGGCAGGCCGCGTGGGTGCAGTGCTTGCACACGTCGGAGGACATCAGCCAGCGCAGTTCGGTCCGCCCGTCGGGCGACACGGGGGAGATCGTGCCGGCCGCCGCGCCCGCGGGGGACGACTCCGGCGGGGGGACGGTGGCCCCCGGACCGGGGGAGGATGCGGAGGGAGCGGAGCCGAGCTGCCGGGCGGCCTCGAACGCGTCGAAACCGCCGTGGTCCACCCCCGGCTCCTGACCGCCCAGAGGCTTGCGCTGCTCGATGAAGGCCACGTGCCGCCAGGTGTCGGCGCCGAGCCCCCGGGTGTTGTCGTACGACATGCCGGTCAGCTCGAGGCCGTCCTCCGGAACCGAGTTCCACTCCTTGCACGCCACCTCGCAGGCCTTGCAGCCGATGCACACGGAGGTGTCGGTGAAGAAGCCCATGCGGGGCGGGGCGTCGGCGTATCCGGCAGCCTGGGCCACGTTCGGCTGCGGCCCGTACCACTGGTTCTCCCAGCGGGCGGTTCCGCCCGTGCCGGTCGCCGCCGTACCGGCTTCGGTCATGTCCGGACCTCCTCGCTCGCCCTGCCGCCGCATCCCGACCGCACCGTCCACAGCCGTTCCCAAGCCTGGCACGGGTGCCCGGAGGGCGCGCGCCCGAAACCGCGTGGTCGAGGGCACGGGACGCCGGTGGTCGGGGAAGCGGAACGCCTGCGTCAGCCGGTCAGGTGACGCTGGATCCAGTCGGCCGCGGCCCTGCGGAAGGCACGGCGGTTGTCCGCGCGCCGGAAGTCGTGACCCTCGTCGCGCAGGACGAGGAGTTCCGCCTCCACCCCGCGCTCCCGGGCCGCCCGCACGAACTGCTCGGACTCGCCGGGCGGCACGTTGGTGTCGTGTTCGCCGTGCACGGCCAGCACCGGCACGCGCAGCGCGTCGACGCGGCTCATCGGCGACAGGGCGTACAGCAGCTCACGGTCGCGTTCCGGATGCCCGTACTTGTGCGCGGCCGACTGCGCCAGCCACGGCTCGGTGCCCGCGAAGAACGTCGTGAGGTCCGACATCCCGCACACCGGGACGCCGGTGCGGAACAGTTCCGGATGCCACACGAGGGACGCCATCGCCAGATAGCCGCCGTAGGAGTGGCCCATCACGGCCAGCCGGAGCGGGTCGGCCAGGCCCTCCAGGAGGACGTGCGCCGCGCAGTCGGCGACGTCGTCGATCGCGGCGAACCTGCCCCGCCCGAGATCCGCGTCGACGAAGGAACGGCCGTAACCGGAGGAGCCGCGCACATCGGGGGCGAAGACGTCCAGGCCCCGGCCCAGCAGCTCGTGGTAGAGCGGGTCGAACACCGGGCGCTCCTGCTCCTCCGGGCCGCCGTGCAGATGCAGGACGCAGGGGGCGGGCTCCCTCGGCGAGCGGCCCGGCGCACGGTAGTACCAGCCGCCGAGGTCCAGTCCGTCCCGGGCGACGGGGCGCACCGCCACCGGCCGTACCGGACGGTGGACGCCGGGGGCGACGACGTCCTCGTCGCGCGAGGACCACGGGGTGCGCAGCGCGGCGCCCTGGGGCAGCCACCACACACCGGGCCGCCGCAGCGATCCCGACAGCGCCACGACGGGCGCGTCCGGGTCGGCGGTGACGGCCACCCGGGTGACGACCTCGTGCGGGAGCCGCACGGCACGCGACGGACCGCGGGCCTTCCCGGGGACCGGGACCAGCGGGGCCACCTCCAGCTCGCTGACCCCGCGCACGTTCCAGGACATCACGGCGCCGCGGCCGTCGCGGTCCACGGTCAGCAACTCCAGCCCGCTTCCGTCGCGTTGGGCGGCCACCGTCAGCCTGAGCCGCCGCCCCCGCTGGTCGAGTGCGACCGCGTACAGGGCGGCGTGCTCACGGTCGTGGTCGCTGCGCAGCCACAGCGTGCGGCCGTCCGGCGCGAACGCGCCGATCCACGGGTCGCCGTCGGCGACCGGCACCGCGCAGGTCACCCGCAGATCCCGGGTGCGCACCACCAGGGCTTCTCGCCGCGCCCGCGGTCCCCGGCGCACCAGGGCCAGCCGACCGTCCCGGCTGATGTCGCACACGCGCAGGGTGGCGGCCTCCCGTTCGCTCGCCAGCAGTACGGGGGCGGCCGAGCCGTCGGGGTCGACGAGGTACGCCGACAGGGTCCTGGGCGTGGGTTCGGCCGGGGCCGCACCGGAGTCCGCGGCGGCGGAGACGCCGGTGACGCGGGTCGTCGGCGGCGCCGGGCGGGACGGTGCGCCCAGGAGCGTGGCGCGGCCGTCCCGCACGGTCCAGCCTTCCGGGTGGACCGTCGCGGCGGCGTCGGAGGCGAGCGAGACGGGGGATGCGGCGCCCGCGCCGGGACCGAGCAACCCGCTCAGCCCGGCGTGTCCGGCGCCGGCCTCCGCACCGGCCGGGAGAAGGTGCGTGGGGGCCTCGGCGACCGTCACGGCGAGCGCCGAACCGTCGTGCGTCCAGCAGCCGAGGTACGCCGAACTCCCCGGCTCGCCACCCGCCAGGACCCGCCGCCCCGTGCCGTCGGGGCGTACGCACAGCACGCGCGTGTGCTCGCTGCCGCCCGGTGCGGTGGTGTACGCGATCCACCGTCCGTCGGGCGACCAGGCGACCTCGGTCACCGGATCCAGCTCGGTGTCCAGCAGATGCACGTCGTCACCGTCGACCGGCCCCGCCCACAACTGCGGCACCCCGCCCCGGTCGCAGATGAACGCGACATATCGCCCTCCGGGGTCGGCCGACGGGTACCAGCATCCGTGCGAGACGAGCACCCTCGGCACGGCGTCGAGCGGCAGGGCGGTGTCCGGCACCAGGACGACCTCGGGCGCGGCCTGCGCCACTCCGCTCCCCACCCGGCCGGGAACCGCGCGCCCCAGGCCCGTATCCCACGGCGCTGCCGACGACTGCTCGGCCACGCCACCCTCCGACGGGTGTTCGGCCACGCCACCCTCCGACGGGTGTTCGGCCACGCTGCCCTCCGGCGGGTGCTCGGTCACGCTGCCCTCCGGCGGCTGTTCGGCCACGCTGCCCTCCGGCGGCTGTTCGGCCACGCTGCCCTCCGGCGGCTGTTCGGCCACGCTGCCCTCCGACGGGTGCGGCCGGTCCGTGATGCTCCCGGCCGGGGGCGGCCGGCTCCCCGCCTGCCCTGCCGAGGGGGTGCGGACGGGCTCCGCATGGTGCTCCGTCGCGCTTCCCTCCCCGGCGGTGCGGGGCAGGCCCATTCCGTGCTCCGCCGGTTTCGCACGCGGCTGGTTCGCCGCGCCCGCTGCCCCGACCGCCCGGCCCCCGTCCGCCGCCGCCACGGCCCGGCGGCTCCACGCGGAGTCCGCCGCCTTCCCGGCCCGGTCGCTCCACGGGAAGCCCGCTTCGCTCGCGCCGGCCCGCTCTCCCCGCGAGGGATCCAGGCCGGTCTCGCTCCGCACCCGGGCGGCCGGTGGAGGGCCGCCTGCCGCGTTCCCGGCTCGGTGTGCGCGCTCGGGTTCGGGCGTGTGGTCCGTCCGGTCGGGCTCGTTGCGGTCTGTCGAGATCCCGGCCCGGTCGGTCGGCGGGGGACCCGTCCCGCACCCGGCCCGGTCGGTTGGCGTGGGGCCTGCCTTGTTTCGGGTCCGGTCGGTAGGCGGTGGGCCCGTTTCGTTTCCGGTCTGGTCGGTTGGCGTGGGGCCTGCCTTGTTTCGGGTCCGGTCGGTAGGCGGTGGGCCCGTTTCGTTTCCGGTCTGGTCGGTTGGCGTGGGGCCTGCCTT
>NZ_JBIAXS010000017.1:81249-185770 GCF_042896885.1 Streptomyces sp. NPDC001231
CCTTGCTCCGGGCCCGGTCGGTTGGCGTGGGGCTTTGCTTGGCTCGGGTCCGGTCGGTCGGCGCGGGGCCCGCCCCGTTTCCGCTTCCGTCTCCCCGCGCGGGGCCCGCCCCGTCTCCCCGTGCGGGACCCGCCCCGCCTTCCGCCCGGTCACGCTGCTCGGGGCCCGCCCGGCCCGCGGCCGGGTCCGTCCCGGAGGGGTCCGGCCGGGTTCGTTCGGGGGAACACCCCCGCGCGTCACTCGGCGAGGCAGCCCCCGTGGTCGGCAGGGCAGCCCGCGTACCCCCCGCGTCCCCGGCCGGGAGCGGTGGTGAGGATGAGCCGGTCAGCGGATTCCGTGGGTCTGCAGCCATATCTCCAGCAATGCAACCTGCCACAGCGCGTTCGCCCCGCGCTTGGTGCGGTGGGCGTCGGGCGCGGCGAGCAGCTCGTCGACGTAACTCTGGCGGAACAGCCCGCGGGCCCGCGCCTCGGGGGCGTACAGGGCCTCGCGGACGCGTAGCAGCACCGGTGCGGCCATGTGCTTGATCGCCGGGACGGGGAAGTAGCCCTTGGGCCGGTCGACGACCTCCCGCGGCAGGACCTTGCGTCCCGCCGCCTTCAGGACGCCCTTCCCGCCGTCCGCGAGCTTGAGTGCGGGTGGACAGGCGGCGGCCAGCTCGACCAGTTCGTGGTCGAGGAACGGCACGCGGGCCTCAAGCCCCCAGTCCATGGTCATGTTGTCGACCCGCTTGACCGGGTCGTCGACCATCATCACGTGGGTGTCCAGCCGCAGATCCGCGTCCAGCGCGGTCTCGGCGCCCGGCACGGCCATGTGCTCCCGCACGAAGTCGCCGCAGACGTCGTGGCCGGGCAGCACCGAGGGTTCCAGCATGCGAGCGAGGTCGGCGTGCGGCCGGTCGAAGTACGTCTCGGCGTACGCGTCGGCCGCGCGGTGCCGGGGCACGCGCGCCATCGCCGGGTACCAGTGGTAGCCGGCGAAGACCTCGTCGGCGCCCTGACCGCTCTGCACGACCTTGACCTCCTTGGCCACCTGCTCGGACAGCAGGTGGAAGGCGACCACGTCGTGGCTGGTCATGGGCTCGCTCATGGCCAGGACGGCACCCTCCAGGGCCCGCGAGACCCGGTCGGAGGGGACCATCAGCTGGTGGTGGTCCGTGCCGAAGTGCCGTGCCATCAGGTCGGAGTAGTGGAACTCGTCGCCCTCCTCGCCTCCTTCGGACTCGAAGCCGACGCTGAACGTGGCCAGGTCGCACTGCCCCTCGTCGGCCAGCAGCGCCACGATGAGGCTGGAGTCCAGGCCGCCCGACAGCAGCACGCCCACCGGCACATCGGCGACCATCCGGCGCCGCACGGCCGTGCGCAGCGCCTCCAGGACCGCGTCCGTCCAGTCCTCCGTACTCAGACCGGCGTACTCGGGGCGGCGCGTGTAGGCGGGCTGCCAGTAGCAGCGGTCGCGGTACGTGCCGTCCGGCTCGACGACCCGGACGGTTGCGGGCGGCAGTTTGCGCACGCCGTTGAGGACGGTGCGGGGCGCGGGCACGGTCGCGTGCCAGCTGAGGTACTGGTGCAGCGCGACGGGGTCGATGGAGGTGTCCACCCCGCCGGCCGCCAGCAGCGCGGGCAGCGAGGAGGCGAACCGGAGCCGCCCGGGCGACTCCGCGAGGTACAGCGGCTTGATGCCCAGCCGGTCGCGGGCCAGGACCATCCGCCCGCTGTCCTGCTCGACGATCACGAAGGCGAACATGCCGAGGAAGTGGTCGACGCAGGAGGTGCCCCACTCCAGGTAGGCCTTCAGGACCACCTCGGTGTCGGACTCCGAGAAGAACTGATGGCCCCGCGAGGCCAGTTCGCGGCGCAGCTCGCGGTAGTTGTAGACGCACCCGTTGAACACGCCGACGACCCGTGCCCGGGGGTCGGCCATCGGCTGCGCGCCGCTGTCCGTCAGGTCGATGATCTTCAGCCGCCGGTGGCCGAGGGCGACGGGCCCCTGCGACCACAGCCCGCGGCCGTCGGGCCCGCGGGGCGCGAGCCGGTCGGTCATGCGTTCCACCGCGGCCAGATCCGGCTGCCGGCCGTCGAACCGGACCTCGCCGGTGAGCCCGCACATCAGACGGTCCTCCCTTCCGTGGCGGCCTTCTCGACGGCCGCGGGGGGTCTGCCGTCGGTGACGGACGCGCGCGGGGCCCGGACGGAGGCCGGGGCGGCCGGGCGGTCGGCGGTGGATGCGGGGGCGGGTACGGGGGACATGGCGACCACTCTCCTGGGACGGTCGTCGGGCACCGCCGATGGCGGTGGCGAGCGGGTCGGGCCGGGATGGGGACGGCCCGTCAGGCTCCGGCACCTCCGGCGATCGGGCTCGGGCGGGGGGCACGGACGGGTCGGGCCGGCGCGACCGGGCGCGGGCCGGCGGCGCCGCGGGTCTCGGCGACCAGCAGGTCGATGCTGGCGAGCAGGTCCTCGTTCCCGGCCACCCGCCGCAGCCGGTGCGCGGCACTGCCGCAGGCCAGAGCCCGGGTGAGCAGTTCGTGTACGGCCTCCCAGTCGCCGGACGCCTCCAGCGCGGGGCGGAGCCGGGCCGCCATGCCGCGCAGCACCTCGGGGGCGGGGGCCGCGCGCCGGGTGACCGGGTCGACCAGCGCGCCCTCCAGACCCGAGCGGGCGGCTCGCCAGGTGGCGGCCCGCAGCCACTCGTGGTGGCCGTCGCACCGGCCGCCGTCGCCGCGGGCCAGCCGGTCGCACGCGTCCCGGACCAGAGCCCGGAAGAACCCCGCGACCAGCACGACCGTCTCCACACGCGGACAGGCGTCGCAGATCCGCAGCTCCAGCGTGCGCTGGTGCGCGGAGGGCCGTACGTCGTGGTAGATCATGCCGGCGTCGCCGATGACGCCCGAGCGGATCAGCTCCTCCAGTGCCGCGTCGTACGCGTCGGCGTCGGCGTAGCAGCCGGGTGGCCCGGCGGTGGGCCAGCGCTGCCACAGCATCGTCCGCCAGCTCGCGTAGCCGGTGTCCGCGCCGAGCCAGAACGGCGAACTGGCCGACAGCGCGAGCAGCGGTGGCAGCCACGGCGCGACCAGGCACATGGCGCGTACGGCGGTGTCCCGGTCCGGTATGTCGACGTGCACCTGCGCGCTGCAGATGAGCTGTTCGTCGGCGACCCTGCGGTACTCGTCGGCCATGTGCCGGAAACGGCGCCCGGCGGTGACGTTGCCGGAGCTCACGCGGGCCAGTGGCACGGTGCCGGCGGCCACCGTGACGAGGCCGAGCGAGGAGGCCGCCGTGTCCAGCAGCCGCCGAGAACGGGCCAGGTCCGCGAGGAGGGCGTCGAGGGTGTCGTGCACCGCGCTGTTCGCCTCGACCACGGACTGCTGGAGCTCGGTGGTGAATCCGGGCCTGCGTAGCCGGTCCAGTACGGCGCGGGCGCGTGGCACCAGCCGGCCGCTCTCGACGTCCAGCACGTGGAACTCTTCCTCTGCCCCGATGCGCAGCGTCACGTCACGTTCTCCCCTTGCCTGGTGGTCACCCGGCCGTCGCCTCCGGGTCCCACTGGGGACCACTGCGGCTCCGGGACCCCCGAGTGCCCAGACCGGGACCTTCACAAGCCTCCCGACCGCCTCCGATGCCGCCGGCCCTCTGCCGACCGCGCGCCCTGCGCCCCCATTCGGGGCAGCGATGGGGCGGTTGGGCCGGGCCCGCGGGGGCGAGAAATCCGTGGCGGTCCGGCGGGCGATGCCGGGATGCCCCGATGCGAGACCAGACGTCGATGACCGTGGACCGGCAGTACCTCCGGAGCGTGCCCCGGTTCCGGTTGGAAGAGCCGGCCCTCGTGCAGGTCCGCGTGGTCGAAGGAGTCCGGGACACCGACGGCCGCCGGCTCCTCGCACCATGCGACAAGGCGCGGCCGGAGGCCGTCGAGCCTGCGCCGGTCGTCCGGCCGCAGTGCGGAACTCTCCGCGAGGACCCGGTCGAAGAGGTCGGGCAGGGCGCGGGTACGGGCGCTGGGCACGCCCAGCGGGCCGGCCGTCCACCCACCCCGGGGCGGCGTCCCGCCAGGTCGCGTCCTCCCACGGTGTCACCGCGTCCCGGTACCTGCCAGCCGTGAGCCGGGCGCGGGCCGCAGCCGAGCGGAACTCACCCGCGCGGTGACCCTGGCCTGGCGGCTCGCCGCGCCGGCCGGGGCCTGTTCCTGGGGTCGTGTCTTCCCGTCCGTGTCCGGCGGCGGCGCCGGCACTCCGGGCAGCGCGGAGAGCGCGAGCCGGCTGCTGGAGCTCTTCAACGAGCCGCCCTTGTTGAACCACGCCCGTGGGGCGGACGGATCAGTCCCAGAGGGGATAGGTCTGCACCTGCGGGTAGCCCTCCGGCCGCCCCGCCGGGAACTCCAGGCTCATCCGGGTGAAGTGCCGTACCTCCGGGCGCTTCTTCCAGGGTTCCGGGCTGTCCAGGCGCACGATCACCGGGTACTCGTGGAACCTTCCGGCCGCGCAGTAGGGCTTGCAGTCGTTGACGAGGTTGAAGCCCCGGGCCGTCGCGGACCGGTCGCTCCACTGCGACCAGTGCAATGCGGACAGGACGCTGTTGCCGTCGCCGCAGGCGAGGATGAACGCGTCGGGTCGCTGCCGCGGCTTCCACAGGCAGTCGACCAGCACCGGCTGCCCGCCCGCCCGCTTCACGGCGTGCGCCGAGGCGTTCCCGTGGGAGGCCGCCGGTGCGGCGGAGGCCGTACCCACGCCTGCTGTGAGCAGCCCCGCGGCGCAGAGCACGACCGCTGTCCTCATTGTGTGTCTGCCCATGTCCGCTCCCGGCCGACGACGTCCTGGTTTCCTAAAGACGCTACGGCCGAGCCGGGCGACGTACCACTCGTGCGGGGTGATGCCGTGTTCGTGTCGAGTGGCGGGTCGTCGTCCGCGTCCTGCTGGCAGGTGGCGCACAGTTCGTGGTGACCGTCGGTGGTGACGACGGTTCCCCAGCCCAGGCACTGCTCGCAGTCGCGGGCCAGGCCCAGATCGGGGTGGGGAGGAGGGGCGGGGTTGGCGCTGTGGTGGGCTCCGTACGCCATACGGGGGCGGCTCCTCGAAGCGGTGGTGGGGGGATGCACACCATTTTGTCCCATTTTTGAGATCTGTCCAGAGTTTTTTCCTGTGCTTGGGCCCGCACAGGACGTAACGGGCGCTGGATTTGGGGTTGGCCCCGAGGCCGGCCGTGGCGTGGTGGCTCTACGAGCGCACCGAGTCGATGGCGATGTTCAGATGGCGGGGGCCACGCAGCACCGCGTTCTGCCGGTAGGGCGGCGGGTCCTCCACCAGGCGGGGGTTGTCCAGGCGGCGGGTCAGCTCGGCCAGTGCGAGCTGCGCCTCCCGCCGGGCCAGCGGCGCGCCGAAGCAGATGTGGATGCCGCTGCCGAAGCCGAGGTGCTCGATGTCCTCGCGGTCGGGGTCGAACCGGTCGGGATCCCGGAACCGCTCCGGGTCCCGGTTGCCCGCGGCGAGCATCAGCCAGATCCGCGAACCCCTGGGAATCGTGACCCCGCGCAGCTCGATGTCGGCGACACAGGTGCGCTGCGGCACCAGCTGCACGGGAGGCTCGTAACGCAGCAGCTCCTCCACGATCCTGACGGACAGTCCCGGATCCCCGCGCAGCCGGTGCAGGTGCTCCGGGTGGCGCAGCAGCGTGAGCATGCCGTTGGTGATGAGGTTGACCGTCGTCTCGTGGCCCGCGATCAGCAGCAGCACCGCCGTGCTGAGCACCTCCATCATCGACATGGTCCCGTCCGCGCCGTGACTGGCCGCCAGGTCGGACAGCAGGTCGTCGCGGGGCTCCTTGGTGCGCTGCTCGACCAGACCGGCCAGGTACATGCCCAGCTGCATCCGGGCCTCCTGTGCGGCGCGCTGGAAGTCGTCGTCGGTGCGCTGCCGGGTCTCCGGGTCCAGGGCGGCGACGATCGGGTCCACCCAGGCGCGAAAGCGCGGCTCGTCCTCGCGCGGTACTCCGAGCAGCCGGCAGATCACCGTCACCGGGAAGGGGTAGGCGAACTGGTCGACGACGTCGATCTGCCGGGCGTCGCCGAAGCCGTCGACGAGCTCGGTGATGATCCCGGTGAGTTCCCCGCTCATGGAGTCGATCCGGTCGGGCCGGTGCGGCGGGCCGAAGGAGCTGTTGGCGATCCGCCGCAGCCGGTCGTGCTCGGGCGGGTCGAGCCTGATGAAGCTCGGCGGCAGCCCCGTGGCCTCCGGTCCCGACAGCTCGTCCGCGCCGGCGGCGGTGAGGTTGGTGGCGTCCGAGCTGACCCTCGGGTCGTGGAGCAGCCCGAGGATGTCGTAGTACGAGCTCACGACGTAGGGGCCGTCCTCCTCCTCGTGCAGCACCGGTGTCCTGCGCAGCTCCTCGTAGAGCGGATAGGGGTTGGCGCGGTTGGCGTAGTCGGTGATCCGGTGCAGGAGCGAGGCGTGCGTCATGTCGGGTCCTTGGGGCGTGGAGGTCCGGAGGTCCGGGGCGGGCGCCGGTTCAGTGGCGGGCAGGCGTGAAGACCAGTTGCCGGTCGGCCGGGGAGTAACCGCTGAGGGTCACGGTCGGGCCGTGCGTCGGCAGCGACGGGTCGGGGAAGTCGGCCGGCACCGGCTTGCGGCCCTCGGGCCGGCGGTCCACCGTCGTGAACTCCACCGGGAACGGAGCCCCCGTCTCGATCAGCCGCTGGTAGAACTCCAGCCACCGCGTGTTGTCGAAGCTGACGGCGGCGATCACGCGGCCCTGGTAGCCGTACACCCCGACGAACCGCCGCTCGGTCAGCGATCCCTGGGTGATCATGATCTCCTCGCCCATGGACGGTACGCCGACCGACTTGATGTTCACGCCGAACTGCGAGGACCAGAAGGCGGGCACCCAGATGTGCGGGCGCCGGTCGGCGCTGGCGCTGATCATGTTGTGCGCGGCCACCTCGGCCTGGGCGACGGCGTTGCCCCAGTGCTCCAGGGACAGGAACTGGTAGCTGAACAGCGGATGCGGGGAGCGGGCGACGTCGCCGGCGACGTAGATGTCGTCGGTGACGATGCCCCGGAAGTCGAAGGCCCGGCAGCCCGCGTCGCAGGCGATGCCGCGCGGGCCGGCGCCCAGCCCCGAGCCCACCAGCCAGTCGGTGTTGCGGGTCGCGCCCAGCGAGACCACCACCACGTCCGTCTCGACGACACTGCCGTCGGACAGGTGCGCCGCCCGCACCCGGCCCGTCGCGTCGCCCTCCAGACCGGTGACCATGACCCCGGTGCGCAGGTCCACCCCGTTCTCGCGCTGCAGCTCCGCGGCCACCGCGCCGATCACCCCGCCGAGCGCGCCCACCAGGGGAGCGTCGGCCCGCTCCGCGACCGTGACCGCGATGCCCTGGTTCCGGCACGCCGAGGCGATCTCCGAACCGGTGAAGCCGGCCCCGATGATCAGCACCCGGCGCGGCGGGCCCTTCATCCGCCGGTGCAGACGGACCGCGTCGTCCCGGGTGCGCAGCACGAACACCCCGTCCAGTTGGGCCTCGTCCTCCTTCGGCCAGGGCCGGGCGCGCACACCGGTCGCGATCAGCAGCCGGTCGTAGGGCACCTCCTCGCCGTCCGCCAGCCGCACCCGCCTGGCCGCCATGTCCAGTCCGGCCGCCGCGACCCCGAGCCGCCAGGTCGCGTCGATGTCCCGGCGCCGGGGCAGCTCGGTGTGGTCCGGGGACGCCATGCCGAGCAGCACCGCCTTGGACAGCGGGGGGCGGTCGTACGGCTCGTAGGGCTCGTCACCGATCATGGTGAGTGGTCCGGCGAACCTTTCGGCACGCAGCGTCTCGGCGGCTCTGAGGCCCGCCAGCGAGGCACCCACGATCACGATCCGGCCTTCGCGTCCGAGCCACTCGTGGAAGGCCTCAGCGGGCATCGGAGGCCTCCCGCCCGGCGCCGACGGGCTCGTCGCCCGCGTCGTCCAGCTCCTCGGCCGTGATCGCCTGCACCGGGCACGCCGCGACGGCACGCGCGACCCTCACCCGCTGCTCCGTGCCGGGTCGCGGGTTGTAGACCAGCGACTCCTCGCCGTGCATGGTGAACACGCCCGGCGCGAGGAACGCGCACTGCGCGTACCCCTGGCACTTGTTGAGATCGACGACAAGCCTCATCGGCGACCCACCCTTCCCGGCGGCCAGGCCCTCGGGAACCACCCGCTCGGCGGGCACCCTCGGACGGCGGTCATCCCACGTCAGGATCGAAGCCCCGCTGCCCTCCCCGCGCGTCAGGACCCGCCGATGGAGTGACGGGACGGCGCGGCGGAAGGAGCGGCGGGGCCGGACAGCGCAGGGAGCCGAGTCAGACGGCCGGGGCGGTGCCGGGCCGCGCCCGGCGGCCGCCGGCCATCAGGATGTACGTGCTGAGGGCCAGCGACCACGCCGGGAACGCCAGTTCGACCCACGGCACGTTCGACGCGGCGAACAGCAGCACCAGGGCGGTGAGCAGACCCAGCAGCGTCAGCCACCGCGGCAGCACCCCCAGCCGGTGTCCCATCACCGACAGCGAGCACGCGAAGACCGCCGCCATCCGCATCGCGTACCCGGTCATCAGCGTGTACGCGAAGTGGCGACCGAAGTTCCACGCGGCGAGCCCGTCGGAGGCGCCGGGCGGGTGCGCGACCGCGAGCACCGCATCGGCGGCCGCGGCCGCCCCGAACATGGCGGCCACGAACACCAGTCCGCTGCCCAGGAAGACGGTCGCCAGGAACTTGTCCTCGGCGTCCCCGACATGGGCGCGTACCACGCCGGTGAACCACAGGAAGAAGATGCCGGCGAACGGCACGAGAGCCAGTGCCGCCCGCACCGCATCGCGCTGCGCGGAGTCGGTGGACCCCTGGAAGGCGACCGCTTCCGCGCCCTCGGGGATCCCCAGCCGGATCAGGACGATCACCGCCGCGAGCAGCAGCGCGAACAGCACCCCGGCCAGTCCGGCCGCGCGAGGCGTCCGCAGTGGCCGCTCGGGCACTTCGGTCACTTGAGGTAGCCGAGGATGGTCATCATCCCGGACTCGGAGTGGTACTGGTTGTGGCAGTGGAGCATCCACAGGCCCGGGTTGTCGGCGTAGAAGTCCACCACCAGCCTGTTCCCCGGCAATACGATCGCGGTGTCCTTGCGCGCTCCGCGGCCCTTCGGGCCGGTGATGGCGAAGGTGTGCCCGTGCAGGTGCAGCGGGTGCCACATGCCGGTGTGGTTGAGGAAGGTGATCCGGACCCGCTCGCCCCGGCGGACCGGATGGCGCTGCTCGACCGAGTACGGTCTGCGGTCGAAGCTCCAGTTGTACCACTTCATGTTGCCGGTCAGTTTGATCTGGATCTCGCGGTCCGGCTCGTCGTCGGAAAACGCCACCGAGTCGGCGGGGGCGAGCTCGTAGGCGGACAGGAAGCGGCCGTCCAGCTCGTTGGGGCGGACGGAGGGCGCGGGCAGGTTCTTGGACTTTCCGGTGTTCAGTACGGCGAGGGCGCGCGCGTCCTTGCCCTCGGCCAGCGCGACCAGGGGGAACACCCCGTCCTTGGCGGTGATGACGACGTCGTAGCGCTCTGCCATGCCGATCACCAGCGCGTCCGTCGTACGGTGCTCGACCGGGTAGCCGTCCGTGTGCGTCACCGTCATCTCGTGGCCACCCAGGGCCACTCGGAAGGCGGTGTCGGCACCCGCGTTGATGAACCGCACCCGGATGCGGTCGCCGGGGCGGGCCCGGAAGACCGACGGAGCGTGCGGGACACGGCCGTTGATCAGGTAGTAGGGGTAGTCGACGTTGCCGCCCATGCCTTGCAGGATGCGGCTGAGACCGCCCCGCAGGATGCGGTCGGGGCCGTGGGACGAGCCCTGCGGGGCCGAATGCCCGCCGTGACCGCCGCCCATGTCCATGCCATGCATGCCCTTGGGAATGGGGCCCTTGACCTTCTGCAACTGCGCGAGCACGCCATCCGGAGTGGAGCCGGCCAGGCCGTCCACCCAGTCGTCCAGGACCACCACCCACTCCTTGTCGTACGACAAGGACTCTTTGGGGTCGTCGATGATCAGCGGTGCGTACAGGCCGCGGTCGAGCTGCATGCCCTCGTGCGAATGCAGCAGGTACGTGCCGGGGTGGGACACGACGAAGCGGTAGTTGAACTCCGAGCCGGGCTTGATGGTCCTCTGGGTCAGTCCCGGCACGCCGTCCATGTCGCAGCGCAGGCGCACTCCGTGCGAGTGCACCGTCGTCCCCACGGGCAGGCGGTTGACGAGCGTGAAGTCGAGGATGTCACCCGCGGTGGCCCGGACCGCCTCGCCCGGGATCCTGTCGCTGTACGCCCAGGTCTTGACGCTCTTGCCGGCCAGGTCGAACGACGTCTCCCGGGCGGTGAACTTGTACTTGCGCACCCGCCCGGCCCCGCGCTTGCGCTCGGCGGCCAGGACCTCCGGGTCGGACGGGTTCACGTACCCCTTGGGCCCCTTGGGAACGAACGGGCGGAAGCCGTCGATGGTCCCGGGGCCCAGCGCGGACCCCGAGCCCTGCCCCGAGCCCCGAGCGGACCCCGAGAGGGAGTCGGCCCCGGAGCAGGCGGTCAGGAGTCCCGAAGCGGCAGCCGTGACCGAGGCACTGAGCAAGGTGCGCCGCGTATATGTGTGCATGACTCGAATAACACACGTTTTGCGGCGATATGTGGGAGAACTGGCGCGGCGCGTCTGGTGATCTCGGCAACCATTGCCTTGGCGGTGGGGCGATACGGGGCATGGCCCGCGCGGCGACGTGCCGGGTCCGGGCATGTGCGCTATGCTGGATCTTCAGCGAGTCACCGGAACTCCCGGTGGTCGGCTGTGCGTTGGTGGTCCAAGGAAAGACGCCCCGCTTCCTGTGGGGAGATGCAGGTGCAAGGCCTGCCCGGCGCTCGTGGACAAGCCCCACTCCCGTGATGGGAGTGGGGCTTTCGTCTTGCCCGCCGAACGGGCGTTCGCGCCACACGCCGATCCACGAGGCGCTGATCGTCGCCGGGCGTGCGACGCGGTGAATCCGCGGGGCGCTTGAACATCCCCGGGCCGAACTCCGTATGGGACGGGGGGATTCACATTCCTGGCCGCCCACGACGCGTAGGAGAAGTTCGGTGAGACGCAACACGCGCAGACGACCCACGGGCCCGCGACGCGCCACGCTCGGCGCGATGGCGCTCATCCTGGGCGGAGGCGGGCTGATGGTCGCCAACGTGTATGCCTCCGCCACCGAAGACACGTCGACGGTGCGGTCCGCCGGGGAATCGGACCGCGACCGGAGCCCGGCGGCGGGAGGCGCCACGATCGACTGCCCGGATGTCGGAGCCGGGCTGACCGCGGTGCCGCAGGAGGCCAAGGCGACCGTCGACGAGCAACTCGCGGTTCTGGACCAGCAGATCGCGAGCGCGTACCAGCAGATGCAGGACGCGGTTCGGGACGGGCGGCTCGACGTCGGCGCGGTGGAGAACACGATCGTGAGCCCGCTCAAGGAGCAGCGTGCCGCGACGATCGGGACCATCGCCGACGCGATCGAACGGGCCGGGGAGCGGCCCGAGGGGCTCGACGACCTCGCGGCCTGCACCCTGCGCACCTCCGGCACCCAGGACGGCGGCGGGGAGGCCGGTCAGGAGCAGGCCGGTCAGGAGCAGAGCCCGCAGGGGGACGGGCAGCAGGAACCCCAGCAGGACGCCGACGGCGGAGGCCAGGCCGGCAACGGCCCCGTGGCCGCGGACTACGCGGACATCACCACCGTGCAGAGCGACGCGCGAAGGCCCCGTGAGGAGGCGGACGCCGCACGCGGCAGCTTCGCCTCCAGCTGCGGAGTGAACGAGGGCGGCCTGTTCAACTCGGACAATGTGATCGTCGCCCCCGGCGTCACCAACGGCGCCCACCACTTCCACGACTACATCGGCAACCAGGCCAACAACGCCTTCGCCAGTGACCAGGACCTGGCGAACGGTGACACGAGCTGCGCCGACAAGGGCGACAAGTCCACCTACTACTGGCCCGTGCTGCGCCTGCAGGACGGAACCCGGGAGCGGGACGCCGACGCCCCCGGCGGCGGGACCGAGGGCAACGCGGGCAGGATCGTGACGCCGAAGCAGGTGACGCTGTCCTTCGAGGGCAGTCCGCGCGGCAAGGTGACGGAGATGCCGCGCTTCCTGCGGATCATCACCGGAGACGCCAAGGCGTTCGTCAACGGCCCCACCAACGCCAACGCCTCCTGGTCCTGCACCGGTTTCGAGGACCGGCAGTTGAAGGACAAGTACCCGCTCTGTCCCGGGGGCAGCGACGTGGTGCGCACCTTCAGGTTCCAGAGCTGCTGGGACGGCCGGAACACCGACAGCGCCAACCACCGTACGCACGTGGCGTTCGCCGACGCCGAAGGCAACTGCCCGGACGGATTCCGGGCGATTCCGCAACTCGTGCAGCGCATCGTCTACGGCGTCGACGCCCCGAGCCTGGACGACGGGGGTGCGACCACCCCGCTGTTCGCCGTGGACTCCTTCCCCGAGCAACTGCACAAGCCGGGCACGGACCACGGCGACTTCATCAACGTCTTCGACGACGACCTGATGAGCCGGATGGTCGACTGCATCAACAGCGGCCGTCAGTGCGGCGCCGGGGCCGACCAGGGCTCGGAGCCCGGCGAGCAGCCGGAGAAACCGCAGGAGTCGCAGGAGCCGCAGGAGCCCGAGGGGAAGCCGACGCAGACCTCGGGCGCGCGGTCCGGAGGCGGCGCCGACAAGGGCGCGGGTACGGGTACGGGCCGGACCGGCAACAGCGGCGCGACCGGGGCGGACGCGAGCGACGCCACGGGTGAGAAGTCCGCGGAGTCCACGAGCGGTGCGGTGGAACCGAAGGCCGACACCTCGGACGCGGCCGAGCGGAGTGCCGCGGGTGGCGCGTCCACGAGCGCGACCGGTACCACGAGCGGCGGCGAGGTGGGCACGCCCGCCTACACGCCGGCTCCCGGCGGAAACGGCCAGGCGGCCGGCGCGCAGACCGAACCGCAGGCCGTCAGGGGCAGCCTGGCCGAGACCGGTGCCCGGTTGTGGCCCGCGGCCGCCGGGGCGGTGCTCGTGACCGCGGGCATCGTGCTGCTGCGCCGGATCAGGCACGGCGCCGTCTGACGGCGCCACAGGCCGCGAAGGGGGGCGGTGGTGGGACCGGTCTCGTGGTCCCACCACCGCCCCTCGGTGTCACTCGGCGCGGGCGAGGCCTCTTCGGGCGTTGTTGTAGATACGCATCAGATGCTTGGCCACGGCGCACGGAATGACGTGTGCATGACATTGTCGACAAGTCCGCATGTGCTGTTCGTAGTCGGAATGCGCTTGCTGCAGAGCAGCGTCTGAAGACGGCATGGGGATCCTTCGCACGGGGGCGTCGGGCGGCACGGTGCGCCCGACTTGACTGGAGTGAAAAGCCAGGAGCCAAAGTTGATCACGTTACTTCGGGTAGTGGAAAGCGCCATCGGACCACCCGGTACGGCGGATCGGAGAGCTGCCCGCCTCACGCGCTCCCGGGGTTCTGCCGCCCGGAATAGGCCCACCAGCGGCCCTCGTGCCGGTTCACTGCGATGGGGCGACCGAAGCACGCGGTCAGCCACGGCCCGGTCAGCACGTCCTCGACGGGCCCCTGGGCCAGGATGCGGCCCTCGCGCAGCAGCAGGGCGTGACTGACGGCGGGGGACAGCTCCTCGAGGTGGTGGGTGACCGTCACGGTGGCGAGCCGTGGCCGCCCCTCCGCGAGCCGGTGCATGGCCTCGACCAGATCCTCGCGGGACGGCAGGTCAAGGGCGTTGAAGGGCTCGTCGAGGAGCAGCAGCGCGGGTTCGGCCATGAGGGCCCGGGCGATGAGGACGCGCGCCCGCTGACCGCCCGAGCAGACTCCGTACGGCCGGTCGGCCAAGTCCTTGATCTCCAACTCGGCCAGCAGTTCGTGGGCGCGCTGCCGCACCTCCTCGTCGTACATCCGCCACAGCGGCTGCACCGTGCCCGTGTGACCGGTCAGCACGACGGTGTGGGCGTCGAGTTCCCCGGGCACGCGCTGCGCCGTGGTGACGTGCCCGATGCGCGCGCGCAGTTCCCGCACGTCGACGCGGCCCAGCAGCTCGCCGAGGACCTCGACGCTGCCGGTCGTGGGGTGCATCAGGGCGCCGAGCAGTCGCAGCAGCGTGGTCTTCCCGGCGCCGTTGGCACCCAGCAGCGCCCAGTGCTGTCCCGCCCGCACCGTCCAGTCGACGCCGTCCAGGATCACCTGCCCGGTCGTGAAGCGGCGGACGCCCACCTCGCGGAGGGCGACGACGGTACCGGGCTCGCGCGTCGTCCGCCCCGCGGTGTCCTCGGCCATCCTGGGCTCCCCTCGACGTCGAGGCCGTCGCTCGACCGGCACCACGAACGGTAGATGCATCAGGCACCTTGTCGCCGAGCTGTCCGGGTCGTGGACGCGGCGCGGCCGCCTCCGGGTTACCGCCCGGTGGGCCGCGCCGGGCGGTAACCCCTGTGACGAAGCCGACACGAACGCCGCACGCGTGCCCGGGGGGAAGTGGGGTATGCGCACGCCGTGAACAGGGTGGTGAAGGCGATTGGGATGGAATCCGTACTCCTCGGTGACGAGGAGCCGGCGCCGGACACCGGCGTGATACGCGTGGCGGCGGCCCTCGACGGCGACGCCGCGTGCATCGCCGAGGCCCGCCATCTCGCGGCCGAGTTCCTGGGCCGGGCGCGGACCGGCCACGGGCTGACGGTCTCGGACCGGGCCCTGGACCTGACCCAGCTCGTGGTCAGCGAACTGGTCACCAACGCCCGCAAGTACGCCTCCGGCCCCATCCTGATGGATCTGCGGATCGCCGGTGACGCCGTGGACATCGCGGTCTGGGACAGTGATCCGGTGCTGCCCGTGGCCCGGGCCGCCGATCCGGGGCGGGTGGGCCAGCACGGTCTGGAGATCGTGATGGCCGTGGTGGAGCGGTTCGAGGTGCGGCGCGAGCCGGTGGGCAAGCGCGTCATCGCCCGCGTCAACCTGCTCGACGCCGCGTGCCCGTGAGGCGGCACCGGCCGGCGGCCGCTCGGCGTCAGGCGTCGAGTTCCGCCTTGTCTCCCATGACCACGACCGGGTGCCGGCGCGGATCGAGGGAGCGCAGCAGATACCGCATCGCCGACTTGGACAGGGTCACGCACGCGGACGTGCCGCTGCCGTGGTCCATGTGCAGCCAGATGCCGCCGCCCCTGGACTGTCCTTCGGGCCGGGTGGGGTCGTTGGGCGACGTTCCCTTGACGCGGTTGAAGTCGATGGCGATGACGTAGTCGAAGTCGTGCCAGGCGTTCTGCGTCCAGTACCGGGGAGCCTGGAACGCGGCGGACCGGGTGTACGGCAGTCCGGCCCCGGGGTCCTCGAGCACGCCGCCGGCGTCGCTCAGCGTGAACACCCCCTCGGGTGTGCGCTGGTCGCCCTCGTGATGGTCCGTCGTCCAGCCCTTCCTGCCGTTGTGGGCCGGCCACGAAGCCGTCCGCTCCCAGCGTGAGCCGTGCTCGGTGAAGAGCTCGACCGTCGAGTCGGGGGAGTCCGGGCCCGCGCCGTAGACCGCGACCACCTGGCGGGACCCGGCCGGCACCCGATGCCACATCCGGTCACCGATGCCCGGCACCCGCCTCGGGGACACGTCGCGTCCGGGCGCGTGCTCCGCCTGTCCGCCGTGGCCCGCCGCGCGCCGGTGGCCCGGGTCGCCGCAGGCCGTCAGCGACATCGCCAGCGCCCCACCGGCCGCCACCACGGCCGCCGTCCGCAACGTTCCGCCCTTTCGCATGGGCCCCATGATGGCACCGCCCCCGGCGCGTTTTTCACCTGAATGGCCGTCCGTGGCTGCGTGCGGGTGGCCCACTCGGTATCTCCTTGGGTGAGAGAGGCGTCCATCGAGGGAGTGGAGCCGATCATGTATGAGATGTGTGCAGGAGTAGAGAAGCCCGGTGGGGCTCTGGTCTGGCACGTCCTGGCCAAGCACACGACCACCACCCTGTGCGGCCAGAAACTGGGTCAGCACGTCGACGGCGCGAGCGCACAGCGGGCTGGACACTGTTCCACCTGCATGGCGTTGTTCGGGAAGCTGATGACCGCACCGCCCGCGGTCGGCTCTCCCGCCGCCACGGACCGGTAGGTCCTGGCATCCGGCTCCCGTCCTCCGCCGCGAGGACGGGAGCCGGGTGTTCGTTCTCCATCTCATCGAGGCCCGCGCGGTGCGGCCGGTAAAGGCTTCGACCAATTTTTGGCAACGTGCCCCCATATCGCATTCCGGCACCGGTCGATGGGTAACACTGAGCGGCGGAGGGGGGAGACGCGCGGCGGTGCTCTGCCGGCGCGCACATCCCGGAGTGTCACGCCGGCCTTGGGGAAGGCGGCGAGGGGACCAGCGGGGGGATGCATGACGCAGTCGCTTCCAGGGCAGCGGCCTGCCCACGGGGGAGCGCAGCGGGGGCGCCGAGCGCTTCCGGTCGTAGTGGTCGGGGCGGGGCCCTACGGGCTGTCGGTCGCCGCGCACCTGCGCGGAGCGGGGGTCCCGGTGCGGGTCTTCGGAGAGACCATGGGCAGTTGGCGACATGCCATGGCGACCGGGATGTTCCTGAAGTCGACGCCGGACGCCGTCGATCTGTCCGCACCGGAGCCGGGCGGGCGGCTGGCGGACTTCCTCCAGGTGCACGGTGAGCCGGAGCTGACCGAACTGACGCCCATCCCGTGCGAGGTGTTCGTACGCTACGGACAGTGGTTCCAGAAGCAGTACGTCGGTGAGGTGGAGCCGGCCCGGGTGGCGGCCGTCGACCTGGCCGCGTCCGGTTCGGGGTTCGCCGTACGACTGGACGACGGGCAGGAACTCGCCGCCGCTGCCGTGGTCGTGGCCACCGGCCTGAACGGACTGGCCCACATACCCGGCGAGTTGCGTGGCCTCGTGCCCGAAGGCCCGGGGCCCGACGCGCCGGTGTCGCACACCAGCCAGCACACCGACCTGTCCCGGTACGCCGGCCGCCGGGTCGCCGTGGTCGGCGGGGGCCAGTCCGCCCTGGAGAGCGCCGCACTGCTCCACGAGTCCGGTGCGCGGGCGCAGGTGCTGGTCCGGGAGAGCGGCGTGCTGTGGGGGAATGCCCCGGAGCAGGCGCGGTCCTGGGTGCGGCGGATCGGCAGGCCCGCCTCGCCCCTGGGCACGGGCTGGATCCTGGCCGCGGTCTGCCGGGCCCCCGGCGCGGTACGGCGTCTGCCGGCCGCGGCCCGGCTGCTGCTGTTCCGGCGCGCGTTGCGGCCGTCGGGCGGCTGGTGGCTGCGGGACCGGGTCGAGGGCGTGGTGCCGGTGCGCACCTCGCGCCGGGTCGTACGGGCCGAGACCGCCGGGTCCGTCGTACGGCTGGACGTCGTTGGGCCGGGCGGCGTGGCGGAGGTGCTCGACGCCGACCACGTGCTGGCCGCCACCGGCTACCGTCTGGACCTGGACGCCGTTCCGTTCCTGTCGTCGGCGGTGCGCCGTGCGCTCAGGCAGGTGCCGGGTTCGAGGGCGCCACGGCTGAGCCCGGGGTTCGAATCGTCGGTGCCGGGTCTGTACTTCACCGGATCGCTGGCCGCCCCGATGTTCGGGCCGATGATGCGCTTCGTCGCCGGCACCGGGTACGCCGCGGCGCGGGTCGCGCGGGACAGGGTTCGCCGGGTGGCCGACGCCGGATGACCGCGCGCGCCGTCCATTGACCACGTCCGCCGTCCCCAGACTGCGCGTGGCCCGCCGCCTCGCCGCAAAGGGGGTTCCGGCCGGGCCCGGCCGGAACCCCCTCGCCAGTGCGGGTCAGGCGGTGTGCAGGGTCAGCCCGTAGCGGTTGAGGATCTCGTTGACCGGCTGGAACCAGGTCTCCCCGCCGCCGGAGCAGTTGCCCCAGCCTCCGGAGGTGACGCCCTGGGCCTGGTCACCGCTGATGAACGAGCCGCCGGAGTCGCCCGGTTCGGCGCACACGCTGGTCTTCGTCAGCTGGTGCACGGCGCCCTGGCTGTAGTTGACCGTCTCGTTGAGCGCCAGCACGGTGCCGCAGTGCCAGTGCGTCGTCGAGCCGGAGCGGCAGACCGAGGCGCCTACGGGTGCCACGGCGGAGCCGCGCACCAGCTGGTCCGGGACGGTGCCCCAGCCGAGGACCACCGGTACCGTCCACCAGCCGCTGCCGACGCTGACCCAGGCGTAGTCGTTGTCGGGGAACGAGGACCCCTGGAAGGTGCCGATGTACGAGCCGTCCCAGCCGCTCACCCCGGCGCCCGGCTGGCCGCAGTGTCCGGCGGTGACGAAGCCGCCGTACACCGAGAAGCCGATGGAGCAGCGGACGTTGCCGGTGTAGTAGGGGTCGCCGCCGACCGTGCCCGCCGCGAAGGTCTGCGGCGGTGCGGAGACCGTGCGGACGGTGACGGGGCCGGCCGCGCGGGCCTGGGAGAGGAAGCGTTGGACATCGTTGTCGGAGCGCGCGGCACGGACGACGTCCACGACCACGGTGTTGGCCTTCGGGTCCACCCGCCAGCCGCTCACGCCCTGGGGTGCCGACGTGCTGTCGAGGCGGGCCTTGGCCGTGTCCAGCTGCCGTGCGCTGTGCTGGACGGTGCGGACCGTGGCGCCGGTGGTCCGGACGGCGCGCAGGGTCGAGTCGGAGGCGCCGGAGGTGACGGCCACGGTGAGCCGGCCGGTCTCGTCGTCGAACCACGAGCCGCCGTAGGCGGATCCCGCGGCCGCGCGGGCCTTCGGTTCCGCTGCCGTGGCGGTGCGCTCCGCCGCCAGCCGCGCCTCGGCCTGCTGTGCGGAGAGTCCCAGGTCCCGCTGCATCGCCTGGAGCAGGCCGGGGGAGGTGGTGGGTGCGGCGGCGGGGGTCGCCGCACCGGCCGGCGAGGTGCCCGCCACGGCCCAGCTGCCGAGCAGTACGAGTGCGGCCACGGCCACGTGGTGGAGTCTGGTGCGTCTCACAGGGGTGCCCTTCGTCGTTCCAGCGAGGTGGGGGTGGAACAACCGCGACCTGAGAGCGCTCTCAACCGGGTCGGGGAGCAGCCTAGCGGCACTGTGTGATCAGGTCCATGCCAATGATGGGATTCGCGCCTGGCCCGCCCGTCCTCCCGTTTGCCTAATGGGCTTAGGCAGATATTCAATGGCTTCAGGTTCTTGGAGGCTCGGGTGGGAGGAGCGGCATGGCGCGTGCGGGGTTGACCACGGAACGCCTGGTCAGGGCGGGGGCGGAGCTGGCGGACGAGGTCGGCTTCGAGCACGTGACCGTCTCGGCCCTCGCCCGGCGGTTCGACGTCAAGGCCGCGAGCCTGTACTCGCACCTGAAGAACTCCCAGGACCTCAAGACGCGGATCGCCCTGCTCGCCCTGGAGGAACTCGCGGACCGGGCCGCCGACGCGCTGGCCGGGCGGGCCGGCAAGGACGCCCTCGCCGCCTTCGCGAACGTCTACCGCGACTACGCCCGGGAGCATCCCGGCCGCTACGCGGCGGCGCGGCTCCGGCTGGACCCGGAGACCGCCGCCGTGAGCGCCGGTGGCAGGCACGCGCAGATGACCCGCGCGATCCTGCGCGGCTACGACCTGGCCGAGCCGGACGAGACCCACGCCGTCCGGCTCCTGGGCAGCGTCTTCCACGGCTACGTCAGCCTGGAACTGGCCGGCGGCTTCGCCCACAGCGCCCCGGCCCCGCAGGAAACCTGGACCTGGATCCTCGACCGCCTCGACACGATGCTGCGCACCTGGCCGCCGAGGTGAGCGCCCCCGCCGCGACGCGCGTGGACGGCACGCGCCCGGCGGCGAGACGCACGGCTGCGTCCCACGCACGCCTGCGGCACGTGTCTGCCTGAGGGCCGCGCATGTATGGGGCGCGTCCGCGTCGGTTGTGCGAGGTCGCGGGTGGTGCCCAGCTGATGCCCGCGTCGCCTGTCCGGTCCTGGAGCCGGGGCGCGGGCGGGTGGTGCGCGTTTGACGGGCGGACCGTACACGCCTGAGGACCGCGCATGACTGTGGCGCCTCTGCGTCGGTTGTGTGAGGTCGCGGCTCGATGCCCGCGTCGCCTGCCCGGGCCGGTCCTGGAGCCGGGGCGCGGGCGGGTGGTGCGCGTTCGGCGGCGGGGCGGGCGCGCTTGGGGCTCCCGCATGCCTGTGCGCCTCCACGTTGGTTGTCCGGGGATGTGGCTCGTGTGGGGGCGGCGGGCCGTGATGGCTGCCCGGGTTGTGCGGTGCGGTGAGTCGGCCTGTCCGTGCACGCCGGCGGCGCCTCCACGTCGGCTGCGGGTTGTCCCGGCCTGGTCGCCTTCAGGACTATGGCTTCCGCAGGCCGCGTGCGGGTGGCTGCCGCGCGGGTGCAGCGGTGTGTCAGCCCGCTCCCGTACGGCTGCGGCCCGCGCATGCCGATGCGCCTGCACGCTGCCGTGCTGCACGCGACGGTGCCGACTGTCCGGTCATGGAGTCCACGTGGGCCCGTGCGGATGAACGCGGGTCTGGTGGCTGCCGTGCCTGCGGTCGTGCGTGGTGCGGTGAGTCCGCGCGTCTGCGCGTCCAGGTGCCGCGCGGCGGTCTGCCCTGTGCGTGACACCGCGTTCGGTGCTCGCCCGCGATGACCCGAGTGCGGCCCCGCTGAGCCGGCGCTCCGGCCTCCGCACCGGCCCCTGCCCCGGCCGCCTCCTCGCCGTCGCCGATGGGTCCGCTGCCAGTCGACGTCGGCCGCGCGGCCGGTGCCGTCCACGGCGACCGGCCGCCCAGCCGGTCGGCAACGGAGCGCGGCCGCTACGCTCCGTTGCCGCTCGCGGACGTCCCGCACCCCGGTGCCGAGATCCACCGTCGCGTCGGCGACCGCCTCGCCGAATTCGTCTTCGGTGTCGTGGACAGCGCTTTCACCCGCCGCAACGCCTGGAGTTCGGGGTTCCCCGCACGGTTCGCGCGGGGCTCCCGCTGAACGATCAATCGTGGAAGTCGTGACGATGAGGGAGGGCGGATGTTACAAATGCCGGATGGCCGACCGTTTTACCCGTCTTCGACGCATATCGCTGCGCTCGCTGCTGGGAAAGAGCCCGCGAAGCGTCGCCGGACAGGTGTTCGTTCTGCAGGTGGCGCTGGTGGCGCTGCTTGTGGCTTTCGCCGTCTTCTCCCTCGTCCTTCAGTCGCAGCGGGACGTCAACGACGAGGCCAAACGCCGTTCCGTGGCGGTGGCGCAGACCTTCGCGCACTCCCCGGGCGTTGTGAGCGCACTGCGGACGCCCGGCCCGTCGAAGGTGCTCCAGCCCCTCACGGAGGCGGCGCGCAGGTCCGCGGGGGTCGACTTCATCGTCGTCATGGACACGAACGGCATCCGCTACACCCACCCCCTGCCGGACCGCATCGGCCACCGTTTCGTCGGCGCCATCGAGCCGTCGCTGGCCGGCAAGGTCTACACCGAGAGCGTCCACGGGCCGCTCGGCGACGAGGTACAGGCCACCGTTCCCATCAGGGACGGCGACCACGTGGTGGCGCTGGTCTCCGCCGGGCTCCAGGTCAAGCACGTGACCAGCCAGGTGTACCGGCAGATCCCGATCATCCTGGGCGCCGGGGCGGCGGCGCTGGGCCTGGCCACCGGCGTGACGGCGCTGGTCGGCAGGCGGCTGCGGCGGCAGACCCACAGCCTCGCCCCGGACGAGATGACCCGCATGTACGACCACCACGACGCGGTGCTGCACTCCGTACGCGAAGGAGTGCTCATCATCGGTGACGACGGGCGGCTGCTGCTGGCGAACGACGAGGCCAAGCGGCTGCTGGAGCTGCCGTCGGACGCCGAGGGCAGGCAGGTGGCGCAGTTCCCGACGCTGGAACCCGAAACGGTCGAACTGCTCACCTCGGGCCGCATGGCCACCGACGAGGTGCACCTCGCCGGATCCCGGCTGCTGGCGGTCAACCAGCGGCCCACGCACAGCGACGGAGCCGGGCGGCGAACGGTGGTGACACTCCGCGACTCCACCGAACTCCAGGCCATCTCCGGCCGGGCCCAGGTCGCCCGGGAGCGGCTCGAACTGCTCTACGACGCCGGCCTCGGCATCGGCACCACCCTCGACGTGTCCCGCACCGCCGACGAACTCGCCCAGGTCGCCGTCCCCCGCTTCGCCGACTACGTCTCCGTGGACCTCGCCGAGGGCGTACTGCGGGGCGAGGAGCCCGCCGGCACCGCGACGGGCCTGCGCCGCATCGCCGTACGCGGTGTCCAGGACGACGCGCCGCTCTACGAGAAGGGCCGGCTGATCGACTTCCTGCCGTCCACGCCCCAGGCCCGCAGCTACGACTCCGGCCACGTGGAACTGGTGACGGACCTGTCGTCGGCGTACGGCTGGCAGGCGCAGGATCCGGAGCGCACCGAGGCGATCGTCGACCACGGCATCCACTCGCTGATCTCGGCCCCGATCCAGGCCCGCGGTGTCGTGCTGGGCATGGCCAACTTCTGGCGCCGCAAGGAGCGCGGCCCGTTCGACGAGGAGGAGCTGTCCCTGGCCGAGGAGCTGGTGGCCCGGGCCGCGGTCAGCATCGACAACGCCCGCCGCTACGCCCGCGAGCACGCGCTCGCGGTCACCCTCCAGCGCAGCCTGCTGCCACGGGCCCTGCCCGAGCTGAGCGCGCTGGAGGTCGGCTACCGCTATCTGCCCGCCCAGTCGGGTGTGAGCGGTGACTGGTTCGACGTGATCCCGCTGCCCGGCGGACGGGTCGCCCTGGTCGTCGGGGACGTGGTCGGACACGGCCTGCACGCCGCCGCCACCATGGGACGGCTGCGGACCGCGGTGCACAACTTCTCCACGCTCGACCTGCCCCCCGACGAGCTGCTGAGCCACCTGGACGACCTCGTCGGCCGCATCGACCAGGACGAGGCCTCCACCGGTGCCGCCGCGGCCGTCGTCGGAGCCACCTGCCTGTACGCGATCTACGATCCCGTGACGCGTCGCTGCGCCATGGCGCGCGCCGGTCATCTCGCGCCCGCGCTGGTCAGCCCGGACGGCAGCGTCACCTTCCCGGATCTGCCGCACGGGCCGCCGCTCGGCCTGGGCGGCATGCCGTTCCGGACGGCCGAGCTGGAGCTCCCCGAAGGCACCCAGCTCGCCCTGTACACCGACGGTCTCATCGAGGACCGCCGGCGAGACCTGGATGTCGGCATGGAACTGCTGCGCCAGGCTCTCGCGGGCCACCCCGACCGCTCGCCGGAGCAGAGCTGCCAGGCGGTGCTGGACGCGCTGCTGCCCGCGCGTCCCAAGGACGACGTCGCCCTGCTGATCGCCCGGACCCGGGCACTGCCGTGCGACCGGGTCGCCGAGTGGGACGTGCCGCCCGACCCGGCCGCAGTCGCCCGGGTCCGCGTCGCGGCCGCCCGCACACTCGACGAGTGGGGCCTGTCCGAGCTCGGCTTCAGCATGGAACTCGTGCTGAGCGAACTCGTCACCAACGCCATCCGCTATGGCGGCGAGCCGATCCACGTCCGGCTGATCCGCGACCGCACGCTGATCTGCGAGGTCTCCGACGGCACCAGCACCTCGCCCCACCTGCGCTACGCCGCGACGACCGAGGAGGGCGGCCGCGGTCTGTTCCTGGTGTCGCAGATGACCGAGCACTGGGGCACCCGCTACTCCCCGCACGGAAAGGTGATCTGGGCGGAATTCGCCCTGCCCGACGGTGGCGAGAACCCGGGGACGACCGTGTCCGGGACGATCGCGTCCCCCGCCGACGGCTGGCCCACCGTCCCGCGGACACCGGTGCTCCCCGGTCAGCCGACGGGCGACCGGGCCGGATGACAGGTGATCCCCGCCCAGGCGCGCGGCGCAACGCGCACAGGTGCGGTCGATCGGTCGGTCTCGAAGCGGTGACGGCGCGGGACCGCCCGGTGGGCGGTCCCGCGCCGTCGCAAAGGGTGAACGGACGCGTCAGGCGGTGACCCCGGCGGCCTCCGGCTGCGGAGCGTGCCGCGGCAGCGTCAGCACGGCCAGGAAGCCGAGGACCGCGACCGCGGCGAAGAAGTAGAAGCCCCACGGGTGGCCGATGCCGGAGGCCACCAGGGCCCCGGTGATCGTCGGGCCGACGATCGAGCCGATCCGGCCGATGCCGGAGGCCGAGCCGAGGGCGGTCCCGCGCACCGCGGCCGGGTAGAAGTGCGTCACGTAGGCGTAGACGAGCACCATGGCGGAGAAGACGAACACGCCGGTGAGGAAGACGACGACGTTGAGCAGGAGGTCGCTGTTCATCTTGATGCTCAGGCAGCCGAGCATGACCACGGACACCGCGAACCAGCCGAGGATGGTCCCCTTGATGCCCCGCCGGTCGGCCACGAAGCCGCCGACGATCAGGCCGACGACACCGCCGACGTTGAGCACCAGGAGCTGGGTGACGGCCGTGGGGACGGGGTAGCCGGCGTCGTTCATCAGCTTGGGCAGCCAGGTGTTCAGGCCGTAGACCAGCAGCAGCCCCATGAACGAGGCGACCCAGATGCCGATGCCCGCGCGCAGGTAGGCCGGCTTGAGCAGCTCGGTGAACGGGACCCGCTGCGCCCCGGTCGCCTGCTTGGCCCGTATGAAGGCCTCCGACTCCGGCAGCCGGAACCACTGGATGCCGGCGACGACGAGACCGGCCACACCGAGGACGTAGAACAGGATCTGCCAGTTGTCGGTCACCTGGAGGGCCAGCAGGGAGGTGATCACGGCACCGGTGTGGTAGCCGGTCATGGTCAGGGTGCTGGCCCGGGCACGCCGGCTGGCGGGCATGTGCTCGGCCATCATCGTGAGCGACACCGGCATGCAGGCGCCGAGGCCCAGACCGGCGATGAGCCGGAGGACGGCGAACATCGTCACGGAGCCGGCCAGCGGCACCACGATGGTGAACACCGAGAACACCACCACCGACGCGATGAGCAGCAGGCGGCGCCCCAGCCGGTCGGCCAGCGGGCCGACGCAGACGGCGCCGATGGCGACGCCGACGAGCGACAGCGTCGCGATCATGGTGGCGTCGCCCGCGGTCATGCCGAGGTGACGGGTCTTGAGCAGGGTCGGGATGATGGCGCCGAGGACGACGAGGTCGTAGCCCTCCAGCATGACGGTGATCCAGCACAGGACCACGGTCCAGGTGCCGCGCCCGGCGGTGCCGGACTGCACGGTCGTCTGGGACGAGACGGCGGATGTCATCAGGACGTTCCCCCCTGGGGACGGGAGCGGACGGGCTGGCGGGGTCAGAACGGGTAGTCGGCGATGTCGGGCCGGACGGTGACCCACTGGGTCTCGGTGAAGGCCTCGACGTTGGCGGCGGCGCCCCCGAACCGGGACCCGGTGCCGGAGGCCTTGACCCCGCCGAAGGGGGCGTTGGGCTCGTCGCTGACGGTCTGCTCGTTGATGTGGACCTTGCCGGAGTCGATCCGGTCGGCGAGCTTCATCGCCGTCCCCACGTCGCCGAGGATCCCCACGGACAGCCCGTACTCGCAGTCGTTGACGATCCGCGCGGCCTCCTCCAGCGTCGAGAAGCCGATGACGGGCGCGACCGGCCCGAAGATCTCCTCGCGCCAGGCCGGCATGTCGGTCGTCAGACCGCTCAGCACGGTGGCCCGGTAGCCCGCGCCGACGATCTCGCCCCCCGCGGCGAGGGTCGCCCCCGCGGCGACGCTGTCGGTGACGATGCCGTGGACCCGTTCGAGCTGGCGCCGGTCGATGATCGGGCCGAGCGCGACGTCCTCGCGGGCCGGATCGCCGACCGGCAGGGCCGCGGCCTTCGCGGCGAGCGCCGCGGTGTACTCCTCCAGCAGCGACTCGTGCACGATGTGGCGGCCGGTCGTCATGCAGATCTGGCCCTGGTGCAGATAGGAGCCGAAGGCGCCGGCCGAGGCCGCCTTCGGCACGTCCGCCCCGGGCAGCACGACCAGCGCGTTGTTCCCGCCCAGCTCCAGGTGGGCCCGCTTGAGCAGGCGTCCGGCCTGCTCGCCGATCGCCCGCCCGACCGGAGTCGAGCCGGTGAAGGAGACCACCCGGACCTCGGGCGCCTCGACGACGGCCCGGCCGACCGAGCCGTCGCCCGGCAGCAGGTGCAGCACCCCGGCCGGCAGGCCCGCCTCCTCGAAGACGCGCGCGATGACGACACCACCGCTCACTGCGGTGCGCGGGTCCGGCTTGAGCAGCACCGCGTTGCCCAGGGCGAGCGCCGGCGCCACCGAGCGCAGGCCCAGGACGAGCGGGAAGTTGAAGGGCGCGATGACACTGACGACACCGGCCGGGCGGCGGCGGGAGAGGGACCAGCGGGCCTCCTCGGAGGTGAGGACCTCGCCCTGCGGGTACGTCGGCAGGCCCGCGCACTCGAAGCACTCGCCCGCGGCGAGCTGCGCCTCGAAGGCCGCCTTGGCCCGTACGGACCCGGCCTCGCGCACCAGCCAGTCCTCGATCTCGGCGGCGTGCTCGGCCAGCAGCTCGCCCGCCCGGCGCAGTACGGCGGCCCGCCGCTGCGGGGAGGTCGCCGCCCAGTCGCGCTGCGCCTCGGCCGCGCGGGCGGACGCACGCCGTACGTCCTCGGCGGTGGCCAGGCCCGCCGTCGCGAGCTGTTCGCCGGTCGCGGGTTCGACGACCGGCTGCTCGCCGGAGGCGTCCCTCCAGCCGTCGCTGAAGAACTTCTTGGCCCAGACGTCGCTGTCCAGGAGTGCCATCGCGTTTCCTCTCTTCTTCACAGGGGCGGATCAGGACGGGGTGGTGAGCGCGGTGTCCACCTGGAGCAGTCGCGGGTGGTCCGGGCGCTCGGCGAGGGCGGCCCGCAGCTCCTCGGCGTCCCCGACGTGCCGGGCCCGGACGCCGTATCCCTCGGCGATGCGGGTGAAGTCCAGGCCGGGGATGTCCAGGCCGGGGGCGTCCGGCACGCCCAGCAGGCCGCCGAACCAGCGCAGTGCCCCGTACGTGCCGTTGCGCAGCAGTACGACGGTCAGCGGGAGTCGGTGCTGGGCGGCCGTCCACAGGGCGGTGATGCCGTAGTTGGCCGAGCCGTCCCCGATGACGCCGACCACCGGCCGGCCCGGCTGCCCCATGGCGACCCCGACCGCGCCGGGCAGCCCGAACCCGAGTCCGCCGGCCGCCGGGAAGTAGTAGGAGCCGGGCCGGCGCAGGTCCATCTGGCGCCACCAGGAGGCGTTCGTCGACGTCGACTCGACCACGTAGGCGGTGTCCTCGGGCAGTTCGTCGCGCAGCGCGGCGAAGACCTGCTCGGGGTGCAGCCGGGAGCCGTCGCCCGTGGGCGGCTCGGGCGCGGGCCGGAAGGCGCCTGCCGGTGTCTCGCGGCCGTCGAGGAGCTTCAGGAGCAGGCCGATGACCGCTCCGGGGTCGGCGACCAGCGCCTCGCCCATCGGAGCCCGCGCGGCGGCGGAGGCGTCCTCGGTCACCTGGATCAGCCGGGTGCCCTCGGGCAGGTACCGGCCGGGGAGGTGCTCGTGGTAGCGGAACACCGGCGCGCCGAGCACCAGGACCAGGTCGTGGCCCTCGAACGCCTCGCTGACCGGCGCGATCCCGGCGGGCAGTACCCCGCGGAAGAGGGGGTGCCGGTTGGGGAAGGGCAGCCGGAACTGCGAGGGGGCCGCCCACACCGGGCCGCCCAGGCGCTCGGCCAGCCGGACGGCGTCGTCGAACAGGCCGGCCGAGTCGATGTCCCCGCCCAGCACGAGCGCGGGCCGCCGGGCGGAGGCGACCTGCTCGGCCAGCCGGCGGCCCTGCTCGCAGTCGGGGACGGAGGCGCGGCCGACCCGCCGGTCGAGGACCGCCAGGGCGTTGTCGTCGGCGTCGGCCGCCCAGTCGTCGTAGGGGACGGACAGATACGTCGGGCGCCGCTGGAGCTGCGCCTCGAAGACGGCCTGCGCGAGGGCGCGCGGCACGTCCTGGGCGCACGCCGGCTCGGCCGCCCAGCCGACCAGCGGCCTCATCAGCGCCGGGGCGTCCACGTTGGACAGGTTGGCCTCCGGACCGACGGCGGAGCGCACCTGCTGGCCGGCGACGATCACGAGCGGGGTGCGGGAGGCCACGGCGTTCGTCAGCGCGCCCATCGCGTTCCCGGAGCCGGACGCCGCGTGCAGATTGACCAGGACGGGCCGGCCGGTCGCCTGCGCGTACCCGTCGGCCATGCCGACGACGGCACCCTCGTGCAGGCCCAGGACGTAGCGGAAGCCGGCGGGGAGTTCGGCGAGGAAGGGCAGCTCGTTGGAGCCGGGGTTGCCGAACACGGTGGTGAGGCCCTGGCGCTCCAGGAACTCGTGGGAGAGGCGGCGTACGGAAGGCACAGACGTTCCTTTCGGAGTGACGCACGCCACGCTAGGCAAGCTCCGACATGAGCACCAATAAATCTTTTACCTTCCCGATATAGACTGCTTCGATATGAGGACCTTCGACCTCAACCTCGCCCGCGTCTTCGTGCTGCTGTACGAGACCGGCAGCGTCACGGTCACCGCCGACACGCTCCACGTCACCCAGCCCACCGTCAGCTACAGCCTGGGCAAGCTGCGCCGGCACTTCGGCGACGAGCTGTTCCGGCGCACCGGACGCGGACTGACGCCGACCGCCGGAGCCCGCCGGCTGTACGAGCCGTTGCAGCGCGCGCTGGCCGACATCGACAGCACGCTCCGCCAGGCCGACGTCTTCGATCCCGGGACCATGTGCGGGCGGTTCACCCTGGCCCTGTCCGACCTGGGCGAGGTGACCCTGCTGCCGCGTCTGCTGGCCGCGACCCGCGAACGGGCGCCCGGGGTGTCCTTCACCGTGCGGCCGCTGGACGTCGACGAGGCGGAGCACCAGCTGCGCCGCGGCGACCTCGACGCGTTCGTGGCCACCCCGGTGCTGACCTCCCACCGGACCGTGCGGATCCCGCTCTTCCACGAGCGCTACGTCGGCATGGTCGCCGCCGACCACCCGCGTGTGCGGGGCGAGTCGGTCACCCTGGCCGAGCTCGCGGCCGAATCCCACGCCACCGTCTTCGGCCCCAGCGGGCACGTCGTCCCGCGCGCCGTGCTCGCCGCGCACGGGCTGCTGGACCGGGTGGTGGTGGACGCCACCCGCTTCTCGATGCTGCCCTACCTGCTGGAGCAGACCGACCTGATCGCCATCGTCCCCGAGTACGTCGGCGAGGTCTTCGCCTCCTCCCATCAACTGCGCATGGTCCGGCTCCCGTTCGATACCGAGCCGATCGAGGTGGCGCTGTACGCCCGGCACGAGTCCTCGCGCAGCCCCTCCCAGCGGTGGCTGGTGCAGTTCATGTCCGAGGTCCTGGGGGAGCGGGTGAGCCCGGCCCAGCTGCCCCCGTCCGCCGCCCCGTAGGCCGCGCCGGCGCACCGTGCCCGCCATCGGCGTGAGGCGCGTAGGCCAACCGGGTGCAATACGCCGGGCGTTACTCCGTCTTGGCGACGGCCGCGGCCGGTTTCGGCGGCGCGAGGCGGAAGGATGGAACCGGGCCCTGCGGTTCACCGCGTGGACCTTCGCGTACCCATCTCCTGAGAGAAAGCGTGTCACGGGCCGCATGACAGACGTCCAGCACACCACGCGGGAAACCGCCGCTCCCCGTCGTCGACTGCGGCCCGGTGCCGTGGTGGTGAACTGGGTGACGACGACCGATCACAAGACGATCGGTTCGCTGTATCTGATCACTTCCTTCATGTTCTTCCTGATCGGCGGCATCATGGCGCTGCTGATGCGCGCCGAGCTGGCCCGGCCGGGCCTGCAACTGCTCTCGAACGAGCAGTTCAACCAGATGTTCACGATGCACGGCACGGTCATGCTGCTGATGTTCGCGACGCCGCTGTTCGCCGGGTTCACGAACTGGATCATGCCGCTTCAGATCGGCGCCCCGGACGTGGCCTTCCCGCGGCTGAACATGTTCGCCTACTGGCTGTACCTGTTCGGCTCGCTGATCGCGGTGGCCGGCTTCCTCACCCCGCAGGGCGCCGCCGACTTCGGCTGGTTCGCCTACGCCCCGCTGAACGACGTCATCCACACGCCGGGCCTGGGCGGGGACCTGTGGATCCTCGGCCTGGGCATGTCCGGCTTCGGCACCATCCTCGGCTCGGTCAACTTCATCACCACGATCGTCTGCATGCGCGCCCCGGGCATGACGATGTTCCGCATGCCGATCTTCACCTGGAACGTGCTGCTCACCAGCGTCCTGGTGCTGCTGGCCTTCCCGGTCCTGGCGGCCGCGCTGCTCAGCCTGGAGGTGGACCGCAAGTGGGGTGCCCACGTCTTCGAGGCGGCCAACGGCGGTTCGCTGCTGTGGCAGCACCTGTTCTGGTTCTTCGGGCACCCCGAGGTGTACATCATCGCGCTGCCGTTCTTCGGCATCGTCAGTGAGATCATCCCGGTCTTCTCCCGCAAGCCGATCTTCGGCTACATGGGCCTGGTCGGCGCGACGATCTCGATCGCGGGCCTGTCGGTGACGGTGTGGGCGCACCACATGTTCGTCACCGGTGGTGTGCTGCTGCCGTTCTTCGCCTTCATGACCTTCCTGATCGCGGTCCCGACCGGTGTGAAGTTCTTCAACTGGGTCGGCACCATGTGGAAAGGTTCGTTGTCGTTCGAGACGCCGATGCTGTGGTCGACCGGCTTCCTGGTCACCTTCCTCTTCGGTGGTCTGACCGGTGTCATCCTGGCCTCGCCGCCACTGGACTTCGAGGTCTCCGACAGCTACTTCGTGGTGGCGCACTTCCACTACGTCGTCTTCGGCACCGTGGTGTTCGCGATGTTCGCCGGCTTCCACTTCTGGTGGCCGAAGTTCACCGGCAAGATGCTCGACGAGCGCCTGGGCAAGATCACATTCTGGACGTTGTTCGTCGGCTTCCACACCACGTTCCTGGTGCAGCACTGGCTGGGCGCGGAGGGCATGCCGCGCCGGTACGCCGACTATCTCGCCGCCGATGGCTTCACGACGCTCAACGAGATCTCCAGCATCGGGTCGTTCCTGCTGGGTCTGTCGATGCTGCCGTTCTTCTACAACATCTGGAAGACGGCCAAGTACGGCGAGAAGGTCGAGACCGACGACCCGTGGGGCTACGGCCGCTCCCTGGAGTGGGCGACCTCCTGCCCGCCGCCGCGGCACAACTTCGTCACCCTGCCCGTGATCCGCAGCGAGTCCCCGGCCTTCGACGTGCACCACCCGGAGGTCTCGGTCACGGACAAGCGGGAGAACCTGGGCCTGCCCGGATGACCGACGCGGCGAAACGCCCGGACGGGCAGCCGGCCGGGCCCGCCGGACTGGTCGAGCAGGTCGAGGGCTATCTGCTGTGGCAGGCCCGCGTCGCCGAGGCCGAGCAGCGTGCCCGCGCCTTCACCGAGCCCATGCAGTGGCTGACCACGGCGCAGCGCGAGGAGATCGAGGAGCACTACGTCTCCGACTGCCTGCTGCGGGCCCGGACGGACCTCCAGCGGATCACCGAACGGTGCCGGGCTCTGCGCGGCGAGTACGAGGAGCGCTACCGCCAGTTGCGGGCGCGGTGCTTCGCGTTCGTCCTCACCGTCCTCGCGGTGTTCGCCGGGGCGGCGGTCCTGGCCCTGGCCCTCACGCGGCCGTGAGAGCCCGGATCCGTCCCGTCCGGCCTGCGCCGAACCGACTCGGGCCGCCCTCCTCGCGGGGGCGGCCCGAACTCGTTGCACCGGCCCACCGGGCCGGCGGTCGTGCTCACGGGAGCGTCACTGCGGCGGCTGGTCCTGGCCCGGGTCCGGCCGGCCGAGCTGCTCCTTGAGCTTGTCCTGACCGGTGTCGACCTGGCTCCGGTACTTTCCCTGGGTCCGCTCGTCGGCGTAGTCACCGGCTTTGTCGATGCCCTTGCCGGCCTGCTCCTCGTGACCTTTCAGCAGTCCCTTGAGCTTGTCCAGCATGCTCATCGCATACTCCTTAACGCCGTGGTTCCTCCCAGGATGGCCGACGGCGACAGGGACTGCATCCGCAACCGGAAGGGCGGGGATCACCTGCCAAGACCCCGGTTCTCGGTCAGCGTGCGCACAGGTTCTCGGCAGGTGGCACGCCGTCGAGCAGCCGGCGGCCGTCCCGCTCGGTGATGTGCCAGGCCGTGCACACGGAGTCGCCCTGCGCGGAGCGCAGCAGCAGGAAGTCGTGGCCGCCGCGGTGCTCCACCCGGGCCTGCAACGGGGAGACGTGCTCTCCCAGCCGGTCCAGGTAGTCGGCGGCGTAGTCGTCGGAGACGGTGTCCTCGTCGAACAAGGTCTGGAAGCCGTCCGCGTCCCGGTCGGCGGCGGCCTTCTGGACCCTGTCGGCCAGCACGGCCACGCTCGGCGCGCCGGGCGGGGCTTCCGTCGCGATCGAATAGCACACAAAGCCCAGCCAGGTGCCCAGACCGACGATCAGCGCGATCACCGCGAGACGCGACTTGCTCGAACGCTTCGGGCGTCCTTCCGGCACTGCTCTTCCTCCCGACATGCCTGTGTAGGGGACCACTCTCCCATGGCGTACGACCCTGGTGAGCACGAGGCCCTAGGATCCGGACGTGTTCCGGGCGGCTTGGTACAGGCTGCCTGCGTGGTGGTGAGCAGTTCGCGCCGCTCCCGCGCGGAGCCCACCAACGGCCGGGAGCCGCTGAGCGGCACCTGGGCGCTCTCCGGCAGGAACCTCACGGTCAGGAGGCCGATCACGCCGAGGGGGCCGGCGAGCAGGAACGGGACCCGCCAGCCCCAGGAGATCAGCTGGCGCCCGGGGAGGCGCCGGGGAAGAAGACCTTCCCGATGGTGGCGGCGAGACAGCTGTGGACGCCGAAGTCGAACCACTCCATGCAGTTGCCGAGGGCGGAGGCACCGACCGCACGCCTGAGCAGCGCGGGCTCGACGATCTGCACGGCCTCCTCGCGCAGGGCGCACTGGTTGCGGCGCAGCCTGCGGGTCGGCTCCTGGCGGACCTGCCGCGGCGGCCTCCCGCGGCCCGGGCGGGCCGGAGGAACCGGCCTGCCCGTCGGGTGTCACGTTCACCGCCGCGTCACCTTGCCCTTTTGTGCATATATACGAGGTATCAGAATTCTGCGGAGAATCGGCTCCGGGTGCGTGTTGGAGCGGCTGCCCCGAACGGCGTTCTTCACGCTTGCGGCCACCGGCCGCCGACCGCCGGCCACCGGCCCGCGACCCGGGACCGGCGCGAGCCCGACTCGCGTCCCGCGCACGGGGGAAGATGACATCGCGAGCGGACAGCGGACGCACGACGACGCGGAGGAGCGTGGGTGCCATGCAGCACGAGCGAGCGGGCAAGCCGGCCGGACCCGAGGACCTGATCGACGTCGCCCGGCTGGTGACGGCGTACTACGCGCTGCACCCCGACCCGGCCGAGGTGGGACAGCGCGTGGCGTTCGGAACCTCCGGGCACCGCGGATCGTCACTGGCGACGGCGTTCAACGAGGACCACATCGCCGCGACCAGCCAGGCCATCTGCGAGTACCGCGCACGGCAGGGCACCGACGGCCCCCTCTTCCTGGGCGCGGACACGCACGCCCTCTCCGAGCCCGCGCGGATCACCGCGCTGGAGGTCTTCGCCGCCAACGACGTCACCGTTCTGATCGACACGGTGGACGGCTACACCCCCACCCCGGCCGTCTCCCACGCGATCCTGACGCACAACCGCTCCCGCACCTCGGGCCCCGCCGACGGTGTCGTCGTGACCCCGTCGCACAACCCGCCCGGCGACGGCGGCTTCAAGTACAACCCGCCCAGCGGCGGCCCGGCGGGCTCGGAGGCGACCTCCTGGATCCAGGACCGGGCCAACGAGATCATCGCGGGCGGGCTCAAGGACGTACGGCGCGTCCCGTACACCCGCGCGCTGGCCGCGCCCGGCACCGGCCGTCACGACTTCCTCGGCGCCTACGTCACCGATCTGCCGAGCGTGCTCGACCTCGACGCGGTCCGGGACGCCGGCGTGCGGATCGGCGCCGACCCGCTGGGCGGAGCGTCCGTCGCCTACTGGGGCCGCATCGCCGAGGAGCACCGGCTCGACCTGACCGTGGTCAATCCACTCACCGACCCCACCTGGCGCTTCATGACGCTGGACTGGGACGGCAAGATCCGTATGGACTGCTCCTCGCCGTACGCGATGGCCTCGCTCATCGGGCAGCGCGACCGCTTCCGGATCGCCACGGGCAACGACGCTGATGCCGACCGGCACGGCATCGTCACCCCGGACGCCGGGCTGATGAACCCCAACCACTACCTCGCCGTGGCCATCTCCTACCTCTACGCCCACCGCACCCGGTGGCCCGGAGAGGCGGGCGTGGGCAAGACGCTGGTCTCCTCCGGCATGATCGACCGGGTCGCCGCCGACCTCGGCCGCCGGCTGGTCGAAGTGCCCGTGGGCTTCAAGTGGTTCGTGGACGGGCTGATCGACTCCTCGCTCGGCTTCGGCGGCGAGGAGTCCGCCGGAGCGTCGTTCCTGCGCCGGGACGGCTCGGTGTGGACCACCGACAAGGACGGCATCGTCCTGGCCCTGCTCGCCTCCGAGATCACCGCCGTCACCGACCGGACGCCGTCCCAGCACTACGCGGAACTCACCGCCCGCTTCGGCGAACCCGCCTACGCCCGCGTCGACGCGCCGGCCTCCCGCGAGGAGAAGTCCCGTCTGGCCAAGCTGTCCCCGGCCCAGGTCACCGCCGACACCCTCGCCGGGGAGCCGGTCACCGCCGTCCTCACCGAGGCGCCCGGCAACGGCGCGCCCATCGGCGGCATCAAGGTGACCACCGAGAACGCCTGGTTCGCGGCCCGCCCCTCGGGCACCGAGGACGTCTACAAGATCTATGCCGAGTCGTTCCGGGGCCCCGACCACCTCTCCCAGGTCCAGGAGGAGGCCGAACGCGTCGTCCACGCGGCACTCGGAGGTTGACGACGGCGCCACGACAGCGGCGGGAGCGCGGGAGACAATCGGGATGAGTGGCCCGGCTCACATGGCATGACGGGGGCATGCCCGACACCATGGTCCTTTCACCGGCAGGCCGAAGGGATAGAGCATGTTCCGCAAGGTGCTGGTCGCCAACCGCGGCGAGATCGCGATCCGCGCGTTCCGCGCCGGCTACGAACTGGGCGCGCGAACCGTGGCCGTCTTCCCGTACGAGGACCGCAATTCGCTGCACCGGCTGAAAGCCGACGAGGCCTACCAGATCGGCCAGCCGGGGCATCCGGTCCGCGCCTACCTCTCCGTCGAGGAGATCGTCCGCGCGGCACGCCGGGCGGGCGCGGACGCCGTCTACCCCGGCTACGGATTCCTGTCCGAGAATCCCGAACTCGCCCGCGCCTGCCAGGAGTCGGGCATCACCTTCGTCGGACCGGACGCCGGCACGCTGGAACTGACGGGGAACAAGGCCCGCGCGGTGGCGGCCGCCCGCGCCGCCGGCGTGCCGGTGCTCGGTTCCTCCGCGCCCTCCACCGACGTCGACGAACTGGTCCGCGCCGCCGGGGACATCGGCTTCCCCCTCTTCGTCAAGGCGGTCGCGGGCGGGGGAGGGCGCGGCATGCGCCGGGTGGAGGACCCCGCCGCGCTGCGCGAGTCCATCGAGGCGGCGTCCCGGGAGGCGGCGTCGGCGTTCGGCGACCCCACCGTCTTCCTGGAGAAGGCCGTGGTCGACCCCCGTCACATCGAGGTGCAGATCCTCGCCGACGGCCAGGGCGACGTCATCCACCTCTTCGAGCGCGACTGCTCGCTCCAGCGCCGCCACCAGAAGGTCATCGAACTCGCCCCCGCGCCGAACCTCGACCCCGTGCTGCGCGAGCGCATCTGCGCCGACGCGGTGCGCTTCGCCCGGGAGATCGGCTACCGCAACGCGGGCACCGTGGAGTTCCTGCTCGACCGCGACGGCAACCACGTCTTCATCGAGATGAACCCGCGCATCCAGGTCGAGCACACGGTGACCGAGGAGGTCACCGACGTCGACCTGGTCCAGGCCCAGCTCCGCATCGCCGCCGGTGAGACCCTGGCCGACCTGGGGCTCTCCCAGGACAGCATCACCCTGCGCGGCGCCGCCCTGCAGTGCCGGATCACCACCGAGGACCCGGCCAACGGCTTCCGCCCGGACACCGGCCGCATCAGCGCCTACCGCTCCCCGGGCGGCTCCGGCATCCGCCTCGACGGCGGAACCACCCACGCGGGTACCGAGATCAGCGCCCACTTCGACTCGATGCTCGTCAAACTCACCTGCCGCGGACGGGACTTCAAGGCCGCGATCGGCCGGGCCCGGCGCGCCGTGGCCGAGTTCCGCATCCGCGGGGTCGCCACGAACATCCCGTTCCTCCAGGCCGTGCTGGACGACCCCGACTTCCAGGCCGGGCGGGTCACGACGTCGTTCATCGAACAGCGCCCGCACCTGCTGACCGCGCGCTCCTCCGCCGACCGCGGCACCAAGCTGCTCACCTACCTCGCAGACGTCACCGTGAACAAGCCCCATGGCGAACGGCCCGAGGTGATCGACCCCGTCACCAAGCTGCCGCCGCTGCCCGCGGGCGAGCCGCCCGCCGGCTCCCGGCAGAAGCTCGTCGAACTCGGCCCGGACGGCTTCGCCCGCCTCCTGCGCGAGTCGCCGACCATCGGCGTCACCGACACCACCTTCCGTGACGCGCACCAGTCGCTGCTCGCCACCCGGGTGCGCACCAAGGACCTCCTCGCCGCCGCCCCGGTCGTCGCGCGGACCCTGCCCCAGCTGCTGTCCCTGGAGTGCTGGGGCGGCGCCACCTACGACGTGGCGTTGCGCTTCCTCGCCGAGGACCCCTGGGAGCGCCTTGCCGCCCTGCGCGAGGCGGTGCCCAACATCTGCCTCCAGATGCTGCTGCGCGGTCGCAACACCGTGGGCTACACCCCGTACCCGACCGAGGTGACCGACGCATTCGTCCAGGAGGCCGCCGCCACCGGCGTCGACATCTTCCGCGTCTTCGACGCCCTGAACGACGTCGGCCAGATGCGGCCGGCCATCGACGCCGTACGCGAGACCGGGACGGCGATCGCCGAGGTCGCCCTGTGCTACACGGGGGACCTGTCCGACCCCTCCGAGCGCCTGTACACCCTGGACTACTACCTGCGCCTGGCCGAGCAGATCGTGGCCGCCGGAGCACACGTCCTGGCCGTGAAGGACATGGCCGGGCTGCTGCGGGCGCCCGCCGCGGCCAGGCTCGTCTCGGCGCTGCGCCGCGAGTTCGACCTGCCGGTCCATCTGCACACCCACGACACCGCCGGCGGTCAGCTCGCCACCTACCTCGCCGCCGTCCAGGCCGGCGCCGACGCCGTGGACGGCGCGGTCGCCTCCATGGCCGGCACCACGTCCCAACCGTCGCTGTCGGCGATCGTCGCCGCCACCGACCACTCCGACCGGCCCACCGGCCTGGATCTGAAGGCCGTAGGCGACCTGGAGCCGTACTGGGAGAGCGTCCGCAAGATCTACGCCCCGTTCGAGGCGGGACTGGCCTCGCCGACCGGACGCGTCTACCACCACGAGATACCCGGCGGTCAGCTGTCCAACCTGCGCACCCAGGCGGTCGCGCTCGGCCTCGGCGACCGCTTCGAGGACATCGAGGCGATGTACGCCGCCGCCGACCGCATCCTGGGCCGCCTGGTCAAGGTCACCCCCTCGTCCAAGGTGGTCGGCGACCTCGCCCTGCACCTGGTCGGCGCCGGTGTGGCGCCGGAGGACTTCGAGGCGGCACCGGACCGGTTCGACATCCCCGACTCCGTGATCGGCTTCCTGCGCGGTGAGCTGGGCACCCCGCCCGGCGGCTGGCCGGAGCCGTTCCGTACCAAGGCGCTCAACGGCCGCGCGGAAGCCAGGCCCGTCACCGAGCTCACCGCCGAGGACCACGCCGGCCTGGAGAAGTCCCGCCGCGCCACGCTCAACCGGCTGCTCTTCCCTGGCCCGACACGGGACTTCGAGGCCCACCGCCAGGCCTACGGCGACACGAGTGTGCTGGACAGCAAGGACTTCTTCTACGGGCTGCGCCCCGCCGACGAGTACGCCGTCGACCTCGAGCCCGGCGTACGGCTCCTCATCGAGCTCCAGGCCATCGGTGAGGCGGACGAACGCGGTATGCGCACCGTGATGTCCACGCTGAACGGCCAGTTGCGCCCGATCCAGGTGCGCGACGCCGCGGCGGCCTCCGACATTCCCGTGACCGAGAAGGCCGACCGGGCCAACCCCGGCCATGTGGCGGCGCCGTTCGCCGGTGTGGTGACCCTCGCGGTCGCCGAGGGCGACGAGGTGGCGGCCGGCGCGACCGTGGCCACCATCGAGGCGATGAAGATGGAGGCCGCCATCACGGCCCCCAGGGCGGGCCGGGTGACCAGGCTGGCCATCAACCGCATCCAGCAGGTGGAGGGCGGCGACCTGCTCGTCGAGGTGGGCTGAGCCGACCCGCCGCGTCGGTCCCGCACTGCCGGCGGCGCGGGGTCGGGGAGCCAAGCCCGGCGCACCACCGGCCCGGCCGGTGGTGCGCTGTCCGGTTCCTGCGTCCCGTGCCCGGGCGGAAGGCCGCCGACCGGCGCCGGGCAGCGTCCGGTACGGGCGGCTGAGCATCGGGCGCAGAAACCGGGGCTGGGGGTGTCAGGCGTGGGTGGCTGGAGCGATGTGCGTTGGGACCGGCGCTGGGTGGCGGCCGGCGTGGGCGGCGTGGGTGGTTGTGCACTGCGCGTCGGGACCGCGCTGGGCGGTGAGGGCGCGGTCGGCTGAGCACCGCGCGCTTGGACCGGCGCTGGGTGGCGGCCGGCGTGGATGGCGTGGGTGGTTGTGCACGGGGCGTTGGGTGGCGTCGAACGCGGGTGGCTGAGCACCGCGTGCCTGGACCCGCGCCGGGTGGCTGAGTACCGCGTGCCTGGACCCGCGCCGGGTGGCTGAGTACCGGGCGTCGGAACCGGCGCCTTGTCGGCGTCGCGCGGGCGGCAGGGCACCGCGTGCGCGGACCTCGGCAGAGCACCGTGCGCCCGGAGCCGGACCGTGCGTGCGTCCTGGCCGTGTGCCTGGACCGAGTGCCCGGACCGTGCGTGCGTCCTGGCCGTGTGCCTGGACCGAGTGCCCGGACCGTGCGTGTGTCCCGGCCGTGCGCCCGGACCGTGCGTCCGGGGCGGCGTCGGCCGTTCGTCGTGCCGGGATCGGTTACGGGCCGACCGTCACCGGTCGTCTGCGTCGGAGGGCGTCCGCGTGGGCGTCCGCGCGGGACGGCTGTGCGACGCGGGCGGACTGGGGGCGTGGCGTGCCGCGCGGGTGAGCGGTGGTGCCGGAACGGGCCAGCCACTCCTGGTAGGCCGGCGCCTGATGGGCCGCCTCCCAGTATGCCTCCTCCAACTCGGCGTAGACATGGTCGAGTTCGGCCTCGGTGCGGGCCGCGAGCAGAAGCCGTACCCCTATGGGGTCACCCTCCAACGGGCGGATGGCGAGTTCGGCGCGCGGGCGCGCGGTGGGCTGACTGACCGTCACCACCTCGCCGGTGGCGGCCAGGGAGTACGCGGTGAGGTAGTCGCCGTGCAGCATGTCGGCGTCGAGCCCCGCCTCGCGCAGCACGCGGCACAGGGCGTCCCATTCCCCGTCGACCGTGGAGTCCACCATCCATCGGTCGCCCGCGAGGTCGGCGAGCCGCACCTCGGGCTGCGCGGCGGCCGGATGGTCGGCGGCGAGGGAGACGAACTGCGGTTCGCGCTCGACCAGTACGCGCTGACAGAGCCCGGGCGGAATGCGCAGCGGGCTGCCCTCGACCTCGTGCACGAAGGCCATGTCCAGCCGCCCCGCGGCGACCAGCCGCAGCAGGCAGTTCGCGGACGCGTCCATCTGGAGGGTGGGTTCGGTCCGCGGCACGCGGGTGCGCAGCCGGCGTAGCCAGCCCGGCAGGGCCCGGCTCGCGGTGGCGCCGATGCGCAGCCGTGTGCCGCCGGCGGCCCGGGCCGCGGCCGCCCGCGCCTCGGTGACGAGGGCGGCCAGTTCGGCGACGAGGGGTCTGGCCCGGCTCAGTACCGCGTGTCCCAGCGGTGTGGGGCGGCAGCCCGCACGGGTGCGCAGGAAGAGCTGGCCGCCGAGCGCGTGCTCGATGCGGCGCAACTGGGTGCTCAACGAGGGCTGGGCCATGCCGAGTTGCCGAGCCGCCCGGTGCAGACTGCCGTGGTCGGCGATGGCGCACAGCACACGGAGGTGCCTCACCTCGAGCTCCATGGGAGGGAGCGTAGGGGGGCCTGTGACGCCGCACCAGACGTTCAAATCCCAACGGAACCAGCGGAATCGTACGAGTCGGCCCCGATAGCTCGGCGCTATCCCCGGTTGCCATCATCCGCAGCCCCGTTGGTGTGCCCGAAACTCCTGCGTGACCGATCGTTCACCACCCCACACGAACGAGTAGGAGCCCCCCACATGAAGGCGTCCCGTATGGCCTCCACGTTCGCGAAGACCTCCAGGAGGCTGCTGGCCCTCGCGCTCGGCCTGGGTCTGGCCTCCGCCGCCCTGGGCACCGCGAGCCCGGCGAGCGCCCGGACCGACGACTCCGCGCCGTCCGCCTCCGCAGCCGCGTACGCGCGGTACGCCGGTTCGGCGGAGAGCGCCGCCGACAACAAGGCGTTCTTCGACGCCGTGCTCAAGTCGGTCGCCGAGAAGCAGGCCGCCCATCCGACCCTCCAGGCGGTGACCGTCTCCTACAACGCGTCCCAGGCGCCGAGTTTCGCCTCGCAGATATCGAACGCGGCCTCCATATGGAACAGTTCCGTGTCCAACGTCAAGCTCCAGGCGACCTCGGGCAGCGCCGACTTCGCGTACTACGAGGGCAACGACTCGCGCGGTTCCTACGCCTCCACGAACGGCCACGGCAAGGGCTACATCTTCCTCGACTACGCGCAGAACCGGCAGTACGACTCGATCCGCGTCACCGCCCACGAGACCGGCCACGTGCTGGGCCTGCCGGACCACTACAGCGGCCCGTGCAGCGAGCTGATGTCGGGCGGCGGCCCCGGCACGTCCTGCACCAACCGCTATCCGGACGCCAACGAGCGCGCCCGCGTCAACCAGCTGTGGGCCAACGGCCTCGCGAAGGCCCTGAAGGAGCTGGACAAGACGAACTGACGTCCCGCCCCCCACTGATGCGGGCCGCCCACCCCACAGGGCGGCCCGCATCGCGGGATCAGGCCGCCGCCTTGCTCCGGCGGGCGGCCATCACCGCGTAGACGAGGACGCCCGCGAACAGGAACAGCACGCCCTGGTAGACCGCCGCGTACCCGGCGCCCGCGACGAGCCACAGCGAGAAGGCGGCCGCGCCGCCCGCCACCACGGCGTCGCGCACCAGCCGTGCCCGGTCGACGCGTTCGCGCCGCCCCGAGACGAGGTGGTAGATCTGCGCGGCGGTGGCCAGCAGGTACGGCACGGTCGCGGTGAACGTGGTGACGAGGACCAGGACCTCGAAGACCTTGGCCGAGCCCGACGTGTAGTTGTAGACGGTGAGCAGCGAGGCGAGGACGACGGTGACGGCGACGCCGAAGGTCGGGACGCCGCGCCGCCGGCGCGCGAAGGCGGCGGGGAACAGGCCGTCCCGGGCCGCGGCGTACGGGGTCTGCGCGCTCAGCAGGGTCCAGCCGTTGAGGCAGCCGGTCATCGACACCAGCGCGGCGAGCGCGACGGCCCATCCGCCCCAGGAACCGCCGAACATGGCGTTCACGGCGTCCGAGAAGGGCGCGGTGGACTTCACCAGGCGATCGTGCGCCACCGTGCCGAACACCGAGAGCGTGCCCAGCAGATAGACGAGCGCCGCGCCCGTGGTCCCGATGACGGTGGCCCGTCCCACGTTGCGCCGGGCGTCCTTGACCTCGCCCGCGCTGACGGCCGCGGACTCCACGCCGAGATAGGAGAAGAGCAGGATCGCGGCGGCGGCGGACACCGCGCCGATCGTGCTGCCGCCGCCCTCGTGGAACGGGCCGAGGTTCTTGGGGTCGAAGAAGAACAGCCCGCCGACGGCGACGAGCAGCAGCGGCACGAACTTCAGCACGGTGGCGACGATCTGCACGGCGCCCACGTACCGGGTGCCCGCGAAGTTGGCGAGCGCGGGCAGCCACTGGAGGGTGAGCGCGGCCAGACACGCCGTCCAGCGGTGGCCGTTGACCGGGATCAGTACGTCGAGGTAGCCGACGGCGGCGACGGCGAGCGCCGCGTTCGACACCCAGGTGGTGATCCAGTACGCCCACGCGGCGAGGAAGCCGGCGAAGTCGCCGAAGGCCTCGCGGGCGTAGACGTAGGGTCCGCCGGTGCTGGGGTTGCGCTCCGCGAGGCGGCCGAAGACCAGTGCCAGGGCGATGGCGCCGAGGGTCAGGACACCGAAGGCGACCAGGCTGACCGTGCCGTACGGGGCGACGGAGGCCGGGAGCAGGAAGATCCCGCCGCCGATGATGTTGCCCATGACCAGGGCGGTGGCGACGGGCAGCCCGAAGCGCCGGGTGTGCCGGCCGGAGTTTCCGGTGGGGTCTTCGGCGGGAGTGTGGTTCGCGGGGGTCTCCCGCGGGGCCGGAGCCGACGGGACGGTTCCGGTGACGTGCATGGGGTGGTGCGCCTCTCTTCGAACTGATGCCCGGGATTGCCGGGACGGACCCCATGGTCGGTCATGGCCCGACATGCCACCAAATCACACACTTTTATCCCGTAGGGCGCCGCCCGGTACCGCAAAAGATGCCCCTTCGTGTGCCCCGAGCCGCGAATCGTCCTGTGCTGCTCCTGTCTCCCGGCGCGGTCGCGGAACCCGGGTACGGTCCCGCGCCGCCCCCAATGGACCGTCGCCACTGGCCACGGAGGCGCAACAGAGACGCGGCTCCGGCCGACCTGGCGGGCAGTCGCTTCCGCAACTGGTGATCGGGAGTACAGCGAGGTGTTGCAGCGTGACGACCTGGCCGCGCGGGACGCGCGGGCCATGGTGGGCATGGTGCTCGCCGTCCGGCACCTCGACAGGCTCCGGGAGGACGCCGCCCTGGTGGTGACGGAGCTGTCGGCCAACGCCGCTCGGCACGCCCGTGGGGCGGTCGTCCGGCTCACCCGTGCAGGCGGGCCGACCACACTGGCTGTACCGCGGCTGCCGCTTTCACCGTCACCCGTCTGGCCGCCGTCCTGTCGCCGGGTCTGGTGGCACGCGCGCACCAGCCACAGGCCAAGAGCGACCCCCCGCTCGTCTGCTGCCACCGCCTGCCGGGGGCGGCCCCGCAGGCCCATGTCCGGATTGACACCGGACTACTGGGGCCTCGTACTGAACATGAGGGAATCTTGGTCAGAAGTTTCCTGTGGGGGTTCCAGCATCCGCATTCTCTCCCCTCTCACGGAGGCGCCGTGACGGTGCAGCAACAGCAAGCTATCCCGACGGTTCTGGTGTACGAGGACGACCCCGGTTTTCCTCCGAAGGTCAACATGCCCGTACCGCATCCCGTTCCACAGCTCGATACACAGCCCTTCCCGACAGCCATAGCGGAAGCCGCACCGCAGCCGGACAGTGCGGGGCCCGGTACCGAGGCATTCCGTTACTGGGTGGCGGCCGACTCGCTGAGCAGGGCCTGCCAGACCTGGGGACCGCTGGTTCCGACCGGAACCCAGTGGCATCCGCAGGTCGGACGCGTCCTCACTGCGCACCTCAACGCCGGAGACGACCTCAACGCCTTCTACGACCGTAGAGGCCTGTGGTTCTTCCGCCGCACCGTGGCAGGCGTCACCGTCGCCGCATGCGAGAGCAACGAGGTCGTCGAGCACGAGACGGGGCACGCGATCCTCGACGCTCTGCACCCTCAGCTGTTCAACGCGGCGAGCGCGGAGACGGCCGCCCTGCACGAAGCGTTCGGCGACATCAGCGCCCTGCTGAGTTCACTTCGGCTGGAATCGCTGCGGATCGCGGTACTGGCCGAGACACAGGGCGACATCGAAGTGTCCTCTCGGCTGTCGAGGATGGCCGAGCAACTGGGCTGGGCAATCCGCCAGGGCCACCCGAACGCGGTCGACCCGGACTGCCTGCGCAACCTGGCGAACAGCTTCTTCTACCGCGACCCGGTGCAGTTGCTGCCGAACGGACCCGCGAACACGCTCTCCAGCGAGCCGCACTCGTTCTCACGGGTGTTCAGCGGCGCGTTCCTGAAGATCGTCGCCGGGATCTTCCGGCAACAGAACCTGCAGGACCAGGCCGGTCTGGCCAAGGCGGCCGAGATCGCGGGACAGCTGCTGGTGGATGCTGTCGTGGCCGCGCCCGTGGTGTCCGCCTACTACGCGCAGGTCGCGGGTCACATGATCGCCGCGGACCAGCGCCGGAACGGCGGCAAGTACGGTCAGTCCCTGCGCTCGGCATTCATCCGTCACGGCATTCTCTCCTTGGAGGCTGCCGCGTCGATCACCGAGCCGGAGGTGGCACGCCGAGGCGCCGGAATCGCCGAGGCGACGCCGGGCGGTGGCGACGATCAGGGTCTGACGGCCGTCACCGTCCAGGGGACGACGTACGGCATCACCCAGCCACTCACCCTCTCCGCTCCGGCGCAGGAACGACGTTTCGGCATCGCGGGCTCCGATCCCGCCGGCGGCTCGGTGCGCCCTGCCGACCCCGAACTGGTCGCGACGTCGTTCCTCGAGGACCTTTTCCGACGCGGCCGGGTCCACGTGCCCGAAGAGCACCGCTCCGACGTGGCATTCGTCGACGACAACCCCTCCCGGCTCAAGACCCATGAGATCACGCGGAGCGCGACCGGCGAGGGTCTTGCCCTGGTCAGGCGGTGCTTCGACTGAACAATCAGTGGAAAAAGCGCAGACGACGGACGGTGAGCCGTCCGTCGTCCTCGCGCTTGATCACGTGCGTCGTCTTGGGCGTAGGCTCCTCGCCCTCGAAGACCGCCTCGCCGCGAGCCAGCAGGTCGCTGATGAATTTCTCGGTCGCCCGGCGCTCGGCGTCATCGCTTTGTCCCCCTTCACTGGCGCCCTGCTGGCCTTTATTACTATTTGCGTCCATACTGAGCACTTTATTTCCATTGGCGTCCGGATGCCCGCCGAGGGCTGACCACCCGTGAGCACTACGAGGTCCTCACCCGTGCGGGGGCGTGGGCCACCATCCCCGCAACAGACTCAGAAGACGCGAGTGCCAACAGCTCCCACGTCCAGAGGCTTCTGGTTGGCGCCCCGATGGATCACCACGGACGATGGTGCTCGAGCCCTTGGCACGGCGGCAGATCTCCTGGGTCCGCGCTTCATACGTGCAGTGCCCCCAGTGACGGCGAAGCGTGCGCTCAATGGCACCGGATCTGTTGGTCCCGTGTCGGTCGTCACCGCCGGCACAGCAGGAACATCGCGAACGGCCGGTGGCCGCAGGAGATGATATTGCATGAGGACTCCCCCCAAGTCTTACTCCGGCTCGCACCTGAAAGTGCGTCGGCCGCCACCGAGAACCCCGCGGTCCCGGGTAGCCATGGCAGTGATCCTGCTGGTCCTCCTCATGACGACTCTTCTGCTGGGTTGGTTCGGCCTTGAGGACTTCATCCATGCTCTGACCTTCCCCGGGCGCATCACCGGTGCGGTCCTCATCGCGGTCGCGCTCACCACATTGTTGGGTGCTGCCGCGGTCCTGGACCACTGGTTCTGGCGCAGCTTCCCCTACTCCGGCGTGGTCGCGCTGATCGGCGCGTTCGCGGCATTTCTGACCAACACCTTGCTCCTGGTCGAGACAGCGAAGGACGGCGATTCCCCGACTTACCCGGCGCTGTTCGGCGCGCTCGCGGCGGGTGCGGCATGGGCTGTCTTCGCCGTGTGGCGGACATCGGTCGTGATCCCCGCCCCGAAGCGAGTGGCCGCGGCGCTGATCGTTTCCTCGGTCATCGCGATCGCCAATTTCGGTTACCAGAACCTCTTTCAACCGTACGAGCGTCAGACCAGGCCTCTCCTCAAATTGTCCCTGGGAAAGCCTGTGCTGCGTCAGGATCGGAAGGCATTCGCCGTACCGGTCGACATCACGATCGAGAATCACGGTACCGTGGGTTTCTATGTACTCGGCACCGAATTCCACGCCATGGGGGAACGGGTGCCACTGAGCCCCACGGACCGGCTCCGCGAGCAGTGGCGAACCGATGCCGAGCAGTGGGCCGATTCCCATGAAGTGAACCCGCTCTCTCGTAGGGAGCTTTACCAGCCCGGTCAGTTGGTGGAGGCACAACCATGGATGCCCTACGGAGAGTGGATCGAGTCGAATGACGTATTCACCACCCGAGTGGTGGTGCAACTGCCCATCGACACGTCGTACGACCAGGTGGCGGTCTATGCCAGCGCGAGCCTCGCGCGCAAGGACCGGCTCGACCTCGAGCCACCGCTTCAATTCAAGGCGTACTCCTGGAAGGAGAACAGCAAGGTACCCGCATGGGTGAAGGATCAAGAGAAGTACGGCCTCGACACCATCGTCCACCAGGCCAGGGTGCATGAGAACAACGCGATCGACGAGCATACGAGGGACGCGCGCTACGTGACCGTCTACTGGCAATTCGGTGCGCACGGCTCAAATGTCTCGTCAGCCGTTGCGCGAAACGGCGAGGAAGGCCACCACTCCACCGGACAGGAACTACGCGAACTGCGGAACCGGTACGGTCTTGCCGACGTCGTCACGGGCCCGATCAAACGCACCCTGTGGGACATCAAGAGCCAGCGATGACGGGAGCGGCCGGGCCGAGAGCGCTGGAGCGCCGGTCCAGTCGTTCCAGCCACATCACCAGGGCGAGCGAGCTGTTCACACGATCGCAGGCGTATGAGTCCCCTGTGCCCAGCTGCGCCTCTCGTACTGCCTGGCAGAGCATCTCGACGTCGAACATCTCCGCAATCAGCGGATGCCGAGCGGAGCGGCACAGGTCGATGAGTTCGTCGCCGTGGGTCCGCAAGCCGCGGGCATAGAGATCGTTGAAAGGAATCTTGACCGTCCTGCCGCGGATCCGGGCCGGGAGCAGGTCCGTCATGGCCACACGCAGAACCTCTTTGGGACGGCTCGGATGAAACGTGGCTTCGACAGGCAGGCGGCGCATCGTGGTGATGACCTCCGGGTCGAGGAAGGGGTGCGAGAGAAAGAATCCGTCCTGTCGCGCGCGGTGCCACGACAGCAGGTCGGGAGCGGCGATGTAGTTGGCCGCGTCGTAGAGCGACTGTTCCGGCTTGCGTCCGAATACGAAGCGGCTCTCCGCGATGCTGGCCTCACGGTAGCCGTGAACCCGCGCGAATCCGGATCGCAGCCATCGGGGGCGGTTGAAGTTGCCGAGGCCGCCCAGCACCGTTCCGCTGCGGGCGAGTGCTGTGATCCGTTCGGCTGCCAGCGGGAGGGTCGGCTGTACGACGTAGGCGTGGACAATCTCCCGCGAGCCCCGCTCGCTACCTGCGGCCCAGGCACGTGCCTGCCTGGTCATCTGTCGGAGCTGTCCCGTGCGGGCGAGCCTGTGCAGGTGAAACGGATTGGCGTCGACAATCGGATCGGCACCGCAGCCTGTCAGGAGGGTGTCACAGCCCAGTTCCGCGGCAGCGGCGTGAAGCCTGGCCCAGAACGGAGCGCGGAAGGCGTGCGCATGAGGCTCGTCCGCGTCTCCCGCGTGGTGCTCGAAGTCGTCGAAGTCGGCGACGTCGTCGACATCGACGATCAACGGGCGGGCCGCGGGTGTGTGACGGCGGATCTCCTCCAACGCCACGTCCAGGTACGGCTGCTCCCCTGCCAGCTCTCCGTCGGCGAAGCGCCCGGCGAGCAGGAGGAGATCTCCGGGTCCGCCTCGTCCCGTGGCCAGCAGACGTGCCGCGAGCAACGCGACACTGGTGGAGTCCGCGCCGCCGGAGACGTGACATGCCGTCATGGTCCCCATACGGCGCCCAACAGAGTTCTCCAGCGCGAGACGCAGGTCCTTCGCGGCTTCACGGAGGTGGGGGTGGGGCCCGTCTGCTGTCGGCACGGGCGAGTCGTGGGCCTGACGTCCACGTCGCAGCACCCGACCGCGCATCCGTCCGTTGAGCGACAGCTCCACCACCTCGCCGCCGAGGACGCGGTGTACCTCGGTGAACGGGGTGACGTCCGAGTGCGGTTGGGCCATGTTCCCGGTGAGGTAACGGCAGAAGTAGCGAGGTTCCAGCTCCGTGACGCTGCCCAGGGAGCGGGCCGAGGTGCTGACGGCGCTCACGCGGCCACCTGACTCCCTGAAGAACAAAGGGATGCGTGCCTGTTCGTCCCGCATCACAAGGATGCGGTCGCGGCACACCAGAACGGCCGCGTAGTCGCCGGTCGGCAGAGGAGGGGCCGGTCCCTGTCGGCCGAAGTCGTCGAGGAGGCCGCGTGCGCCCGCCACTCGGTCACGCGCCGATCCGACCCAGCCGACGACGGCCGCGGTGCCGGCCCGCGAAGAGACCGTCGTCACGAGTCCCCGGCGCTCCATGGCCTCGGCGATGCAGAGCGTTGGTGTTCCCCCTGCCCACTCGAGGCGGAGCGCCTCCAAGTCACTGTCCTCCGCAGTCGATGGTGAGCACCGGTGTGAATGCGTGCCCGCGCGGATCGGCGTCAGGGATGCACAGGCCGCCCGAAGACGTCCAGGCATGGAGGGCGAACGGGTGTTCGCGCACCCCGACGTGGAGTGCGGCCTTCAGGCCGCGCCGCCGCAGCAGGACGAAGGCCGTCACGGCCTCCGACTTGCAGTCGCCGTTGACAAGCCAGCTTCTGCGGCTGCGTGACAGCACTGCCCGTTTCAGGCGTCCGACCTCTTCCGTATCGGGAAGGTCCGCACGGACGTAATCCGGAGCTGCCAAGGACAACATCCGAAGGACGCGCCCGAATCCCATGATCCGGATCAGCAGGTGCACTCCGCGCAACCAAAGTCCGATGCCGATGTCCGAAGGCTGCTCTCGGCGGTGGGTCGCGCAGCCGGCCCGAATGAGGCAGGCGACAAGTTCAGCGCGTTCCTCACGGTCTCCCTCACTGAACTTCTGCACGTCCGTCGACGTCATCCCGAGAAAACGCGTCCGCTTCCAGTCCGCGATCAGCGCTCCATTGGACATCCGGGTGACACGGCAATGCGGTGACAGAATGCTTGCCATGCCTACCAGGGCATCGGTGTCCTCTGCCACCGCACATCCTCCAGCGTTCCCTCGCGACCGGTGTCAGGCGTGGTATCCGTGACCGTCGTAGAATCCACCGCTGAAGCCCCGGATCAGACGGTTGTTGCCGAGAAGGACGAGCCGACGCGGCTTACGAAGTCGCAGAAATCGGAGAAACATCGTCTCACTCCAGAATCAGGCAGGATCCATCAATTCGAGGCTACTCCGTCCCGAGCACCCCGCAACCGAACTGCGACCTTCGACCGCTTGGGGCCCAAGTCATGGCCCGCGTAGCACCGTTCGACACGGTGTTACGCGGTGAACGGCTCGTGCGCAGCATCGATGGGCACCTCAAGGTGGCTGATCGCTCACGAAACCCAAATCACCGTGTGCAGGCCTGGGAAGAGCCCCTTCTCCGAGGCTTCGACTACTCATGTTCCGGACGTTGACCATGAAAATTTCACTTCTGAGTTACCGACAGGGACCTCATTGTCATCTGGCACATATTGTTGAACGAGCATCAACGGCAGTAACGTCGGAATTGGCATTCACGGTAGTTGCGATGCCTCAACAGCAGGATTACGCTGCGAAGTAGTAGCCATACCACCGCATCACTGGAGTGGGTGGGGACCCTGGACCCAGGGAACTCGGCGACGCGGGCCGGCGCGTGCAGGCCCGTGCGACCGGCGCGAGGTGACCCAGCATGACCACTGCCGGTGCCGCAGCACCGCACAAGACTCCAGCCGGGTTGCAACTCGGCGGCGTGGAGTCTGAGAACCACCCTTGGAAGATACGCTTGGTCGATCATCCCAAGCGTTACGAGTCGGCGTACTTCCGCGCGGCCAAGGAGACAGCGCGCAAGATTCTCGCCGAGATGAACAATGACGACCTCCCTTACGGGCCCCGTCCGACCGACGCTCAGCATTGGGAGATGCACCACGGCGGCAGCCTGTGGGTCAAGGGAGAGAGTGGCTGGCGGATGTACCGCGCCAGGGTCGGCATCGAGTGGAGCATGCAATTCTGCGCCGAGCCGTCGAAGGTCGACCGGCTGCGCAGGGAGGCTGCTGAGCTCGTCGACGCCTTCTCACTCACCTTGCCTGCCCTGGCGGCCCTCGGGTACGAAGAGGCCGAGGACCTGCTGCATACTCCGATCTCGGACGCGGATGCCGTCGAACGGTGGACTGACTGCCTGTTCAACGCCTGTGTGCCGATGAGCCACGGTAACCACCAGGGAGTTCTGCCACAGGTTCCCGGGGAGCACCACTACCCATGGCCCGTAAAGGGGGCGGACTTCGTCCGGTACGAAGACTTCGCGCTGTGGGTGACCCTGCCCGACGGGACTCACGGAGCCGTCGCGCCGGTGGACCGGCGAGGCTCGGGCGATGGTCACGTCCGCCTGGTCCACGTTCCAGAGGCCAGCGAGGCTGCAGGGGCGCTCTTGGACGCGCAGGAACAGGGCAAGATGGCGGTGCTGCCGCCCAACAGTCCAGTTGCACTGCAGGCCTTCGCCCAGCAGATCGAGCCCGAACGACGGACCGCCTCCGGCCCGCTGGTCAGCTCGTCGCGACGGGCACGTGCACCGCGGCGCACTTCCCGTCATTCCGGGTAGGCGAGGAGCGGACATGCCGCGCAGCCTCGTCATCTGCCTCGACGGGTCGGGCAACCAGGTGGGTGCCAGTCATCCCACCAACGTGGTCAAGCTATTCGACATGCTCGAGGCGGACCACCCCGAAAGGCAGCTGCTCTACTACGACCCGGGGGTAGGCACCATGTCGTCGGCCACCGCGCGCGGACCGATCGGCCGCCGACTCTCCCGCATGTGCGGATTGGCCTTCGGTACCGGGCTGAAGGCCAACCTTGCCGAGGCCTACACCTACTTGATGCAGCACTGGCAGCCGGGCGACCGTGTGTACGTCTTCGGCTTCAGCCGTGGCGCGTACACGGCTCGCGCACTCGTCGGAATGCTGAACAAACCCGGGCTCATGCGCCCCGGCTCGGAGAACCTGGTCGCTTACGCCGTGGGGAAGTATGCATTCAATCAGGACATCGGGACGAGTCAGGAGCAGATCGCCCGCTTCTCGCGCGCGTTCTGCCGACGGACCGAGACCGAGCCACTATGGGCCACGGTGAAACAGAACAGCCCGCGGCAGGTCTCACACCATGCCCTGCCGGTCACTTATCTCGGCATATGGGACACAGTTAAGGCAGCTGGTCTCCTCCGCCTGGGTAGTCTGTGCTGGCCCTACACCCACCAACTTCCCAACGCAGCCCGCATCCGCCATGCAGTGTCCCTCGATGAAAAGCGCCGCCCTTATCGCGAATATCTCGTCACATCACGCGAAGGTCATCTGCGGGATACGGCCCAAGAGGTCTGGTTCGCGGGGGTCCATTCCGACGTGGGCGGCACCTTCGCACACGCCGACGGCACGCCGCTGCTCTCCTCCATACCTTTGAAATGGATCGTCGACGGCGTCCATCAGGAGCTGGACTTCGTCCCCGACGCGTACGACGAAGCCTGCGCCCTGACCGAGGAATTCGCCGATGCGCCCATCCACGACAACGGGTGGCTGTGGAGCCTGGTGGGCCGACGCGCACGTCCCGTACCGAAGGATGCGCTGGTTCATGCGAGCGTCAGACTACGGCGCGAGCATGATCCCGGCTACCGCCCCGATCTCCCGGATCCGCAGGAGGCGGGGCACTGGGCCGACCTCGACTGGGCCAAATCGACGTGAAAATACGTCAGTTTCCACCGTCCGATCACGGGTCGGCGCCTACGAAGAACGCCGGGGCGATGCACTGCGCGAGCCGGCACTGACGGCGCCCCAGACAGGCTATTCGACGACTCGCCAAACCGTTCCGTGCCACTGGGCGATCCCAGGGCGCCCAAAAGAAGTGAGCCGTCATGGCCGCTCTGTCGAACGTCCGCTTCGGCAAGACCGACGAGGACGTACGCACCGTGCGGAAGACTCTCATCGCGCCAGGCCACAACATCCCGGACGGAGCCACCGGCACCTCGGTTCGCTTGCATGGCGTACAGGGCGGGGACTTCGGCGAGCGCGGCGCCGCCGAGCGAGGTATGGGGTTGCGTCCTACGGTGGTAATAGGGGGTCATCGCCGCCCCGGGCGGGGCCTCTTCCCTCCAGTCCGCGCAATCTGCGGGAGGTGCCAGATGGCACCGGACATCACACTTCTGAGCCGGATAGACCATCTGGTGGTCCTCACCGGCCAAGGCAACCGCTCCCCGTCCGGCCAGCCCTCGAAGGCTTAACCGGCACGGAGTCCAACCCGGACGGGAACGGCAGCAAGGTCTAGGGATCTGGAGCTGCTGCTCCCGCACCCGCAAGCAGGTCATCGAGTCCGGCCGGCTCGAGGCGTGGAGCAACGGCGGAAACAGCCAACACCCCAACGATGGCGTCGCGTTGGGCGAGCAGCTCATCTACGAAGCCCACCAGGCGCTGCGCGGCGGTAGTGATAGGAGGCTGGCATGACACGGTTCATGTACGACGGGGTCACACCGAGGAAAATCCCGGACAGTGCCTCGATGGTCGCCGGGTACGCCGACGGCCACTACGCCAACCTGAGGGAGATGGCGGCGCGGTTCCCGCATGCGATCAGGGTGTCGATCGCGGTGAGGTACACCACCAAGGCGCAGGTTCTGGACGTGGAGCTGGGCGATGCCACCCCGGATCAGGCCGTGCTGTGGTGCACCCACACGATGGCGAGCACGCCCAACAAGCAGCTGACGGTGTACTGCAACCTCTCCATGTGGCCCGCGGTGCGTGCCGCGTTCCGCGCGGTGGGGGTCACCGAGCCGAACTACTGGGTGGCGCATTACGACGGTGTGGCCTCGATCCCGGCCGGCGCCATTGCCAAGCAGTACAAGAACACGCCCGGCTACGACGAGTCGGTGGTGGCGGACTTCTGGCCCGGCATAGACCATGCCTCCGCCCTGGAATCCGCACCGGCCGATGGCGAACTGTACCCGGGGGCATCCACCAGCCACTGGTACGAGACGGCTTTCCCGGGCGACCCGATGCACGTGAACACGATCGTCTGGCATTCGACGGAGAGCACTGGGCTACCGGGCTACGCGGGTGGGTCGATGGCGCCGACGCTGACCGCGGTCCCGAACTGGTCGGCGGAGCGCCTGGACTGGTTCCAGCACTTCCCGTTCGACCGCTCCGCCCGGGCCCTGGTGCACCACCGGACGCAGGTCGGCACCAATACCCTCAACGTGGCGCAGGTCGAAATCGTGGGCACCTGCGACCCGGACACACACGTCCACTGGGATCAGGCCGGCATCCGGCACCTGTACATGCCCGAGCTCCCTCCTTGGGCGGTAGAGGGTCTGGCCGCGTTCGCCCGCTGGGCGCACGATGTCCACGGGGTGCCTCTCGCCTCGGGCCTCACCTGGAATCCCTACCCGTCTTCCTACGGTGCTGCCAACGAGGAACGGATGAGCGCCGCCCAGTGGCAGGACTTCCGGGGGCACTGCGGCCACCAGCACGTCCCGGAGAACGACCACGGCGACCCGGGCCTGTTCCCGATCGCGTCCGTTCTCACCACGCCCACGTGAAGCCTGGAGGCGGCACCCGATGTGATCCTTCTGCCCTGTTGGCTTGGGAGGCGACGTGCAGCAGGGTGATCTCGAGGGACAGCGCGTCATCGGCCAGCGGGCAGGCTGGGACGGCCGGGTCGCCGTCCTGAAGTGCAACACCCTTCCCGGCCTCTCCGCGCACGGGAACCTGGCGACACTCATCGCCCGGGGCCTGGCGTAGACCACCCGACGGGGGACGGCCTTGGGTGCCCTCCCGGCCACCCTCGCCGGCCTGGCCGGGCTGGGGGACCTGGTGGCCACCTGTACGTCCCCGCTCTCCCGCAACCGCACTTTCGGGGCCCGCATCGGCAGCGGCCCGACCGTGGACCAGGCCGCCGCCACGGGGCAGACCACCGAGGGCGTCAAGAGCGCGAGGGCAGTCCTCGCTCTCGCCCGCGCACACGACGTCGAGATGCCGATCACCGAAGTGATCTCCGCTCTGCTGCACGACAAGGTCACCCTCGACGAGGCCGCGGCCGCGCTGATGCAGCGGCCCCCCAAGCCCGAGCGCTGACCCAGGGGTGGCCCCGCCCGCGGGCCGCCCACCCATCCAATTCGGTCAACCTTGCGGCCGGCACGGGCTCGTGGCTCCCGGGAGCGGTACGGGCTGGTCGGGGCACTACGCGTTCGCGGTTCCCGCGCGGTGTTCCGGCGGGAACACGACGGCGGGCTGAAACGGCCTGAGGTGGGCCAGGACGGGGCGCCACGGGCCGAACCGTTGGTTATTCGTGCAGGTCGCAGGGAAATCGCAGGTCAGGCGCACCGTGAGGAGCCCCCGGGGAGACGGTTCCGGCTGTCTTGTATCGACCGATGCGGCACCGCACAAGATGAGCCACCGCGCGTCCCTGGCCGCCAATCGTCCCGCGTCGTCTCCGCCCCCCGGCGGGACCGCCGCCCCCCGTCCGGCCGGCCCGCGGACCCCTGCCCATGGCCGCCGCGTCAACTGACCGTCACGATCCCATCACAGAGCCGACATCACATCCGCCATTGTTGTTAACCAGCCAGATGATGTTGTTTCCAGCCCCACGACATGTCCAAGGGGGATCATGCGCATCCGTGTCACCGCCGTTGCGGCCGCAGTCTTCGGTTGTCTCGCCCTGACCGGCTGCACCGACGGCACCGGCACCGCCGACCGCAAAACCACCGACAACGCCGCGTCCGCCACCACCCAGGGCGACGACGACTCGACGGGCTACATCACCGAACGGACCATCACCCCCTGGCCGTTCACCGTCGCCTCCGGCAACCTCGCCTGCGCCGACCAGGCCGTCACCTTCATCACCGCCGAAGGTACCTACGGCCTCAACAGCCGCGCCCGGCAGAAGCACCCCGGCCCCGATCCCATCTGGGCCGGCGACCCCAACAACCCCGGCAAGAACATCTCCCTGGACGCGGTCATCAGCCGCGGCCTGGAGCTCTGCAGGTAGTCCGGCCCCGCCTTCCGCTCCGGGCGCCCCATCCCTGGCGCCCGTGGCGGCGGCCCGGGCCCGCCGGCCCCTGCCGTGCGGGCCCGGCCCAAGTCCGGGCGGATCACCCCACGACGACCGTCGCCCCGGCCCGGGTGAGGGCGGTGCGCAGATCGGCCGGGCAGGGCTGGTCGGTGATGAGGGTGTCGAAGCCGTCCAACTCGCACACGCGATGGGCGGCCGTGCGGCCGAACTTGCTCGAGTCGGCGAGCACATAGCGGTGGGAGGCGTTGGCGAGCATGGCCCGCTTGGTGGCGACCTCGTCGAGGTGGAAGTCGGTGAGGCCGTAGGGGGCTATCCCGCCGGACCCGAGGAAGACGGCGTCCGCGCGCAGGTTGCCGAAGAACTCCACCGCCTGGGCGTTGGAGCAGGCGAGGTCGCCCGCCCTGAGCCGCCCGCCGCTGACCAGGACCTCCACCCGGGACCGTGTGCTGACCTCCGCCGCCACGAGCAGGGACGGGGTGGCGATGACCCCGGCGTGGTCGGCGGGCAGTGCGCGGGCCACCTCCAGGGCCGTGGTGCCGACGTCGATGACGACGGTCTGGTTCGGCTCGATGAGCGCCGCCGCCGCCCGGCCGATGGTCTCCTTCTCCAGGGCGAGGCTGCCGCTGCGTTCGCTGAAGGGCGCCTCCTCCCCGACCGGTGCCTGGGCGCTGGTGGCGCCGCCGTGCACCCGGGAGAGCTCGCCGCGCCCTTCGAGCAGGGCGAGGTCCCTGCGGACCGTTTCGTGGGAGACGCCGAGCAGCGTGGTCAGGTCGTCGGTGGTGACGAACTTCAGCCGGGCGATCTCGGCGACGATTCTGCGGTGGCGCTCGGCGGCGAGCACGTCCCACCTCCTTGGGCGAGTGACCGTTTCTGTGGACCTGTGACTGCATTCTACGGGCGGCAGGTGTCGGGTCGAGCCAAGCTCCCTGGCCTTCGCTCAGGTCCCTCCGTCGCTGTGTGCGGTGAACAACCCTTGACGGGAGACGGGCAAGGCTCCACACTTTCGGTAACGCGCGGTCAACGATCCACAGAAACGGTCACGTGGTGGGTTGCCGAGACCGCTTCGGCCACGGCCCTGCGCACCATCGCGGGCCCCGCCGCCGCACAGCGGACAGGCCCCGGCAGACCCCGCGCGGGGCGTGCCCGCACAGCCGACCGAGTTCGGTTGCTCACGTTCACTGGCTCTCGCACTCCACGGCGGGGCACTCTGAAGCAGGGAAAAGAGTCATGGCACACGCAGAATCAGGTCCCCGGAGATCAGGAACAGGCGCCCCGGGCGAGGGTGAGCCCAAGCCGCGGATGGCGCGGGAGCTCGGCTGGTACGCCTCGTTCTCCGTGGCCTTCGGGTTCGTCTCCATCGCCACCGGCATCTTCACCACCTACGGCTCGGTGCTCGCGACCTCCGGCCCGCGGGGCATCTGGGCCTGGCCGATCTCCGTGATCGGCCAGCTCTCCATCGCCTTGGTCTTCGGCGCCCTCGCCGCACGCATCCCGATCAGCGGCTACTCGTACCAGTGGGTGTCACGGATCGTGGGCCCGGTATGGGGCTGGATCATGGGGTGGATCTCGTTCGCCTTCCTGGGCGTGGTCCTGGTCGCCGTCGACTACACGATCGCCTCCACCATCCTTCCGGAGCTGTTCCGCTACGTCGGCACCACGCAGAACGCCTGGGTGATCACCGCCGGCGTCGTACTGCTCCAGGCCCTCCTCGTCGCTGCCTCCACCCGCACCACCCACCGGGTCAACAGCGTGGCCGTGACCGTGCAGCTCGTCGGCATGATCGCCCTGACCGTGCTGCTGTTCGCGGTGGGCGCCTTCACCGGCAAGCTCGACTTCGGGCACCTCTTCGACACCGGTACCGTCCCCGAGAGCGGCTACTACGCCCTGGGCGGCGGCACCACGGCCGGACCGTTCGCCCTGGCGTTCCTGCTCGGCGCGTTCACCATCGTCGGCTTCGAGTCGGCGGCCAACCTCGCCGAGGAGACCAAGAACCCGGCCCGGGTCATCCCCAAGGCCATGGTCCAGGCCGTGCTCTCGCTGGGCGTGCTCGGCTTCCTGTTCCTGGTCGCGGTCACCGCGGCGGCCGGCCGGGTCGACGGTGTCGGAGCCTCGGCCACTCCCGTGGCCACCGTCATCACCGCCGTGCTCGGCTCGGTCGTCGGAAAGATCCTGCTGGTCCTGGTCGTCGTGTCGATCTTCTCCTGCGGACTGGTGATCACCCTGAGCGGCACCCGGCTGGTCTACGCGATGTCCCGCGACGAGCGCTTCCCCGGCTGGCGGCTGCTGAGGCGTCTCGACCGGCGCACCGCCACGCCCCTGAACGCCTCGCTGTTCATGATGCTCATCGCGCAGATCATCCTCGCGGTCTTCTCCCGCTCCACCGACGCGCTGTTCCAGCTGTTCTCCGCCGGAACCCTGCTGCCCGCCCTCATCTACGCCGGAACCGTCGCGATGTACGCCATCAAACGCCGCTCCCTGCCCGCGTCCCAGGGCTTCTCGCTGGGCCGCTGGGAAGTGCCGGTGCTGGTCGTCGCGGGCGTCTGGCTGGTGTACGAGCTGCTGATCTTCCGCGATGCTTCCTTCCGTGCCCCATGGACCTATGTTCTCGTGCTGTTCGCGATCGGTGCCGTCTACTTCACCGGTCTGCTGATGCGGCGCGGGCGGGACGGGCTGACCATGCCGGACATGGTCGACGTCGACCGCGCCCTGGACGCCGCCGACGGCACGTCCGCGGGCGCCGCCGCGGAAGGGAGCGCACGATGACCGCGATCCTCGCCATCGACCAGGGCACCTCGGGCACGAAGGCCATCGTGGTCGACCCCGAGGAGGGCACCGTCGCCATCGCCGAGGAGACCGTCCGCCCCACCTATCTGAACGGCGGCGGGGTCGAGCAGAACCCGCACGAGCTGCTCGACTCCGTCCTCAACGCCGGCCGCCGCGCGGTGAGCGCGGCCGGCCGTCCGATCGCCTGCGTGGCCCTCGCCAACCAGGGCGAGACGGTCCTGGCCTGGGACCCGGCCACCGGAACACCCCTGACCCAGGCGCTCGTGTGGCAGGACCGGCGCGCGCAGAGCGTCTGCGACGAACTGGCCGAGCACGCCGAGAGCGTCGCCCGGCGCACCGGCCTCGTCCTCGACCCTTACTTCTCCGCGCCCAAGATGGCCTGGCTGCGGCGCAACCTCACCCGCGACGGGGTGGTGACGACCACCGACACCTGGCTGGTGCACCACCTCACGGGGGAGTTCGTCACCGACGCCTCCACCGCGAGCCGCTCACTCGTCCTCGACCTGGACACCGCCGCCTGGGACGAGGGACTCCTGGACCTGTTCGGCCTCGGCGGCGAACGGCTGCCCCGCATCGCCGCCTCCGACGAGGTCGTCGGCACCACCCGGGCCTTCGGCCAGGAGCTGCCGGTGGCCGGGCTGATCGTCGACCAGCAGGCCGCCCTGGTCGCGGAGCGGTGCCTGGAGCCGGGCACCGCGAAATGCACGTACGGCACCGGCGCGTTCCTGCTGGCGAACAACGGCCTGAACCCGGTGCGCTCCAGCGCCGGACTGACCACCTCGGTGGCCTGGCGGGCGGCCGGACGGACGCCGTACTGCGTGGACGGCCAGGTCTACACCGTCGCCTCGGCGGTGCGCTGGCTCCAGGACCTCGGCCTCATCCAGTCCGCGACCGACCTGGACAGGCTGGCGGCGGCCGACGCCGAAGGGGTGCTGTGCGTGCCCGCGTTCGCCGGCCTCGCCGCCCCCTGGTGGGCGCCGGAGGCCACCGCCTCCTTCACCGGAATGACTCTGGCCAGCCGACGCGAACACCTCGTCCTCGCCGTGCTCCAGGGAATCGCCGCGCAGGTCGCCGAGCTGGGCACCCTGGTCGCCAAGGACCTCGGCCGGCCCCTGACCCGGCTGCGCGCGGACGGCGGACTGACCAACTCCGCCGTGCTCATGCAGGCCCAGGCCGACATCGCGCAGATGCCGGTCGACATCTACCCCCACGCCCACGCCACCCCCCTGGGGGCGGCCGCACTGGCCCGCTGCGCCCTCGATCCGGCGCTCGGGCTCGAAGAAGCCGTCGGCGACTGGCAGCCGACCACCGTTTACGAACCCCGCTGGTCCGCCGACCGGGCCGAGGAGTTCCGCACCGCATGGGCGCAGGCCGCGACGGCCCGCGCCGCCGAGGGAGACCATTCATGACCGCCACCCCGCACCGCCCCCACGACGACGTCTTCGACGTCGCGGTGATCGGCGGAGGCATCGTCGGCGCGGCGATCGCACGCGAACTGTCCGGCTACGACGTCCGCATCGCGCTGCTCGACGCCCGCGACGACGTCGGCGACGCCACCAGCAAGGCGAACACCGCGATCCTGCACACCGGCTTCGACGCAAAACCCGGCACGCTCGAATCCCGCCTGGTCGCCCGCGGCTACCACCTGCTGAGCGCCTACGCCGAAGCCACCGGCATCCCCGTCGAACACACCGGTGCCGTCCTGGTGGCCTGGACCGACGAAGAACTCGGCGCGCTGCCCGGACTGAAGGAGAAGGCCGAGGCCAACGGCTACACACACTGCCGGATCATCGACGCCGACGACGTCTACCGACTGATCCCCGACCTCGGCGAGGGAGTCCTGGGCGGGCTGACCGTGCCGGACGAGTCCATCATCTGCACCTGGACCACGAACCTCGCCCTGGCCACCGACGCCCGGCAGCGCGGCACCACGATCCTGCTCGAACACGCCGTGACCGGCGTCGACGAAGGGGTCGAGGCGACCACCCTGCACACCTCGGCCGGTGACGTACGGGCCCGCTGGGTGGTGAACGCCGCCGGTCTCGGCGCCGACCACGTCGACCGGCTCTTCGGCCACGACCGCTTCACCGTCACCCCCCGCCGCGGTGAACTCTTCGTCTTCGACAAGCTCACCCGCCCCATGGTGAACAAGATCGTGCTCCCGGTGCCCACCTCCCGGGGCAAGGGCGTACTGATCTCCCCGACCATCTACGGCAACGTCATGCTCGGCCCCACCGCCGAGGACCTCACCGACCGAACCGACACCGCCACCTCCGAGGACGGCTTCGACTTCCTGCTCACCAAGGGCGAACGCCTCATGCCGCGCCTGCTGGCCGAGGAGGTCACCGCCAGCTACGCCGGGCTGCGCGCCGCGATCGACCACCCCGACTACCTCATCGAAGCCACCCCCCGGCAGCGCTACCTCCTCGTCGGCGGGATCCGCTCCACCGGTCTGACCGCCGGCATCGCCATCGCCGAACACGCCCGCACCCTGCTGGAGGAGGCCGGCCTGGCCCTGCGCCCGCGCGCCGACCTGCCCGAGCCGCCGCGGATGCCCAACATCGGCGAAGCCACCCAGCGCCCCTACCAGGACGCCGGCCTCATCGCCCGCGACCCCGCCTACGGCAGCATCGTCTGCTTCTGCGAACGGGTCACCGAGGGCGAGATCCGCGACGCCTGCCACGCCCCGGTACCCGCCCGCAGCCTGGAGGGCCTGCGCCGCCGCACCCGCGCGATGAACGGCCGCTGCCAGGGCTTCTTCTGCGGCGCGGCCGTCGCCGCCCTGCGCGAGAAGCACCACACAGACGACGGCTGCCACAGCCAGCACAAGGACAACCGATGACCCACCAGCCGCCCCTGACCACGCCCGACGTCCTCATCATCGGCGGCGGCCCCGCGGGCCTGACCGCCGCGGCCGAACTGGCCGGACGCCGGGCCGGCCGTGTCCTCGTCGTCGACCGGGAGCAGGACGCCGGCGGCATCCCCCGGCACAGCGACCACACCGGCTACGGCCTGCGCGACCTGCGCCGCGTGATGACCGGACCCGCCTACGCCCGCCACCTCGTGCGGCAGGCCACCCTGGCCGGAGCGGAGATCCGCACCCGCACCATGGTCACCGGCTGGGCCGACGAGGACACCGTCGACGTCACCAGCCCCGACGGCCGCTACCGCATCCGGCCGCGGGCCATCGTGCTGGCCACCGGCGCCCGCGAACGGCCCCGCACCGCACGCCGCATCCCCGGCGACCGCCCCCACGGCGTCTACACCACCGGCCAGTTGCAGAACCTCGTCCATCTGCACCACCAGCCCGTCGGCAAGCGGGCCGTCATCGTCGGCGGCGAACTCGTCAGCTGGTCCGCGGCCGTCACCCTGCGCGAGGCCGGCTGCACCCCCGCCCTCATGGTCAGCCAGTACCAGAAGGCGGAGTCCTACGCCGCCTTCAACGCGGCCGGACGCACCGTGCTGCGCGTCCCCGTCGCCACCCGCACCCGCGTCACCCGCGTCATCGGCAAGGGCCGCTGCCAGGCCGTGGAGATCGAGCACCTCGACACCGGCCGGCGCCGCACGGTCGCCTGCGACACCGTCGTCTTCACCGGCGACTGGATCCCCGACCACGAACTCGCCCGCTCCGCCGGCCTCGCCCTCGACGAAGGCACCCTCGGCCCGCTCACCGACACGGCGCTGCGCACCAGCCGCCCCGGCGTCTTCGCCGCCGGCAATCTGCTGCACCCCGTCGACACCGCCGACGTCGCCGCCCTCGACGGCAGGCACGTCGCCCAGCAGGTCGTCCACCACCTGAACGGCGAGGACCGGCCGGCCGAGGGCGTCCGGCTGATCGCCGACGCACCCTTCCGCTGGGTCGCCCCGCAGATCCTGCGGCCGAACGACCCCGCACCCGCCCGGGGGCGCCTGCTGCTGTGGACCGACGAGTTCGTCCGCTTCCCCAAGGTGACCGTCCGCCAGGACGGACGAACCCTCGCCCGCCGCACCCTCGCCTGGCCGGCCGCCCCCGGCCGCGTCTTCCGCGTCCCGGCCGGCCTGCTCGTCGACGTCTCACCCACCGGAGGCCCGGTCCACATCGGTCTGCACTGATCCCGGGACGGCCGCTCGCGGGCACACCCGGTGCCCGTGTGGGGAATGTCGCTCTCTCCCGGGTGAACCGTTTGCTGCCGACATGAGTGAGCAAGCGGACCCATGGACGTCTGCGCGCCCAGGAGACGCCCGGGAGAGAGGAGAAGACCCAGATGGTGGACAAGGAAGCCGGCGCCGCCGCGGCGGATGCCGATCCCGAGGCTCTCAAACGCCACCGCACGCTGTTCAGGGCCGTCAGACGGCGCCGGAACCCTCCACTGCGGCGCACCGACATCACCGTCACCGACGAGGCCGCCGTGCAGCGGGCCGTGAAGGCCGCCTCGCTCGGCAACGCCATGGAGTGGTTCGACTTCGGCATCTACAGCTACCTGGCGGTCACCATCGGGCACGTGTTCTTCCCGTCCGGGAACGGCACCGTCCAGCTGCTGTCGTCGTTCGCGACCTTCGCGGTGTCCTTCCTGGTGCGGCCCCTGGGCGGCATGGTCTTCGGCCCGATGGGCGACAAGATCGGCCGTAAGAAGGTCCTCGCCCTGACCATGATCATGATGGCCCTCGGCACGTTCGCCATCGGCCTGATCCCCTCCTACGCCACCATCGGCTTCTGGGCCCCGGTCCTGCTGATCCTCTTCCGGCTGGTGCAGGGCTTCTCCACGGGCGGCGAGTACGGAGGCGCGTCCACGTTCATCGCCGAGTACGCGCCGGACCGGCGGCGAGGCTTCTTCGGGAGCTTCCTCGAACTGGGCACGCTGGCCGGCTACGTCGGTGCGGCCGGCCTGGTGACGCTCCTGACCGCGCTGCTCGGCAACGGTGGCATGGACTCCTGGGGCTGGCGCGTACCCTTCCTCGTCGCCGGCCCGATCGGGCTGATCGGCCTGTACCTGCGGCTGCGACTGGACGAGACGCCCGCGTTCCGGAAGCTGGAGGACGACTCCGTGCACCGGGCGTTTGAGGCGGCCTCCACCGTGGAGGCGACCGCCAGGGGAGACGTGGCGAAGATCTTCCGGAACCACTGGCCGACGCTCATCCTGTGCGTCTGCCTGGTCGGCGCCTACAACATCACCGACTACATGCTGCTGTCGTACATGCCGACCTACCTGTCGGACCGGATGGGGTACTCCGAGACGCACGGCCTGCTGATCCTCATCGCCACCATGGTCGTGCTGATGCTGCTGATCAACCAGGTCGGCAAGCTGTCCGACCGGCTCGGCCGGAAACCGGTCCTGATGACCGGCATGCTCGGCTTCCTGCTGCTCTCCGTCCCGGCGTTCCTGCTGGTCGAGCAGGGCAGCCTGGTCGCGGTGTCCGCGGGGATGCTGATGCTGGGGCTGTCGCTGGTGTGCCTGCTCGGGACGATGTCCGCGGCGCTGCCCGCCCTGTTCCCCACCCAGGTGCGCTACGGCTCGCTGTCCATCGGCTACAACCTCTCCGCCTCCCTCTTCGGCGGGACGACCCCTCTGGTGATCACCGCGCTGATCTCGGTCACGGGCAGCGACCTGATGCCCGCGTACTACTCCATGGCCGCGGCGCTCGTCGGCGTGATCTCGGTGGCGTGCATGAAGGAAACGGCCCGCCGACCGCTGGACGGCTCCCCACCGTCCGTCGCGACCCCGGAGGAGGCCGCGGAACTGGTCGAGAGTCAGGCCCCGCTGCCGAAGTTCTGACCGGCCGCCGCGAGAGTGCGGGCGGGCAGCGGGACCCGGCCCGGTGGGCCCGGGCCTCTCCGCGTAGCATCAGCGGGCCCGTTCCGTCAGCAAGGAGTGCCGAGCCCGTGACCTCCGTCGTCGCGCCGTCCACGGCTGCCGCTCTGCCGGCCCCGCGGTGGCTGACCCGTACCGAGGACGGGCTGCGGCTGCCCGCGCTGCTGTGGCACGCCGGCCCGGGGTGGCGGATGATCAGCAACGCCGTGCTCGGCGGCGGCATCGGAGTGCGCGGCTGGGTCCTCAACGCGCAGGTGGCCCACGGCTATCGGCGCACCGACCCCGAACGCCACCTCGCCGAGCTGGCCGACGCGGCAGGCCTGCACGGCCCGGGAGTGGGCCTGATGACCGCCGCCGACATCGCGGCTCACGGCAGCGCGGGCGACGGCGGCGCCACCGCGGTCGCCACCGCGGGCGTCCGGGTGCGCGGTTGGGCCGCTTCCCCGGCCGCGGGAACGACCGGCCCGAACGCGCCCGGCACCATCAACGTCGTCGCCGCGCTCCCGGCTGCCCTGTCGGACGCCGCACTGGTCAACGCCGTGGTCACCGCGACCGAGGCCAAGGTCCAGGCGCTGCTGGAGGCGGGCTACGACTGCTCCGGCACCCCCACCGACGCCGTGTGCGTGGCCGCCCGTACCCCGGGCGCCGGCGACGAGCTCCACACCTTCGCCGGACCACGCTCACTGTGGGGCGCCCGCCTGGCGCGCGCCGTTCACCGGGCGGTGAGTGAGGCCCTGCCCACTCCGGGGGAGTGAGGAGCGGAGCGCGCTGCGACTGCCCCCGGATGCCGGGTTCCGGCGTGGAGGGCGGGCCTCACCAAGAGCATCGCGGCCGCCGCGCCGACGAGTTCGAACGCGTACGGCGCCCGGCCGGTAGGCGGCCGCCACCGCGCCCCGGCGCCGCCCACGACACTCAGGTGGCTCTCAGCTGTCGAAGTCGACGGTCAGGGAGTCGGACACGGGGAACGTCTGGCAGGTCAGCACATAGCCGGCGTCGACCTCGGAGGGCTCCAGCGCGTAGTTGCGGCGCATGTCGGCCTCGCCGTCGGTGACCAGGGCGCGGCAGGTGCCGCACACGCCGCCCTTGCAGGCGAAGGGCATGTCCGGGCGTACCCGTGTCGCCCCGTCCAGGATCGTCGTCTCGCGGGAGAGCGGGGACGTGGTGGAGCGGCCGTCGAGCGTGATGGTGACCTGGCTGACCGGGCCGTCGCCCGTGGCGTCCTCGTGGCGGACCGCGCGGATCGGCTCGTCGTCGGCGAAGAACAGTTCCTGGTGGACGCGGTCCGCCGGGACGCCGAGGTCCCCGAGCAGCTTCTGCGCGTCGCGGACCATGCCGTGCGGGCCGCACAGCCACCAGTGGTCCGCGCCCTTCACGTCGACGAGCCCGTCGATGAGCGCGGCCAGGCGCTCGGCGTCCAGGCGCCCCGAGAGGAGTTCGGCCTCGCGCGGTTCGCGGGACAGGACGTGCCCGAGCTGGAAGCGGGTGGGGTAGAGGTCCTTCAGGTCGGCGAGCTCGTCGGCGAACATCACCGTGTCGGTACGGCGGTTGCCGTAGAAGAGGGTGACCCGGGAGCGGGAGTCGGCGGCCAGCACGGACTCGGCGATGGACATCATCGGGGTGATGCCGGAGCCGGCGGCGATCAGGACATGGTGGCCCGGTTCGGCGAGGTCGGGGGTGAAGGCGCCGGTGGGGGCCATCACCTCGACGGTGTCGCCGGAGCGGACCTCCTCCACCAGCCAGGAGGAGAACAGGCCGCCGGGCACCACGCGCACGCCGATACGGGGGCGGGCGCCGACGGGGGAGCAGATGGAGTACGACCGGCGCTCGTCGCGCCCGTCGATCTCGCGGCGCAGCGTGAGCGACTGGCCGGGCCGGTAGGCGAACTCCTGCGCCAGCTCCTCGGGTACGTCGAAGCTGACGGCGACCGCGTCCGCGCACAGCGGCTGCACCGCGGCGACCCGCAGCGGGTGGAAGGCCGGACGGCGGCGCCGCGCGGGGGCGGCGGACACGTCGGTCTCCGTCGTCGTGGTGGTCGGGGCCATCAGATCTCCTTGACGTACTCGAACGGCTCGAGACAGCTGCGGCAGCGCCACAGTGCCTTGCAGGAGGTGGCGGCGAAGCGGGACGTCTCCTCGGTGTCCGACGACCCGCAGCGGGGGCACGCCACCGCGCGCCGGATGACGGACAGCTCCAGCGGCACGGGGCCGCCGGCGCGCCGGGGCGCGCTGCCGGGAGGCGCGATGCCCGCCTCGGTGAGCTTGCGCCGGCCCTCGGCCGTGATCCAGTCCGTCGTCCACGGCGGGTCGAGGACGGTACGGATCTCCACCTGCGCGAAACCGGCCGCACGCAGCCGCGCGGCCACGTCGGCGCGCATCTCCGCCATCGCGGGACAGCCGGAGTAGGTGGGGGTCAGCCCGGCGACCACCGTGCCGTCCGGCCGCAGCTCGACGGTGCGCAGCACGCCGAGGTCGGCCAGGGTGAGCATGGGCAGCTCCGGGTCCGGGACCTGCTCGGCCACGTGCCGCGCACGCCGCTCATCCAGTGCGGTCACCATGTCGCCTCCGGGTGCGCGCGGGCCACGCTCTGCAACTCCTCCAGCAGCGGGGCCAGATGCTCGGTGTGGTCGCCTTCCCTGCCCTGACCGGGCAGCGCCTCGGCCTCGGGCAATTCCAGCCCGGCGGCGTCGAGGACCTGCCCGAGCACGGCCGCCGTCTCCTCCCGCACGTCCGCCGGGTCGACGCCGAAGCCCGGTCGCGGCGCGAAGAGTTCGGCCGTGTACGGGGCGACGGCGGCGAGCGCCGCCCGCATCCGCCGGTGGGACTCCTCCGTGCCGTCGCCCAGGCGCACCGCCCAGTCCGCCGCGAACTGCCGGTGGTAGGCGAGCTCGTTGACGCCCTTGGCGGCGATCGCCTTCAGGACCGGGTCCTGCGTGGTGGCGGCGAGCCGCTGGAAGACGGCCAGGCGCCAGCAGGACAGGACCAGCAGCCGGGTGACGGAGAACGCGAAGTCCCCGTTGGGGAGTTCGGCGAGCCGGACGTTGCGGAAGTCCGCCGCGTCCCGGAAGTAGGCGTAGGCGTCCTCGTCCCGGCCGGTGCCGTCGACCTGGCCGGCGCGTGCGTACAGCAGCCGTGCCTGGCCGAGCAGGTCGAGGCCGATGTTGGCCAGGGCGACCTCCTCCTCCAGCTCCGGGGCCCGGGTGCACCACTGGGCCAGGCGCTGCGCGCCGACCAGGGCGTCGTCGCCGAGGGCGAGGCAGTACGCGGCCAGCGCGGCGGGCTCGACCGTGTCCGGCACGGTGGTGTCGACGCCGTGCAGCGGGTCCTCGAAACCGGTGCCGAAGGCCCAGCGGGCGTCCGACTCCCCGTGGTCCTCGGCCAGGGACAGGTAGACGTGGTCGTCGGTGACGTCGCTCATGTCCGTCCTGCTCCTAGATGTGCGGGACATCGTCGGGGATGTCGTAGAAGGTGGGGTGCCGGTAGACCTTGTCGGCGCTGGGCGCGAAGAAGGGGTCCTTCTCGTCGCGGGTGGAGGCGGCTATGTGCTCCGAGAGCACCACCCAGATGCTCACGCCCTCGTTGCGCCGGGTGTACAGGTCGCGGGCGTGGGTGAGCGCCATGGCGTCGTCGGCCGCGTGCAGCGAGCCGACGTGCACGTGGTTCAGGCCGCGCTTGCCGCGGACGAACACCTCGTACAGCGGCCAGCTGCCCTTCGTCCCCTCGGTGTTGCTCATGCCGCCGTTCCTTCCTCGTTGTTCATGGCATCCCGGGTGGCCCCGGACCGGGCGGCCTGCTTGGCCGCGTGCGCGGACGCCGCCTCACGCACCCAGGCACCGTCCTCGTGCGCGGCCTTCCGCCGTGCCACACGTTCCTCGTTGCACGGCCCGTCGCCGCTGATCACGCGCTTGAGCTCGGACCAGTCGGGGGTGCCGAAGTCGTGCCGGCCGCGCTCCTCGTTCCAGCGCAGCTCGGGGTCGGGCAGGGTGACGCCCAGCTTGGCGGCCTGCGGGACGGTCATGTCGACGAAGCGCTGGCGCAGTTCGTCATTGCTGTGCCGCTTGATCTTCCAGGCCATCGAGGCCGCGGAGTTGGGGGAGTCGCCGTCGGGCGGCCCGAACATCATCAGGGACGGCCACCACCAGCGGTTCACCGAGTCCTGCACCATCTCGCGCTGGGCGTCGGTGCCGCGCATCATCGTCATCAGCAGCTCGTAGCCCTGCCGCTGGTGGAACGACTCCTCCTTGCAGATCCGCACCATGGAGCGGGCGTAGGGGCCGTACGAACTGCGGCACAGCGGCACCTGGTTGCAGATCGCCGCGCCGTCGACGAACCAGCCGATCACGCCGACGTCCGCGAAGGTCGGCGTCGGGTAGTTGAAGATCGACGAGTACTTCTGCCGGCCCTCGATGAGGCGGTCGGTGAGGTCCGCGCGGTCGGCGCCCAGGGTCTCGGCCGCCGAGTACAGGTACAGGCCGTGCCCGGCCTCGTCCTGGACCTTCGCGAGGAGGATGGCCTTGCGGCGCAGCGAAGGGGCCCTGGTGATCCATTCACCCTCGGGCTGCATCCCGATGATCTCCGAGTGGGCGTGCTGCGCGATCTGCCGGATCAGCGTCTTGCGGTAGCCCTCGGGCATCCAGTCCCGGGGCTCGATCCGCTGGTCCTTCGCGATCGTCGCGTCGAACTGCTCCTGGAGCCGCTGCTCCGCGCAGTCGCCGCTCGACACTGCGCCGTGTGACGTGGTCATCGATACCAGCTTCCCTACCGACCATTCGTTCGGGTAATAGTCTGTCGAATTTTCCCGGCCCCGGCAACCCCTGAATCCGGGATCGCCCGACCGCACAAGGCCGCCGGGCGGTGCGAGGGCCGCCACCGCGTGCGGCGGCCCTCGCTTCGGCGGCCTTCTGCTCAGCTGCCTTCTGCTCAGCGGCCCTCGAAGGACGGCTTCTCCTTGGCGAGGAAGGACCGCACGGCCCCCCGGTGGTCGTCGGTGGCGCCGAGGCGCTCCTGGGCCGCCGCCTCACGCTCCAGTACCGCGCTCAGCCCCGCCCCGGCCGCCGCGTACCGCAGCAGCGACTTGACCTCGCCGTAAGCGGCGGTGGGCCCCGCCGCCAGCCGCCGGGCCAGCGCCAGCCCCTCGGCCGCCGCCTGCCCGTCGGGCACGACCCGGTGCACCAGCCCCCAAAGCTGTGCGTCCCCGGCGTCGAAGCGGTCGCCGAGCAGCATGAGGGCGGCGGCACGCGACGGGCCGACCGCCTGGGCCAGCGACAGGCTCAGACCGCTGTCCGCGGCCAGCCCGATCCCGGTGAACGCGGTCGAGAAGCGCGCGCCGTCCGACGCCACCCGCACATCGGCGCACAGCGCGAGACCCAGTCCGGCCCCGACGCACGCGCCCTCCACCGCCACGACCACCGGCACAGGCAGCGCGTGCAGCGCTTCCACCAGCGGGTTGTACTCGGCGCGCACCACGGCGAACGCCGACGCCGGGTCGCGCTCCAGGGCCTCGGCGTGCTCCTTGAGGTCCTGTCCGACGCAGAAGTTCCGGCCCTGGGCGGTCAGCAGCACCGCGCGCACCGGCTCGCCGTCCCCGTCGCCGGCCACCCGGCGGACGGCGGCCAGCAGCCCGGACCGCAGGGCCGCGTCGAGCGCGTTGCCCGCTGCGGGCCTGCGCAGTTCGACGACCGCGACGCCGTCCTCGACGCGGTAGCCGACCCCCTGCCCCGCCGCGTCGGGCGAGGCCGCTTCGGGCGGGATCACTGCCATGTGTAGAACCCCTGTCCCGACTTGCGGCCCAGTTCGCCCCGGGCGACCTTGTCGCGCAGCAGCTGCGGCGGGGCGAACCGCTCCCCGAGCGTGGCGTGCAGGTACTCGGCGATGGCCAGGCGGACGTCGAGCCCGACCAGGTCGGTCAGGCGCAGTGGTCCCATGGGGTGCTTGTAGCCGAGGCTCATCGCGTCGTCGATCGCCTCCGGCTCCGCCACCCCCTCCTCGACCATGCGGATCGCCTCCAGGCCGAGCGCCAGGCCGAGACGGCTGCTGGCGAAGCCGGGGGAGTCCTTGACGACGACGTCCTTCTTGCCCAGCGCCCGGGTCCAGTCCAGGGCGGCCCGTACGACCTCGGGCGAGGTCTCCGGCGCCACGACGATCTCGATCAGTTCGGAGGCGGGCACGGGGTTGAAGAAGTGCATGCCCAGGAAGCGGCCCGGCACCTTCAGCGCCGCGGCCAGTTCGGTGACCGACAAGGAGCTGGTGTTGGTGGCCAGCACGGTCGCGTCGTCCACCGCCGCCTCGGCCGCGGCGAGCAGCCCGGCCTTCAGCGCCGCGTTCTCGGGCACGGCCTCGACGACCAGCCCGGTGCCCGGCGCCAGCCCGTCCACGGACTCGGCGGTCGTGACCCGGGCGAGCACCTGCTCGGCGGGCTCGGCCAGGCGGCCGCGCTCGGCGGCCCGCCGCAGCCCGGTGGCGATCCGGTCCACGGCGGCGGCCGCGGCCCGCGCGCCGCTCTCCACGACGGTCACCGACGAGCCGGCGGCCGCGAACGACTGCGCGATACCGGCACCCATCCGGCCACCGCCGATCACCCCGACGACGGCGGGCACGGTCGGACTGCTCATGCCTTGCTCCTGTTCGTCTTCTCCAGGAAACGCGTCATGCGGTCCTGCTTGTCCTGTCCCTCGAAGAGCACGGCCTGCGCCAGGTCGTCGGCGACCGGGTGCGCGCCCGGCGCGTCGACGACGAGCTTCGTCAGACGCAGCGCGGCGGCCGAGGACCGCGCCATGCGGTCCAGCAGCGCGTGCGCCTCGTCCAGCAGCTTCTCCGCCGGTACGACGTCGATGACCAGACCCGCGGCCAGGGCGGCCCGGGCGTCCAGGTTCCGCCCGGCGAGCAGCACCTGCTTGGCGACCGACTCGCCGACCAGCTCCGGGAGCCGCCAGCACGCCCCGGCCGCCGCCAGGATGCCGAGCCCCGGCTCCGGATTGCCGAAGACGGCGTCGGGTCCCGCGATACGGATGTCGCAGGCGTAGGACAGCTCCGCCCCGCCGCCCAGCGCCCAGCCGTCGACGGCGGCCACGGTCGGCATGGGCAGCCTGCGCACCCGCTCGAACAGTCGGCTGTTGATTCCCTGAAGCGCCTCGTCCCGGCCCCGCCGCAGCAGCTCCGCGATGTCCGCGCCGCCCGCGAACACGTTGCCGTGGCCGGTGAGCAGCAGCAGCTTCGGATCGTCCTCCAACAGGTCGCACACCGCGTGCAGTTCACGGATCATGAGCCCGCTGATCGCGTTGCGCGCCTCGGGGCGGTGCAGGGTCACCACGACCCGGTCCCCGCGCTCCTCGACGAGCAGCGTCTCGTACGCGTCCCGGCTCATACCCGCTCCACCAGCATCGCCACGCCCTGTCCCACGCCCACGCACAGCGTCGCCAGGCCCCGGCGGGCGTCCTCGCGCTCCAGGCGGCCGAGCAGCGTGAGCAGGATGCGGGCGCCCGAGCAGCCCAGCGGGTGGCCGAGCGCGATGGCGCCGCCGTCGGCGTTGACCCTGTCCTCGTCGAGCTTGAGCCGGCGTACGACGGCCAGCGCTTGCGCGGCGAAGGCCTCGTTGAGCTCGACGGCGTCCAGGTCGGCGGTCTGCCAGCCGGCCCGGCCCAGCGCCTTCTGCGTGGCGGGAACCGGGCCCAGGCCCATGAGGTTGGGCTGCACGCCGGCCGAGGCGGAGGTGACGACACGGGCGCGCGGGGTGAGCCCGTACCGGTCGACGGCCGCCGCGCTCGCCACGACCAGGGCCGCCGCCCCGTCGGACAGCGGGGAGGCCGAACCCGCGGTGACGATGCCGTCCTTGCGGAAGATGGTGCGCAGGGAGCCCAGCTTCTCCAGCGTCGTCGACGGGCGCGGCCCCTCGTCGCGCTCCACCAGGCCGTCCTTCACCGGGACCGGGACGATCTCGCGGTCGAAGTGCCCGGCCTCCTGGGCGGCGACGGCCCGCCGGTGGCTGCGCAGCGCGAAGGCGTCGGAGTCGGCACGGGTGATGCCGTCGAGGGCGGCGACCTCCTCGGCCGTCTCACCCATCGACAGGGTCGTCCTCACCGTCTCCGGGCCCGCCCCGGCGGGCACCGCGCGGTCGGCGGCGGCGAAGCGCGGGTTGGTGAAGCGCCAGCCCAGCGAGGTGTCGTGCAGCTCGCCCGGCTTGGCCCACGGGGTGCCCGGCTTCTCCATCACCCACGGGGCGCGGGTCATCGACTCCACGCCGCCCGCCACGACGAGGTCGGCCTCGCCGGACCGGATCGCCTGGGCCGCCGAGGCGACCGCGGTCAGGCCCGAGGCGCACAGCCGGTTGACGGTGTAGCCGGGCACGGTGTGCGGGAGCCCGGCGAGCAGGACGGCCATCCGCGCCACGTCGCGGTTGTCCTCGCCCGCCTGGTTGGCCGCGCCCAGGATCACCTCGTCCACGGCCTCGGCCGGGATCGCGGCGCGGCGCACGGCCTCACCGACCACCAGCGCCGCCAGGTCGTCCGGGCGTACGGAGGCCAGGGCGCCGCCGTAGCGGCCCTGAGGGGTGCGGGCCCCGTCGATCAGATAGACCTCGTCAGGCATGGGTGCTCTCCTCGATGGCGACGGGGCGGCGCGACTGGAGCGTCGCGAAACGACCGGTGACGAACGCGGGGTCGGACAGGGTGGCGCTGGCCGCGGGGTTGGCGGCGCTGCCGTGGAAGTCGCTGAACGCGGCGGACTGGTTGACGAAGACCTGGCCGGTGAGGTTCTCCGACAGGTGCACTCCCGCCTCCAGGGCCGCCGACTCGGCGGCGGCGAGGACCTCTTCGCTCGTGGAGTGCACGGCGGCGGTCAGCGCGCCGTGGGCGCGCACCGTCTCACGGAAGATCCGCAGGCTGTGCTCGGTGGAGTCGGTGGCGATCACGAAGGAGACGGGCCCGAACCACTCGCGGGTGTACGTCTCCTCGTCCGGCCCCGCGTCCAGGCGCGCCACCAGCGGCGTGCGGACGGTGGCCTCCGGGTGCTCGGGGTGCTCCACCGGCTGCGAGGCGTGCACCGTGGTGCCCAGTGCCGCCGCCTTCTCCAGTCGGTCGAGCACGCCGTCGTTGACGATGGCGCCGAGCGTGCCGGCCGCCCGGTCCGGGTCGCCGAGCAGCTTGTCCAGCGCGGCGCCCAGGTCCGCGGCGAACTCGTCGGCGGTCCTGACGCCCTGGTCGGTGGTGATGCCGGCGCGGGGGATCAGCAGGTTCTGCGGGGTGGTGCACATCTGGCCGCTGTACAGGGACAGCGAGAAGGCGAGATTGCGCAGCAGCCCGCGGTAGTCGTCGGTGGAGTCCAGGACGACCGTGTTCAGGCCCGCCTTCTCGGTGTACACGGCGGCCTGGCGGGCGTTGGTCTCCAGCCAGTCGCCGAACTCCGTGGAGCCGGTGAAGTCGATGATGCGGACGTCCGGGTGGAGCGCGAGGGAGCCCGCGGTGCGCTCGCCGGGCTCCTCGGCGGCGAGGATCACGAGATCGGGGTCGAAGCCGGCCTCGGCGAGGACCTCGCGGGCGGTGCGCACGGTGAGCGCCAGCGGCAGCACGGCGCCCGGGTGCGGCTTGATCACCACGGGGTTGCCGGTGACCAGGCTGGCGAACAGGCCCGGATAGCCGTTCCAGGTGGGGAAGGTGTTGCAGGCGATCAGCAGGGAGACACCGCGTCCGACCGGCGTGAACTTCTTGTCCATCACCAGCGCCCCGCCCTTGCGCTGGGGCTTGGTCCAGCGCGCCGAGCGCGGGTGCCGCTTCTGCTCCGCCCAGGCGTAGGCGACGGCTTCCAGGCCGCGGTCCTGCGCGTGCGGGCCACCCGCCTGGAACGCCATGACGAAGGCCTGTCCGGTGGTGTGCTGCACGGCGTGCGCGTTCTCGAAACTGGCCGCGTTCAGCCGGGCCAGGATCTCGGCGGCGACACCGGCGCGTACATCGGGGCCCGCGTCGCGCCAGGGGCCCGTGGCGGCCTTGGCCGCGGCCACCGCCTCCTCGGGCGAGACCCGGGGGTAGCCGATGCCGAGGCCGAAGCCGTAGGGGGAGGTCTCGGCGGCCCGAACGGTCCCCTCCCCGGGGTGCCCGGGCAGCGCGAACGGCTTGCCCAACTGGTCCCGGAAAGCGGCCTCACCGAGCTTCGGGGCCTCCTCGCCGTACACCGACTTGCTGGGCGACTCCGGGTACGGAGTCCAGTGGTCGCGGCTCTCGGTGGCCGCGACCGCCGCCTCCAGCAGCTCACGGTGGCGGGCGAAGAAGTCGACGGGCTCGGGAGTGGTGTGGGGCATGCGGTCCACCTCTTGACAGGCAGTGGTGATGCTTGATTACTTGGCTTTGCCGACGCTAACCGAATGTTCGGTCGGTACACAAGGTGGTGGAAAACGTGACGCAGGCCACTGACGTCGAACCCGGTCCGGTCGAGACGATGTTCGCCGCGGACCAGGCTTCCCGGAATCTCGGCATCGAGCTGACGCACCACGGCGAAGGGACCGCCGAGGTGCGGATGACCGTGACGCCGGCGATGGTCAACGGGCATCGGATCGCCCACGGCGGCTATCTCTTCCTGCTCGCCGACACCGCGTTCGCCTGCGCCTGCAACAGCCACGGACCTGTGACGGTCGCGGCGGCGGCCGACATCGTCTTCATCGCCCCGGCCCATGAGGGCGACGTCCTCGTGGCGACGGCCTGCGAGCGCACCCGGTACGGGCGCAGCGGGATCTACGACGTGAGCGTGCGGCGTATCAACGACGGCCCGCGCGAAGCGCGGTCCGTCGAGGGTGGTGGCGGGAGACGGGCGGGCGACGAGGTGATCGCGGAATTCCGCGGGCGTAGCCGCAGCCTACGAAGCGAGAAGACGAAGGAGTCGCAATGAGCAGCGAAGTGACGGCCCCGGTGGATCAGGGGCCCCGGCTGGGACAGCCGCTCCCGGACGAGCTGCTGGACAGCGGCGAGCGCATGACCCGAGAGCAGCTCCGTGATGTGCAGCTCAGCCGGCTCCGCGCGACCCTCCGCCACGCCTACGACAACGTCGAGCTCTACCGCAAGAAGTTCGACGAGGCCGGCGTGACCCCCGACGACTGCCGCTCCCTCGAGGACCTGGCCCGCTTCCCCTTCACCACCAAGGCCGACCTGCGCGAGACCTACCCCTTCGGCATGTTCGCCGTCCCCATGTCCGAGGTCCGGCGCATCCACGCCTCCAGCGGCACCACCGGCCGCCCCACCGTGGTCGGCTACACCGAGAACGACCTGTCGACCTGGGCCGACCTCATCGCCCGCTCCATCCGCGCCGCGGGCGGCCGGCGGGGCCACAAGGTCCACATCTCCTACGGCTACGGCCTGTTCACCGGCGGCCTCGGCGCGCACTACGGTGCCGAGCGCGCCGGATGCACCGTGATCCCCGCCTCCGGCGGCATGACCGCGCGCCAGGTGCAGATCATCCGGGACTTCGAGCCCGAGATCATCATGGTCACGCCCTCCTACATGCTGACCCTGCTCGACGAGTTCGAGCGGCAGGGCGTGGACCCGCGCACCAGCTCCCTCAAGGTCGGCATCTTCGGCGCCGAGCCCTGGACGGAGGCGATGCGCCGCGAAATAGAGGAGCGCATGGACATCCACGCCGTCGACATCTACGGACTGTCGGAGGTCATGGGCCCGGGTGTGGCGCAGGAGTGCGTGGAGACCAAGGACGGACTGCACGTCTGGGAGGACCACTTCCGTCCCGAGGTCGTCGACCCGATCACCGGTGAGGTGCTGCCCGACGGCGAGAGCGGCGAGCTGGTGTTCACCTCGCTGACGAAGGAAGCCCTGCCGATCATCCGCTACCGCACGCGTGACCTCACCCGCCTGCTGCCCGGCACCGCTCGGCCCGCCTTCCGCCGTATCGAGAAGATCACCGGCCGCAGCGACGACATGATCATCCTGCGGGGTGTGAACGTCTTCCCGAGCCAGATCGAGGAGGTCGTGCTGCGCGTGCCCGACGTCGCCCCGCACTTCCAGATCCAGTTGACCCAGCGCGGCCGCATGGACCACATGACGGTCCACATCGAGGCCCGCCCCGGGGCCGGCCCGGAGCAGCGCGAGGCGGCCGCCCGGACGATCACCAAGGGCGTGAAGGACTCGGTCGGCATCAGCGTCGAGGTGTGCGTGGTCGATCCGGAGACCCTGGAGCGCTCGGTGGGCAAGATCCGCCGGGTCCGGGATCTGCGCCGGGGATGAGGCCCGCCCCTGGCCGCCGCGGGGCCGGTGGACACGACCACCGGTCGCGGCGTGACGGTCAGGGAGCCAGGTTCTGCCCGAGATGGGCACCGGCGGGTGTGCCCAGGGCGGTGTCGCGCAGGGCGACGGTCCGGGCGAGGCCGAAGCCGCTGCCGCTGACGGGCGTGTGGAGCAGGAGGCCGTTGCCCGCGTCCTCGCCTTCCGCGCCGAAGACGAGCCCCGCGCGTCCCTGGCCGGTCATGTCCGTCAGGGCGACGGAGGAACCGAACCGGTCGCCCGTCTCCGCCGCGTCCAGGATCCCGGGGGTGTCCTGGTTGAGGGCGAAGGATCCGGTGGCCGTCAGACCGGACGCGGAGCCCCGGAGCAGGGTCGCCTGCCCGGCGTCGCGGTGGTGGACGCCGTCGCGGGTGAGGCCTTCTCCGGGGGCGCCGACGAGGACGTCCGCGTAGCCGTCGGCGTCGTGGTCCCCGACGGAGACCGCCTCGCCGAAGCCGTCACCGGCCCGGTCGCTGCCCGCCACGCCCACACCGTCCTGGTGGATGACCTTCATACCGGCGGTGGTGAGCCCGTTCGCCGTACCGCGGACCATGGTGACCTGGCCCCCTGCCGCGCCGCCGGACTCCGGGGGGTGGGGCCGGCCGATGACGAGGTCGTCGTAGCCGTCGCCGTTGATGTCGCCCGCGGCGACGCAGCGGCCGCCCCGCACAGGGAGGACGCCCCGTTCGGTCGGTCCGTGCGCGGAGCCGGCGAACCACACCACGCGTCCGGTGCCGTCGGCGTCGGTGTAGGCGAGGGCGACGTCCGCGTAGCCGTCCCCGTTGAAGTCGCCGGTCGAGGCGTCCGGATGGGAGACCGGGCCCTTGGCTGTGGTCAGCGGTCCGGAGGTGGTGGCGCCCGCGGTCAGCCGTACGCTCCACATGCCGCCGTTGCCGGTGCCGGCCGCGAAGACGTCCGCGCGGCCGTCGCCGTCGAAGTCGCCGACGGCGACCGCTGAGCCGAACCGCGCCCCGGCCGCTGTGTCGCCGGAGGCGGTGTAGGAGAACCCGGAGTCCAGACCGGGCCCGTACAGGACGGTGACCGAGCCCCGGTCGGCGTGACCGTGGTCGTCGTCCTTTCCGGGCGCACCGATCGCGAGGTCGGCGTAGCCGTCGCCGTTGACGTCGCCCCACGCGGTCGCGGCGCCGAAGTTGTCGCCGGGCGCGGAGGAGCCGGGTACCCCGGGACTGTCCTGAGTGATCGTCACCTTCGAGGCCGCGGCCGGGCCGTCGAGGCCCCCCGGGATCACCGTCACGCCGCCGGCGCCGCCCGACGCCCTGGGCGTACCGGCCGCCAGGTCGCCGGTGCCGTCGCGGTTGAAGTCGGAGGTGGGCGGCGCGTGCGAGATCCCCGGTCTCCCGGCCAGCTCGGCGATCCGGGCGGGCTCCCCGGTGGTCCCGCCACCGGTGGCACGGGCACCGCTGCCGGAACCCAGCGCGACCTTGCCGGCCGGGTCGATGCCGTACATGCCGAACTTCCACGCCACGATCCGCGCGATGGCGTCCCGCGCGGCCGGGCTCGGCTTTGCGGTCGTGAAGTCGCCGATGAAGGAGATGCCGACCGTGCCGGTGTTGGAACCGCGCTCGTGCGCGCCGACCACCGGCAGGTCCGTGCCGCCGCCGCGGCCCTCGAAGACCTGACCGCAGCGGTCGACGACGAAGTTGTAGCCGATGTCGTCATAGCCGCGTGCGAGGTGACCCTGCTGGAGGGTGCGCAACCGGGCACGGGACTGGGCGCAGGAGAGCTCGTTGTCGCTGCCGGCCCCGGTGTCGTGGACGATCGCGGCCCGGATCCGCGTTCCGTACCTCGGCGTGCTGCCGTGTCCGGTCCAGGCTTCCCACTCCGCCTGGGTGATGACCGGCGGCCGCACCACCGTCGACGGGCGCGCGGCCGGGACGGAGCGCGGTGCGCCGCCCGGCGCGGACCCGGTGACCGGGGCGGACTTGCTGGACGAGGCGGGCGCGGACCCGGGCGCGTCCTCGGCCCCGGTCGTGCCCCCGGACCCCGTGCCGGGGTCCAGCAGCTTCACGTCCAGCCCTGCGGGGAGCCCTGTGGCGGGCGTGCCGTCGCCCCTGAGGACGCGCACCTCCACACCGTCCGCGTCACCGGTCCACACGGAGGCGGTGCCGCCCCGGACCCCGGCCCGTCGGACCTCCGCCCCGTCGGCGGACAACGGGTCGTCCGGCAGCCTCTGCCAGTCCGACCACTCGCCGGTCGCCACCGAGCGGGAGCGCAGTTCGGCGGTGCCGCCCAGTTCGGCCTGCGGGTCGTCCCAGGTCAGCAGCGCGGCGCTGTACCGGTCCGTGTCCCACTGCGGCAGCCCCTCGCCCCAGTCTGCCGGCCGCAGCGTCTGCACGGACGGTATCCGCCCGTGACCCCGCGGCTGTTCGGGCGGAGACGCCACCGCGAAGGTGACGACTCCGGCCCCTGTCAGCACGGCGGCCCCACCCGTCAGCCACACTCGCCGGTTCAGGCTCCGTAACGCGTTCGCCCGCCCAGTTCGGCGACCCACCATCCCACCCCATGAAAGTCCGACGTTCGGCACGCGTGTCACAGCTGTCACTAGCCAAGCGCACGGACCTCACCAGGTGTCACACCCGCGGGTGACGGCGTGCGCTCAGCCCTTGTGCTTGCCCAGCTTGTCCACGGCGTCCTGTGCCTTGTCGACGACGGCGTCGATCGTGCTGCTGTGCTTGCCGCCGGTCTTGCCGTCGATGAACTCGCCGGCTTTCTCCAGTCCGTCGGAGATCTTGTCGCCGTGGGCTTCGGCGATGTCCTCGACCTTGCCCTTCAGGTTCTTCAGCTGGTCGAACATGCGGGTGCCGCTCCTCTACGGGGCTGTAGTAGCTCGGGACGCCATGATCTCACGACGCGGGCCCGGCACCTCGCCTCGAGGTGCCGGGCCCGTGACCCGAACGCGCCGGGGGGAGCGGTTACTTGAACCGGACCACCTGCGGGTCGTGGTCGCTCATCTGGTCGTAGAACTCGGCGTTGATGTGGACGACCTCGTAGGAGGGCTTCTTGATGTTGGACGAGACCAGGATGTGGTCCAGCGTCTGCGAGTTGCCGTCGTACACGTAGCTGTACCGCTCGTTCGCCGGCAGGGTGTTGATCAGATCCGTGAGGACCTTGCCGGAGGTCAGCGTGGCCAGCGGCTTGGAGAACTGGTAGTCGTTCAGGTCGCCCAGGACGACGACCTTGGCCTTCTTGTCCTTGGACAGCAGGTCGGAGACGAAGGCGTTGACCTCCTTGGCCTGCTTCGTGCGCTGGACCTCGGAGCTCAGCGTCGGCGGCTGGAAGACGCCGTGCGACGGCTGGTCGCCGCCCTTGGAGTTGAAGTGGTTGGCCACGACGAAGACCTGCTCACCGCGGAAGGTGAACTCGCCGACCAGCGGCTTGCGGCTGCTCTTCCAGGCGTCGGAGGTCGGGTTGATCCTGCCCGGCGAGACGGAGAGCCGGACGCCCTTCTTGCCCTCGGCGACGGCCTCGACGCCGGTGGTGGAGTCGCCGCCCGGGCGGTCCACGAAGGTCACCCGGTCGGGGTTGAAGAGGTAGACGACGCGGATGTTGCCGCCGGGCTGGCCACCGTCCTGGTCGTTGACCGGGTCGATGGAGCGCCAGTCGTACGCCGGGCCGCCCGCCGCCTTGATGGCGTCGACGAACTTGGCCATGGTCTTGTCGGCCGCGACCGTGCCGTCGTCCGTGGCGCCGCTGTTGTCCTGGATCTCCTCCAGGCTCAGGATGTCCGGGGCGGCCAGGTTCTTGACGACGGCCTCGGCCAGCCGGTCGAACTTGCGCTGCGGGTCCGACGGGGCGAGGTTCTCGACGTTGTAGGTGGCGACGGACAGCTCGTCCGCCTTGCCCGGCTTCGCCACGTCCGGGGTCAGCCCGCCGGAGACGGTCTTGCCGAGCTTGGTGGCCTGGACGCTGTAGCCGCCGTAGTTGGAGTAGTCCAGCGGGCCGGAGGACGTCCCGGTGAGGGTGTCGCCGACGTTGGCCTGCAGCTTGTCACCGGTCAGCGAGGTGAGGAGCAGCCGCCCGGAGTTGGGGTCGGCGTAGCCGGTGAGGACGGTGCCGCCGTGGTAGGACGGGTTCTGCTGGGGCTTGGTGGTGATCCACGTCTCGTTGTAGGCGTTGCTGGCGCCCACCACGCGGGAGTCGCCGACCTGCACCAGCATGCCCTCACGGGACTCCAGCCAGTCCAGGGCGTACTTGTCGGGCTTCAGCTCCAGGGACTCGATGCTTCCGCCCGGGACCTGCGGGGCGTAGGCGTCGGCCAGTGTCGTCGAGTTGACGACCTCCGCCGCGGGCAGCGTGTTGCCGGAGGACAGGACGACGGCCTTGGGGCCGGTCAGTTCGGTGACGGACTGCGCACCGTTGCTCTGGCCGCCGGGGTAGTACTCGCTGACCTTGCCCGAGACCAGCACCGAGTCGCCGACCTTGACGACGGGGGTGGCGGAGCCCGTGTACACGAAGATGGCCTCGCTGGTGGCCGGGTTCGTGTCCGCGTCGGAGTCCTGGATCCAGTAGCCCTTCGTGCCGGTGCTGCGCACGCCGGTCACCACGCCGGGCACGTTGGTGACGGACTCGCCGTTGTGCGGGGAGATCCGGGTGGTGCCCTGGATGTCGTGGACGCGCAGGCTGCCGGGCGCGGTGTCGGTGGGCGACGGGGTGGGGGAGGGCGACGGGTCGCCGGAGCCCTCTCCGGTGCTGTTGCGCGGGCTGGGCGCGGAGCCGGTGAAGTCGGCCGAGTTGTCGTCCGTGTCGGTGAAGGCGGCGTCGCGCGCGACGGAGGTGGTGTTGCCCGCACCGGTGGCGGGGTTGCCCTCGCGCACCACGGCGGTGCCGAAGCCCGCCAGGTCCTTGATGCTGCCGTCGGCCGCGCAGTCCTCGGCGGTCAGGCAGGTGAGCGCGGTCGTGGAGTGGACCAGCGCGATGGTGCCGCTGGTCGCCGACATGCTGATGGTGCCGGTCGCGTCGGGCGTCGGCAGGGCGGCGTCGCCCGCGGTGCCCTTGGCCTCCTGGATCAGGTAGGTGCCGCCCGAGGGAATGGCCCCGGTGAGCGGGGTGACCTGCCATTTGGTGGTGGGCGAGGGCGATCCGCTGAGGTACTGGACGGACCAGCCGCTCAGGTCGAACGATCCGGTGCCGGCGTTGCCCAACTCGACGAAGTCGTGGGTGAAGGGCGCGCCGGAGTTGCCACCGCCGCCGTAGACCTCGGAGATGACGGCGTCCGGGGACGCCGCCTGGGCGGTGAGAGGCAGAGCGATGAGCGAACCGGCGATACCGAGGGGAAGCGCGACGAGGCCGACCTTGGCAGCTCTGCCGCGCAGGGACAGCGGTATGTGTGAAGACACGTGGGGCTCTTTCGTGGAGTTGAGAAAAAAAGACGCGACTGAACCGTGGGAGGTGACAGGAGACTCGTGGGTCGGCAGGAAAGATACGCGCGTAGATTCCCCGCAACAAGACGTAGGACCGACCAAGGGACAAGCGTTTCCCCAGTTGTTGGCCGGAAGTCACCGGAACGACCGACTTGTCACCCGGGACAGCTGGGGCGTACGGCGACGAATCACCGCACGGCGGCAGTTGGAGAGGCCCGTCCCGGCCCATCCCGGCCAATCCAGGCCCGGCTGGATCCGGCCAGGCCCAGATGCACGACCGTGCATGCTGCGGAAGGATCGGTACGGGGGAAGAGGGCGGGCACACGCCGTCGCGCGGCTCACCCCCGACCGGTGCCTCGGCGTGGCCGAGCTGGGGGCAACGCCCGTTCCGGCGTTCTTACCGGAGCACTGCCATGTTGTCGAAGCGCATTCTGTACCGACCGCCTCGTTCCACGGAGCCGGTGGCACGGCACGCCGCCGCGGTCACGGCGACCGCCGCCGACTGCGGTCTGCTGCTCATCAGGCTCACCATCGGCCTGCTGATGGCCGGGCACGGCGCGCAGAAGCTGTTCGGGCTCTTCGGAGGGCGCGGCCTGACCGCGACCGGTCAGGGGTTCGCGGCCCTCGGCTACCGTCCGGGAAAGTTGTTCGCCGCGATCGGCGGTCTGTCGGAGTTCCTGGGCGGCCTCGGTCTGGCCTTCGGGCTGCTGACCCCGCTCGCGGCCGCCGCCCTGATCGGAGTCATGATCAACGCGATGGCGACCGTCACCGGCGTCCACGGCCTGTGGGAGACGGACGGCGGAGTGGAATACAACATGTGCATCGCCGTCGTCGCCCTGGGGATCGCCGCCATCGGCCCGGGCCGGCTGGCCGTCGACCGGTTCTTCCGATGGGGCGCGGGCGGCTGGAGCGAGGCGGCCCTCGCCCTGGCCCTGGGCGGCGCGGGCGCCGCGGTCACGCTCAGTCTCTAGTGCCGCGGCAGGCTACGTTTGCCCGTAAAGGAGCGGCGTCCGGTGCGTGCTCTGGGGGTCCCCCCTGCTCGAAGAGCTTGGGGGAGTGCCGGCCGGAAGTCCTCGTACTGGACCGTACTTGGGCTTTCGGCCGGTGCGGCGAGAGGGCGTGCCGGGCGTCGCGACGGGGCGAACGTTGCCTGTCGGGGCACTGGCCCGCCCCGCGGCGCCGGGGACACGCCGAAGACCCCGCGGCGCTCGGAGCCCCAGGGTCCTGGGCCGCCTGCGCGCCGCGGAAGTGACGGTCCGTGAGGTGTCCGTGGAGCGTCGCCGCCCACCCTCACACGACCAGTCCACGACACCGGGCAGAATGGGGGTGATCACCAACCCCCAGGAGACGAACGACCCATGGAATTCCGCGATGACGTGGATCTTGATGCTTCTCAGGTCGAAGACCGCGGCAGCGGCGGCGGTGGCATTCCCGGAGGCGGGCTCACCATCGGCGGCGGCGTCATCGGCGTCGTCGTCCTGGTCGTCGCACTGCTCCTGGGTGTCAACCCGGCGGGTCTCCTGAACGGCGGCGGCTCGAACTCCGCCACGCAGCAGCAGGGAGAGGACCTGAGCGCGAAGTGCCGGAAGGGCAGCGACGCCAACCAGTCGGAGAAGTGCCGCGTGGTGGGCGTGGTCAACAGCATCCAGCGCTACTGGCAGGGTGCTCTCCCCGAGCACTTCCAGCAGTCCTACACCAAGGCCGGCACCCACCTGGTCTCCGGCACCTGGAGCACGGGGTGCGGCCGGGCCACCTCCGCCATGGGCCCGTTCTACTGCCCGGCCGACCGCGGGGTCTACCTCGACCTCGGTTTCTTCCGTGACCTGGAGGACAGGTTCGGCGCCAAGGGCGGCCCCTTCGCGCAGGCGTACGTCATCGGCCACGAGTACGGGCATCACGTGCAGAACCTGCTGGGCACCATGAACCGCGCCGGCCGGGACCGCACGGGAGCCGACAGCGGCTCGGTCCGGCTGGAGCTCCAGGCCGACTGCTACGCCGGGGTCTGGGCCAAGAACGCCGTCACCACCGGCTTCTTCGACAAGCCGTTCACCGACACCGACATCCGCGAGGCCCTCGACGCCGCGGAAGCCGTCGGCGACGACCGCATCCAGGAACGCACCCAGGGCCGCGTCGACCCGGAAGGCTGGACCCACGGCAGCTCGCAGCAGCGGGTCCACTGGTTCACCACCGGGTACACCGCGGGCTCCCCGGCCCGGTGCGACACCTTCACCGGCGCCATCTGACCAGGTGAAGGCCCCGGCCGGGTTCCCCCGGTCGGGGCCTTCACCGTCCGTGCGGTGCTGTCAGCGCCGGTCCAGCAGGAAGTCGAACACCGCCTGGCGGCCCCTGTCGTCGGCCGCCCTGCTCTGCACCGAGTGCGCCGCACCCGGCACCACCACGACCTGGGCCCGCGGCGTCAGCCTCTGCTGGTCGTAGAGCCATTCCAGCGGAGTCGACAGATCCCGGTCCCCGCCGAGCAACAGGACCGGCACGCCCGGCAGCCTGCGGTGCTCCGGCGGCAGCGGCGGCACCGGTGTGCGCGGCCAGTGCAGACAGCTCAGCATCGAGCCGAGGCCGGTCGCCGTGGCGGCGTCGAAGGGGCCGTAGTCGGCCGGTGTCAGCTCCGCAGCGGCCTTCTCCAGCGCCTCCTGGCGTCCGGCCACCGGAGCGTCCGCCCTGCCCCAGGGGTAACGCCCGTCCAGGCACAGGGTGGAGGCGTGCAGTCCCTGGCTCAGCTCCTCGGCGCTCGCCGCGCTTCCCTCCCGCACGCCGGCGATCAGCCCCCGCAGCATTCCGGGGTCGCCGTTCGCCGCCTTGTGCAGTGCGTCGATCATCTCCGCGTAGTCCGGGTCCACGAACTCCCAGGTCGTCAGCGCGTCCAGCACGTCGACGCCGTTGCCGTACCGGGCGACCACCTCGGCCAGGTCCGCCGCCGGGTCCGTGGCGCAGCCCGTCGCCCGGCAGGCCGCTGTCAGCACACGCGGCGCGGCGCGCAGGGCGGCGCGGTCCATCGGGTCGTAACCGGTGTGCGGCACCACCGAGTCCAGGACCAGCCGGTCCACGTGCTGCGGGTGGGCCAGGGCGTACCGCTCCGCGGTGTACGTGCCGTACGACACGCCGTCGAGCGTCATCCTGCGCACGCCCAGGGCCCGGCGCAGCAGGTCCAGGTCCGCGACCGTGTCACCGGTGCCGTAGAAGCGGCGGTCCGGACCGATGGCCGCGGCGCAGTCCGTCACCGCCCGGGCCGTGGGCGGGGTCAGGTCGGACGAGCCCATCTCCTCCTGCAACTGCGGGCACCGCAACGCGGCGTCGCCGGTGCCGCGTTGGTCGATCATGACGAACCGGTAGTCCTTCAGGACCGGCCTCAGCTTCTCGCTCAGCCGCTCGACGAACGGCACGCCCGGCTGCCCGGGACCGCCCGTGAGGAAGAGCAGTACGCCCTTCGGGGCCTTGACGTTGTCCGCCATCGCGACCTTCAGACCCAGCCGGCCCGGCACACCGCCGCTGTGGTCCAGCGGGACGGTCAGCGTGGCGCAGGTGAAGCCCTTCAGGCCCGGGCAGGCCGCGGCGCCGGAGAGTCCCCCGCTCTCCCCGGCCGGTGCCGCGGCTGCCCGGTCCTGTGCCGCGGACGTGCACGTCCCCGACACCATCAGCAGGCTGACGGCGGCCAGTACGGCCGTTCCCAGCCTCGCGGGTCCCCCGTTCCCGCGCCTCCTCGGGACCTTCCGCATCCCCCGCCGATCCCGCATTCCCCGCCGACCCCACATCCCCCGTACCCCCGTGTCGTCGGCCCGTGCCGCCGGCGTCCCCGACGTCCCCCGTGTTCCCGGCATCCGCGCATCCTCCGCATCCGGTGTCCGGCCTTCGGCGCCGCACCAGCCTGCGCCGAACGGGCCTGCCGGCGCGAGCTTCCGTGCGAGGATTCGAGCACGTTCGAAGCGAACCGATGCGGAACAGAAGCAGAACCGAAGAGGAACGAAGCGGCGTCAGGGGGAGGGCCGTGATCGAACTCATCGTGGACGCCGGGGGGTTGGCACGTACCCGGTTCGCCGTCTCACCGCTGCACGAGGTCGCGGCGACACTGCTCCCCTGGGGCCTGCGCCCGGCCACGGACACCGACCCGTGGGTCGCGCGCGCCCGGCGCGTGCTGCGCCGGGCACGGCTGCCGCTGCTGTCGGAACTGGCCCTGGACGGCGGCGGCTACGTGCCGGACTTCCTCAACCCGCATCCCACCGGACCCTCGCCCACCGTCGAGGAGGAACTGGAACGGGTCCGCGACACCCCGCCCGATCGGGTCATGTTCGAGCTGGAGGCGCTGCGCGACGGCCGCCCGGACAGCGGCCTGGCCGGTGCGGAGCTGCCCCCGCCGGTGGCACGGGCCATGGCCCGGGGCGGCGGATACGTCGCCCGGCAGGTCGCGGAGGAGCTGGGGCGCTACTGGGATCTGGCCTTCGCCCCGTACTGGGAGGCCGCTCGGGCGGTCCTCGAAGCGGAGGTCGACCGCTGCGCCGGTGTGCTGGCCCGGCACGGCGCGGCCGCGCTCTTCAACTCCCTGCATCCCGGCATCGCGTGGTCCGACGGCACGCTGCGCGTCGACAGCCGGTTCACCGTGCGGCTGGCCGTGCCCCTCCTCATCGTGGTGCCGTCACTGGTGGTGTCACAGCCGGCCGTGGCCGTGGACCCGGTACGTGGCGGACGCAGGCCGCCCATGGTCGCCTGTCCCGTGCGCGAACGGGCCACCGCCCCCGAGCCTGCGTCCCCCGAGCTGTCCGGACTGCTCGGTCCCACCCGCGCCGGACTGCTCACGGCGCTGGCGCTCCCGGCCTCCACCACGCAGCTGGCACAGCGCCACTTCCTCAGCCCCGCCACGGTCTCGTACCACCTGGGCGTACTGCACAAGGCGGGTCTCGTCACCCGAGCCCGCTCCGGACGCGCGGTGCTCTACCACCGCACCCCGGCGGGTTCCCGGCTGGCGGCCACCCGCTAGGCCCGAGCGTCGACCGCCGGCCGTCGTACGCGCTCGCCCCCCGGCAATGGCCTGTTCCGCTGGGTCCGCCGGCGCCGATGCCGGCGCCGCCACCGCGTCCGGCACCGTCCCACGTCCGGGTGCCGCCCGCCGTACCCGTCGATGTCACCGGCCGTTCCCACCGTGTTGGCGGCAGGGGCCCAGCATGGGCGCCGCTCGAACACGCTTTTAACGTACAGACGGCAGGAGTTCGGACATGGGCCACGGCCACAGTCACGCCCACGGGCACCACCACCACGACCACGGGCACGGCACGGGCGGCGGGTCGCTGCCGCCGGCGCTCGACCTGGAGGTCCCCGACACCGAGTTGACGCCCGATGAGCTGTCCCGCCGGTCCATGCTGCGCCGTACCGGCCTGCTCGGTGCCGGACTGGCGGCGGGCAGCGTGCTCGCCGGTGCCGGACAGGCGGCCGCGTCCCAGGGCCAGGACCAGGGTCAGAACCAGAACCAGCAGTCCTCGCAGTCCTCCCGTTCCGGGGGATACCTGTGGCTGGCCGGCGACCACCACATCCACACCCAGTACAGCTCCGACGGCAAGTACCGGGTCGTCGACCATGTACGCCAGGCCAACGCGCACGGCCTGGACTGGATGGTCATCACCGACCACGGCAGTGAGCAGCACGCCAAGATCGGTGTGGAGAAGGTCAACCCGGACATCGTCGCCGCCCGCGGGCAGATCTCCGACACGCTGGTCTTCCAGGGCCTGGAGTGGAACATCCCGGCCGCCGAGCACGGCACCGTCTTCGTCCACCCCGGCACCAACGAGGTCGCCGTGCTGAAGGAGTTCGAGAACTCCTTCGACGGGGCCGTGAAGAAGGCCACCGCCGCCACCCCGGCCAATGAGGCGCTCGCCATCGCGGGCGTCAACTTCCTCGCCGAGCAGGTCCAGCGCCGCAAGGTCAAGGATGCCCTGTTCCTGGCCAACCACCCCGCCCGCAAGGGCATCGACTCCCCGCACGAGATCCGTGCCTGGCGCGACGCGCAGCCGACGATCGCCGTCGGCATGGAGGGCGCCCCCGGCCACCAGGCCGCCGGCCTGCCCGCGCCGGGCGGTCCCGGCTCCGGCCGGGGTTACTACGACGGCAGCCCCGGCGCCGACTCCTTCTCCGGCTACCCGCTGGAGAGTTACCGCACCTGGGGCGGCTTCGACTGGATGACCGCGACCGTGGGCGGTCTGTGGGACAGCCTGCTGGCCGAGGGCAAGCCCTGGTGGATCACGGCCAACTCCGACTCCCACAGCGTCTACGCCGACTCCTCCGTCCGCGGGCCGGGCAGCGACTTCAACGCCAACGGCCGCTACGAGGACCCCGTCCACGGCGGCGCGCTGAACCTGGGCGACGGCGACTTCTGGCCCGGCCAGTACTCCCGCACCCACGTCGGTGCCGCTTCCTTCTCCTACCAGGCGGTCATGGAAGGCATCCGTGCCGGCCGCGTCTGGGTCGACCACGGCGGGCTGATCAGCGGCCTCAACGCCCAACTGCGCTCCGGCGGCAAGGCCGTCACCCTCGGCGACGCGCTGCACGTGCGCCGCGGCAGCCAGGTCGACCTGGTCGTCGAGATCAGCCTCGCCAACGGCCCGAACTGGGCGCAGTTCGTGCCGAAGCTGGCCCGGGTCGACGTGATCCAGGGCGACGTCACCGGCCGGGTCTCCGACAAGGACGTCTTCACCACACCGGACACCAAGGTCGTGAAGTCCTTCGAGGTGAACAAGTCCACCGGCTCGGTGCGTCTGACGTACTCCCTCGGCCGCGTGGACAAGCCGGTGTACGTGCGGTTGCGCGGTACGGACGGCAACCGCACCGCGGTCGGTCTGCGCGGTGCCGCCGTGGACCCGGCCGGACCGGCGATGGACGTGGTCGGCGACGCCGACCCGTGGAAGGACTTGTGGTTCTACTCCAACCCGATGTGGGTCCTGCCCGCATGACCGGTACGCCCGGCGGACCCGGCGTCCCCACCGTGATCGGTGTGGACGCCGGGTCGGCGGACCTGCGCGGCGCCGACCACCTCGCCCAGGACCTGGTGGCGCGGCTCGGCCTGCCGGACGCCACCGTCGCCTGCACGCACCCGGTCCGCAGCGGCGATCGGCCGCACATCGCCGTCTCCCTGGCGCTGCCGGACGCGGACACCGCGGCCTCGGTATGGCACCGGCTCGTCGCCCTCCTCCCGCTCCTCGCGGACGAGGAGCGGCCGCCGTCCGGCGCGGCCCTCGGCACACTGCGGCACGGCCCGGCGCCGTACGCGGACGGCGCCGCCCTGGCGGCGGCCGAGCAGCAGACCCGCGAGCAGGGCCGCGCCGTCGTCTACCCCGGTGTCCAGCGTCTCGTCGGCACGGTCCCGATGAGCTTCCTCCTCCAGCACACCGCGATCGACCGGGTCACCGTCGTCGGGGCGCCGTCCGGCCCCGGCAGCGGCCCGGAACCCGACACCTCGGTGAGGACTCGCGATCACGTGCGTCCCCTGTGGCAGGGCGGACAGCTCGTGCTGCCGCTCGTGCCCGCCGCGGGCGGCCTCCTCGCCCCCTTCGAGGTGCCCGACCCGACGCCCTGCTGCGCCGATCACGCCTGACGTCCGCCCGGGCCGGCGGCATGCGGCGGAAGAAGTCCTTCCGCCTCGCGGTCCCAGCAGGTCACAACGGGTCCGCGGGGCAGTAGGGTCCGATCCATCGAGCCCCGTGTCGTGGTCGAAGGAGGGGCAACCGTGGATCTTGAGGCGCTTCGTTCTTTCCTGGCGGTGGCCAAGCACCGCAGTATCTCCAAGGCCGCCGCCGGCTCGTACGTCACACAGCCGACGATGAGCCAGCGGCTGCGGCGGCTGGAGGAGAGTCTCGGTTTCGCGTTGTTCGAGCGGGGCTGGAAGGGCGCGGTGCTGACCCCGCAGGGCGCGTACTTCCTGCCGTACGCCGCCCAGCTCATCCGGGATCTGTCCAACGCCTCAGCGGTACTGGGCAAGAAGGACCCGTCCCGGCCACGGAGCTTCGCCGAGGTGGCCGGTCATCCGCACAAGGTCGTGTTCGGCGTGGACAACTGGCTGCCGGAGCGGTCCGTACGGGCCGTGGTGAGCAGCGCGCTGGACATGTACGGCGCGGACGAGTTCCGGGTGACCAGCCGGCCGGCCACGACGGTGATCGACCTGCTGGAACTCAACCAGCTGGACGCCGGGCTGTTCTACTCGACGGAAGCGGACCACCCGTTCCACACCGACGTCGTCGGCATCGAGGACATGGCGCTGGTCCATCCGCCGGGGACGGTTCTGGAGGAGGTCAGCGCCCCGGCCCTGAAGGAGCTGCTGTCCCGCTACCGGTTCGCGCTGTTCGACAATCCGGTGCTGACGCACCACGCGAGGATCACGACCACGCTGATCGAGACGTACGAGATCTCCCGCTTCCACGTGGTGGACGACTACCGGACCATGCACGCGCTGATCCGGCTGGGGGAGTGCATCACCGTGGTTCCCGCCGGTGTCGTCCTCGGCGACCGGGGGCAGCGGGCGACGGACCTTCCCTCGGCCTGGCTGCCCGGACTGCTTCCGCGGATCAACGTCACGGTGGGGGTCAGCGACGCGGGCCGGGACCACGGGGTGACCGGGGCGTTCGCGGCGTCCGTCGGGCGGTTCCTCGACGAGGACCCGCCCGGTGCCCCGGACGGCGATCTGCCCGGGACGGGGTGACCCGCGCCGACGCCGGGTCGTCCGCTTCCCGGGCAGGTCTTCAGCGCGTGGCGGGACCGGGTTCCGGCTGGACGCCCGCGGCTGTCGTGACGGCGGCGTCCTCGTCGCCGGTACGGCCGGTCTTCTTCGGCGCCGTCTCCTGGAGGAAGGACGCGGCCACCACGCACAGCAGCAGTCCGCCGAGTGCCAGGTAGAGGACGGTGTGGATGCCGTGGTGCTGGGCCAGGTATCCGGCGACGGACGGGGCCACGCCGCCGCCGAAGATCTCCGCGACGCCCATCACGGTGCCCGCCGCGGCGGCCATCAGACCGGCGGGGACGGACTCCACGGTCACGGTTCCGGCGAGCAGGGCCAGACAGCCGTTGGCGCCGAAGGCGACGAAGAACAGCAGCAGGAACAGCAGCGGCACCACCGGCCCCTGGAGGATGAAGCCGACCAGCATGCACATCGCCATCAGCAGCGCGACGACGACCACGGGCTTGCGGCCGAACCTGTCGGACAGCCCCGGAATGACCAGCTGGCCCGCGAAGGCGCCGAACCCGATGCCGGAGGCGATGAGGCCCATCTGGCTGGTCCCGATGCCCTGGTGGTCGACCAGGTAGCTCGGCACCATCGCGCTCAGCACGAAGATGCACGTCATCGCGCCGCACAGGGCGAGGATGGCCAGCCGGATGTTCCGGTAGCGGAAGACGTCCAGCCAGCGGGTCTTGTCCTGGGCGGCGGGGGCGACGGCGGATTCGAAGGCCGGCAGCTGGTGGGGCTCCCGAATGGTCCGGAAGACGAACCACGCCAGGACCAGGCCGGGGATCAGCATGAGGCCGAAGACCCAGTGCCAGCTCGGCAGGACCCGCAGCAGCTGGGTGGCGATGATCGGGCCGAGGCCGATGCCGAACAGGGCGAAGGTGCTCTGCTGCATGCCCATGTTCAGTCCGCGGCGCTCCGGCCGGGACGCCTCCGCCGTGGCGGCCACCGCGGTCGGGGTGAAGGCACCTTCGGTGACGCCCATGATGACCCGCACCATCAGGAGGCTGACGAGTCCGCCGACGAGCCCCGTCAGCAGTGAGCAGACCGAGAAGAACACGATCGAGCCGACCAGGATCCTGCGCCGGCCCAGCCGGTCGGAGAGGCCGCCTATGAGAAGGGAGGAACAACCCCAGGCCAGACCGAGAACTCCGATGATGTTCCCGAGGTCCTGGTAGTCGAGCCCGAGTTCCTTCATCATCGAGGGGAACAGCGGGCTGATGATCCAGCGGTCCAGACCGACGAGGCCGAATCCGAGGGAGAGCAGCACGACCGCCGAGCGTTCGTAGCGGACGTCGTATTCTCTGGGTCTCATGCCGCTCTCCCCTCGCGGTTCGCACGGATTTCCGCGACCAGTTCCCCGGTGGTGAGCACCCGGCCGAAGAATGTGGCGATGGTCTTCTCCGTGGCCGCCTGGGCCTCCTCGCTGAGCGCCCCGGTGGCGTCGCCCACGAAAGCCACCTTGAAGTCCCGCATGTAGGCCCCCCGTGCGGTGGAGTCGCAGCAGACCTCGGTGAGGGTGCCGACGATGATCACGGTGTCCACCTCGCGCAGACCGGAGATGCTGGTCAGCACGTTCTCCAGTTGCGTGTTGTGGAATGCGTCGTAGCGGTGCTTGACGACGACGACATCGTGGTCCTCCGGCTTCAGGTCGTCGACGACCTGCGAACCGAAAGTCCCCTCGCGCATTCCAGCGCTCAGCAGCGCCGGGTTGTAGGTGGATTCCAGCGGAGACACATTGAACGTGTCCAGCAGAATGTGCCGGGTGTAGACGACCGGAATACCGGCCGCCCGGCACTCGGCGATGACCTCCTGCATCCGGGGTATCCGCCGGCGTGCCATCGGCACTTCCATCGGATATCCCTCGAGAACAAAGTCGTTCTGCATGTCGATCACGAGCAGAGCCGTCTTCTGCGGATTCACGCGCCACATCGCGTTCAACGGATGAACTCCTCTTGCGTTTCGAATACGGAAGGCCGAAGAGCATGGCCCGAGGATTGGGCCAGAGCCTAACCGTGAAACGCACCCTGCCAGTCATAGGAATTCTTTATACCGTCGCGGGGGCGGCACTGAGTGCCCGCGGTCCGATCAGCCGAGGCCGTGCGGCGTCCGAGATGCCCTGCCTGGCGGGCGTCCCTACCAGGCCACCGGCAGCTCCAGGGGGAACCGCCTGATCGTCTGCTGGTCCCAGCGAACCTCCTCCGGCGGCACCGCGAGCCGCAGCCCCGGGAAGCGTTGCATGAGCCGCCCGATGGCCACTTCGAGCTCTGCCATGGCCAGAGGCATCGCGATGCACCGGTGCCCGCCCCAGCCGAACGTCATATGGGGGGAGTTCGGCCGGTCGACGTCGATGTCGTGCGGGTCCGTGTAGCGCTCCGGGTCGCGGTTGGCTGTCAGGTACGACACGTGAACGTAGTCGCCCGCCCGGATCAGCACACCACCCAGTTCCACGTCCTCGAGAGCGACCCGGGGGATGCCGACCCCCTTGCGGAACGGGATGTGGCGGAGCAACTCGTGCAGCACGTCGGTCAGGGCCCCGGGCCGGCTCCTGACGCGTTCCGCCAGCTCGGGCCGGGTCAGGAGCAGATACACGATGTCGCTGATCTCGCAGGTCGCCGTGTCCTGGCCGCTGAGCGCCAGCATGAGCGTCATGACCGCCAGTTCCCGGTCGTCCAGCTGCTCCTTGCCGTCCCGCGCCGCGGCCATCGCGCTGATGATGTCGTCGCCGGGCGACTTCCGCCGCTGCGCGACGAGCTCGCCGAAGTAATCCGTCAGATCCTTCTTGGCGCGCGCCGCGGCCTCCTTGGTGTCCGCACCGACGACGAGCAGCTGGTGCACGGCCTTCTGGATCCGGGGCCATTCCTCCCGCTCGATGCCGAGGAGGTCCAGGACGGTGTGCTGGGGAAGCGGGTCGGACAGGTGCCGGATCAGGTCCGCCGGCGGGCCCTCCTCCTCCATGCGGTCCAGCAGATCGTCCGCGAGCCGGACGATCCGGTGGCGCATGGCCTCCACCTGCGGCTGGGTGAAGGCCTGTGAGGCCAGGTGACGGACGCGGCTGCTGTACGGCGGGTCCATCACGTTGATCGACTCGGGCGACACGATGGGCTCCGGCGTCATCCGGGGGTAGTCCCGGCCGATGATGCCCGCCCGGCTGAACCGCTGGTCGGTGGTCACCTGCTTGACGGCGTCGAAGCCGGTGACCAGCCAGGCGTCCGCGTCGCCGTAGCGCAGCCGGATCCGTGCGGGGGTGTCGCGGCACATCAGGTCCGCGAGGGAGGGGTCGAACTCCAGGGCTTCGCTGAAGTCGAACGGGCAGACGGCCGTCTCGTTGTCCGTGGTCATCAGTCGGTTCCTTCGGCATGGGTGCGACGTCGGTGGTGTCCACGGCCCGGCGAAGGCTTCCGGCGAGCCTCACGGCGCCGCCGACCGCCGCGTAGGACGAGGCGGGCCGTTCCTCGTTGGCGATCGACACCGGGCCACCGCTGAGCGCGGCGGCCCCTCCGCCGCCGAGCGGTGGGAAGGTGACGGAGGCGGTGGCACCCGGCCCCCGAGGTGCGCACGATCCTCCGGGACGGCCGGACGGAGCGCGCGCCGGCCCGGCACCCCGGTGAGTGCGGGCGCCGGGGCCGCCGCGGCCCCATGTCGTTGCCTCCTCGCTGATGGAAACACGCGAGCCGGTGCGGACCGGTGACCCGCTCCGTCAGTGCAGCCAGGTGGGCTAACAAGCCTCTGCGTGACGGCGGCGCCGGTATCGGAAGCTCCCCCGCCGACGCACCCTTGACAGCTCTCTGCCATGCAGCGTGCAATATATTGCATGCCAGTGCCACAGAGCCGGGGGCTCGTCTCCAGGTCCCTCCTCCGCGACAACGCCTACCGGGCCATCCGGGACGCCATCGTCGACGGCACCCTCGCACCGGGGGAGCGTCTCAACGACAGCGACCTGGTGGAGTGGCTGGGCGTCAGCCGCACACCGGTGCGGGAGGCCCTGGCACGTCTGGAGCAGGCCGGTCTGGTGCGGACGAAGCCCGGCCGCTACACCATGGTCAGCCCCCTGGACGTCCGGGCGGCACGTGCGGCCCAGTCGGTGACGGCGGCCATGCACGAACTCGCCGTCCGCGAGGCGATGCCCAACCTGTCCGCCGCCGAGCTGGACGCCATGCGCGAGGCCAACGCGCGCTTCGACGACGCTCTGCGCCGCAACGACGTCGACGCGGCGATCGACGCCGACGACGCCTTCCACGGCGTCGCCGTCACCGCGTGCGCCAACCCGGCCGTCCGCTCCGTCCTGGAGCAGTTCACGCCGGTGTTGCGGCGGGTGGAGAGACTGCGCTTCTCCTCACTGAGCGGCCGCGGCTCGGTCGCCCAGCACGACCGGATCATCGCGTTGTGCGAGGCCGGAGACGTCGAGGGGGCCGTGGCCGCCACCCGCACCAACTGGCAGACGCTGCTGCCGCTGCTCGACACCCTGCTCCCCGACACCGACTAGGAGCCACAGATGTCCCTCGAGTCCTTCGAGCGCACCCCCCTGCTGTTCGGCCCCAGCCCGGTCCACCCGCTGGACCGGCTCAGTGACCATCTCGGCGGTGCCCGTATCTGGGCCAAGCGGGAGGACTGCAACAGCGGGCTGGCATTCGGCGGCAACAAGACCCGCAAACTCGAGTACCTGGTCCCCGACGCGCTCCGTCAGGGCGCGGACACCCTGGTCAGCATCGGCGGCGTCCAGTCCAACCACACCCGGCAGGTGGCCGCGGTCGCCGCGAAGGTGGGTCTGAAGGCCGTCCTGGTCCAGGAGAGCTGGGTCGACTGGCCGGACGCGGTCAACGACAAGGTCGGCAACATCCTGCTGTCCCGCGTCATGGGCGCCGACGTACGCCTGGTCCAGGCGGGCTTCGGCATCGGCTTCAAGGACAGCTGGCACCAGGCCCTGGAGGACGTCCGCGCCGCCGGCGGCACTCCCTACGCCATCCCCGCCGGAGGCTCCGACCACCCCCTGGGCGGGCTCGGATTCGCCAACTGGGCCTACGAGGTCCAGCGGCAGGAACGGGAACTCGGCGTCTTCTTCGACACGATCGTGGTGTGCAGCGTCACCGGCAGCACGCACGCGGGCATGATCGCCGGCTTCGCGGGCCAGGACCGGCCCCGCCGCGTGCTGGGCATCGACGCCTCGGCCAAGATCGACGAGACCCGCGCCCAGGTGGAGAAGATCGCCCGCAACACCGCCGAACTCATCGGCCTCGGCCGGGAGCTGCGCGACGACGAGATCACCGTCCTGGAGGGCTGGGCCGGCGACTTCTACGGCATCCCCGTCCAGTCCACCCTGGACGCCATCCGCCTCACCGGTCGCCTCGAAGGCATGATCATCGACCCGGTCTACGAGGGAAAGTCCATGGCCGGACTCATCGACCTCGTCCGACGCGGGGACATCCCCAAGGACTCCAACGTCCTCTACGCCCACCTGGGCGGCCAGCCCGCCCTCAACGCCTACAGCGGCGCCTTCCACTGACCCGGGCAGGCACCCGGCCCCGCCGCGCAACCTGATCGGGTGACACCCTGCCACCCACCCGTGCCCCCGGGGCCGACGACGGCCCGGCCCGGGGGCCCTGGGCCAGGGGGAGGTGAGGCTCTGGGACTGTGGGCCAGGCGGCGGGGCGGCTTCGGCGGGCTGACGGCTCGGACGGCGGTGTGGCTTGGGCGGGTCATGGGTCAGGTGGTGCTGCGGGTCCCTGCGGGTCGGGGATCAGATGGGCGGTGCGGCTTCGGCGGGCTGACGGCTCGGACGGCGGTGCGGCTTGGGCGGGTCATGGGTCAGGTGGTGCTGCGGGCCCGTCCGGGCTGGGGATCAGATGGGCGGTGCGGCCTCGGTGGGCCGGGGCGGACGGCGGTGTGGCTTGGGCGGGTCATGGGTCAGGTGGTGCTGCGGGCCCGTCCGGGCTGGGGATCGGACGGGCGGTGCGGCCTCGGTGGGCTGGGGATCGGACGGGCGGTGCGGCCTCGGTGGGCCGGGGTCGGACGGCGGTGTGGCTTCGGCGGGCTGAGGGGTCAGGCGGTGTTGCGGACCCCGGCGGGCCGCGGATCGGACAGGCGGTGCGGCCTCGGCGGGTCATGGGCCAGACGGGTGCTGCGGGCCCCTGTGGGCCGGGGGTCAGGTGGCGCTGCGGGCCCAAGCGGGTCGGGGTCAGATGGGCGGTGTGGCTCTGGCGGGCTGAGGGGGCAGATGGTGCTGCGGGTTCCTCCGGGCCCGGGATCGGACGGGCGGTGCGGCCTCCGCGGCCGGGGGTCAGACGGCTGTGCGGCCGCCGTCCGCGGGCAGCACCGCGCCCTGGACGAAGCTCGCGGCATCGCTGGCCAGGTAGGCGATCGCCTCGGCGATCTCCTCCGGTGCGGCCGGGCGCCCGGCCGGGGCTTCCGCGGCCAGGGCGTCGAGGGCCTCACCCATCCCCACGGTGCTCTCGGTACGGGTCGGACCGGGCTCCACGGCGTTGACCCGCACCCCGCGGGGGCCGAACTCGGCGGCCCACGCCTTGGTCAGCAGGTTCAGCGCCGCCTTGCTCGACCCGTACAGCGCCATCCCGGAGACGCCGTACTCCGCGACCATGGTGCTGACGTTCACGATCGCGCCGTGCCCGCGTGCGGCCATCGCCGGGGCGAGGGCCGCCACCAGGTGGAACGGCGCCTTCACGTTCAGGTCGTAGACGGTGTCCACCTCGTCCTGCGGCGTCTGCTCCGTGGGGCCGAACGGGTACACGCCGGCGTTGTTGACGAGGATGTCCACCCGGCCACCGCCCGCGCCGACGGCTTCCCCGGCCAGTTGCCGCACCGACTCCGCGGTGCGGAGGTCGGCGGCGACGAAGTCGGCCCTGCCGCCCCGGTCGCGGATTCCGGCGACCACGGACTCGCCGCGGGTCCGGTCCCGGCCCGCGACCAGGACGTGCGCGCCCCGCTCGGCGAGCAGCGCCGCGGTGGCGGCTCCGATGCCGCTGGTCGCTCCGGTCACCAGGGCTACGCGTCCGGTCAGTTCAAAAGGACCCATGAGTGTCGTTCTCCACGGTGAGACAAGTCCGGCACGAGATTCCGTTCCGCCTCATCGGCATTTCCGCCGTCCGCCATGAGGCCGGGGCGGCGGTGGCGCGTGCGGCCGATGGGGGGACTTGTGGCGGCCCGTCGTGCGGTGCTTGGCATGGGTGGGATGTACGAGAGGGCCCGCGTCCGCGTGATCACCAGCGAGGGACCGAAGACCGAAACACGCGGGAACCGGGGAAGCGCCACGGACGACGTGATCGTGCCGGGCACAGGTCCGGTCGGCCAGAACGCCGCCAACCGCCCACGCCCTCACCGTGGCCGTCGTGGAGCGGGAACTCGCTCCTACTGGGCGAGTGTTCCCAGCAAGGCGCTGCCGCGGCCGGTCATCGCCGACGCCCGCCGTGCGGACGGCGCCCGTCAGGCCGCCACCGGGCGGCTCGACACCGACCGGGTCTTGGCCCGCCGCGACCACTACGTCGCCGACTGGGCGACAGTGGACAGGCCCCGAGCGGGTCAAGTCGATCGGCGCGGACATCCTCGGCGGGCAGGGCCGGATCCACGGTCCCCGCCGGGGCACCGTCACCCGCGACGACGGTGCGCGGCAGACCCTCACCGCCCGTGACGCGGTGGCCGTCGCCACCGGCAGCCGGCCACGGCCGAGCCCCGGCACCCGCCGCCCACTCGGCGGACACGCTTGATCGGCGCCCGGTCGCGGCCCGTCGGCGCGGACGCCGGCCAACATTCAGTGGGGGCGGGCCGTGCACCCGGTAGCGCTCCAGTGCCGCACGGGTCTTACGGCTCCTGTGCGTTGGTCGTCGTGTGTGCCGCTCCCAGGGTGCCGTCCGGCCCCGGGGTGATGGCCACACCCGTGCTGATCCGGCCGAGGGTCGCCCGCAGCCATGCGCGGTCCTCCTCGGTGGCGGGTTCCAGCCGCATCCGCCGGGCCCGCAGCGGCACCATGCGCAGGTCCGCGAGCCGTCCCGTGGCCGCCGTGAGCGAGGGGAAGTAGGCGATCCGCAGGTCGTCGCGGTACTGCTCGTAGCCGGAGATGCCCTCGTAGTCGTCGATGAAGTCGCCGCAGCCGTACAGGATCAGCCGGTCGCGGTACACCTCGACGGGACGGGGGTGGTGCGAGGAGTGCCCGTAAACGACGTCGACACCGCCGTCGACCAGCGCGCGGGCGAAGCGGATCTGCTCCCGGGGGACGTGGTAGCCCCAGTTGGACCCCCAGTGCACCGAGACGACCACGAGGTCCCCCGGAGACCGCACGCGCCGGACGCGCTCGACGACCACCGCGGCCGCCTCCGCCGTCGCCGCGGGGACGTACGCGACACCGGCGAGGTCCGCCGTCGCCGCCCAACTCCCCGGTATGCCGCTGGACGTCATGCCCAGGGCGAACACCAGCACGCGGACCCCGTCCGCGACCGGGCACACCGCGGGCGCGTGCGCCGACTCAGCGTCCCGGCCGGCGCCCGCCACCGGCAGCCCCGCACCCGTCAGGGAGTCCAGCGTCTCCAGCAGCCCCGCACGGCCGAAGTCCAGCGTGTGGTTGTTGGCCAGGACGCAGACATCGGGCCGGGCCACCTCCAGGGCGGGCAGGTTGGCCGGGTGCATGCGGTAGTGGACCTCTTTCTCCGGCGCGAACGCGTCGCCGCGTGTCACGGACGTCTCCAGATTCACGATCCGTACGTCCGGGGCGGCGGCCGCCAGTACCGGCAGGGCCTCGCCCCACGGCCACGCCGGTGGGACCGGGGCCGGAATCGGGCCGCTGGCCGCCTCCGCCAGCTCGACGTAGGACCGGGCGTCGCGGACCCAGGCCTCCCGCAGGGCCGGATCGCCGGGGCACGGGAGGATCTGGTCGACGCCGCGGCCGAGCATCACGTCGCCGCACAGGAACAGCGTCACCACGCCGCCGCGCATACCCCCACAGTAGTGGCCGGACGGCACGTCACCGCCCGGTGCGGCTACCGGCGGCGGCCACACTGCCGCCGACCGGCCGGGCGCGGGCACGACCAGGACGCGCGGTCGGTGAGCAGACCCAGCCCGATGGCGAGCAGCCAGGAGTCCTTCGCGAGCGGGATGCCCTGCTGGGTGGGCAGCGGGCTGCCCTTGGCGTGGGTGCCGGGCGTGCGCAGGTAGAGGCCGACCAGGCCCGAGGAGAACGCCGTCAGCCCCGCCCCGGCGATGCCGCTGGGCACCAGCGGTGTCAGCAGCACCGCGCCCAGTGTCACCTCCGCGGTGCCGAGGAGCCGGGTGAAGCGGTGGGGGGAGAGCCTGCGCAGGAACGGGTAGGCGTGGGTGGCCATCGCGTGCAGGCCCTCCTCCGTCTGCTCGTCCGCCGAGAGCTTGCCCAGTCCCGAATGGAGAATGAACGCCCCGGTCGCCAGCCGTGGAGGGATGTGGTGGGCCTTCAGTGGCAGTTCCATGGGTTCCTCCCGCCGAGGGGTCAGGCGTGGTCGACGAGTTGCGCGAATCCGCGCCGGCGTGCGCAGTTGGCGCAGCAGAAGAAGCGTCCGTCGGCCTGGAGGCCGTGGCCGAGGATGCGGCATTCGCAGTTGTCGCAGGTCGGGGCGATCCGCTGGGCCGCGCATTCGAGGCTGTCGAAGATGTGGACGGCGTCGCCCGCGCGGACCTCGAACGCCATCTCGTAGTCGTTGTCGCAGACCTCGCACACTGCCATGAGTCTTCACTCCTCGTTGTGCCGGACCGGTGCCCCGGCGTCGGATCGGGCCGCGGATCCCTGGAGTCGGGTCGCGTATCCCGAGCCGTATTCCACCAACGGCACCGGCCGGACCGGCCGCCGCGGCACAACCACTCCGACGGACCCCACGCCCCACAGGCCCGGCCGGCGCGTATCAGCGTCCCGCCCTTCGCCGGGCGACCTCGGCGAGCGTGGCCCAGTCGCGCTCGGACCAGCCCGCCGCGACGGCTTCGAGCAGGGCGTCCCGTACGAGGCTGCCGGTGGGCAGGGCCATGTCGCGCCGATGCGCCGCCGACAGGGCGAGGCCCACGCACTTGAGCCCGAGCGGGGTGGTGAACCCCGGTGGCGCGTAGCGCTGTTCGGCCATGAGCCCGGTGTAGGTGCCATGGACCGCTCCGGGGAACAGCGTCCCGCTGATCAGCTCGACGAACGCGGCGGCGTCGACGCCGTACGACTCCACCGGCGACGTCGCCTCCGCCGTGGCCTCGATCGCGGCGGCCAGCAGGAAGTTGACCGCGATCTTGACCACGTTGGCCCGTGCCGGGTCGTCCCCCGGTTCCCAGATCCGCCCGGCCAGCGGTTCGAGCACGGGCCTTGCCAGGTCCAGTGCCTCGGGGCGCCGGCGGCAAGGACGTTCAGCTTCCCGGCCGCCGCCACAACCGGCCCGGCCCAGCACCGGCGCCGCCACGTGTCGTCGCCCGACGCACAGGGGTCGTCACCGCGCGGCCCGCTCGTGCGGTCGGGTCGCGAACCGGGCCGAAGCCGTCGGCGAGATCACGCGCGCACACGCCGCGGAGACGCGGCGGTGGCGGAAGAGCACGGAGGGCGCCCGCACACAGAGGCGGTGCGCCGGCCCCCTCGGACTCGGCGGGTCCGGGCCCCTCGTGGGGCGGCTGCACCGCGCCGCCGCGCGGATGGGCGGGCCGCGGGGACGCCGGCGGCGCGCATCCGGGGCACTTTGGCGCGGGCCGGGCGCCGAGTGGGCGGCCGAGCATGGAGGATCCCCGGCTGACCCGCGAGGGTGCGGGTCAGCACGGGGTGCGGCGGCATTCCTTCTGGCGTCCCGGAAGACCGCGACGGGACTGTGTGTGCGGGCAGTCGCCGGGTTCGGTCAGCGCTGGACCGTGATGCCCTTCGGGTTGAGGTGGGAGATGTTGCCGCTCTCGGTCCCGTCCGAGGGGTCGATCACGCAGTCGATGAGCGCCGGGGCGCCCGAGGCCAGGGCTTCCCGCAGGGCGGTGGCGACCTCGTCGGGTGTCGTCGCCTGGTAGCCCTTGCCGCCGAACGCCTCGATCATGAGGTCGTGGCGGGCCTTGAGGGCGGTCGGCGCGGGGTCCGCGGAGGTGGAGGCCTCGTCACCGCGGTAGACGCCGCTGTTGTTGAGGACGACGGTGACGATGGGCAGGTTGTAGCGGCAGACGGCCTCGATCTCCATGCCGCTGAACCCGAAGGCGCTGTCGCCCTCGATGGCGACCACGGGGTCTCCGGTCTCGACGGCGGCGGCGATGGCGTAGCCCATGCCGATGCCCATGACGCCCCAGGTACCGCTGTCCAGCCGGTGACGCGGTATCCGCATGCCGATCGTGTTGCGGGCCAGGTCGAGCGCGTTGGCGCCCTCGTTGACGACGTAGGCGCGGGGGTTCTCCGCCAGGACGTCGCGGATCACCTGGAGCGCGCCGAGGAACTTCATCGGGTGCGCGGTCTTCGCGGCGTCGAGGCGCTTGGCCATCTTGGCCGCGTTCTGCGCGGAGCGCGCCGCGAGTTCCTCCCGCCACTCCTGCGCGGCCGGGATCCGGCCGGGCTTGCTCCGCTCGACCAGGGCCTCCATCACCGACGCGACGTCGCCGACGAGCGGGGCCGCGATGGGCTGGTTGCTGTCCATCTCGGTGGCCGCGATGTCCACCTGGATGAACTTGGCGGACGGGTCCCACTGGGGTGCCTCGCCGTGCCCGAGCAGCCAGTTCAGGCGCGCGCCGACGAGCATCACGACGTCCGCCCTGCGCAGGGCCAGTGACCGGGCGGTGGCCGCCGACTGCGGGTGGTCGTCGGGCAGCAGGCCCTTGGCCATCGACATGGGCAGGTAGGGCACGCCGGTCGTCTCGACGAACTCCCGGATCTGCTCGTCCGCCCGCGCGTACGCCGCGCCCTTGCCGAGGACGACCAGGGGCCGCTCAGCGCCGGCGAGCAGGTCGATCGCGCGGTCCACGGCCGCGGGTTCGGGCAGCTGACGCGGCGCCGGGTCCACGACCTCCCACAGCGACGCGGCCCCCTGCTCCTTGTCGATGACCTCTCCGAGCACCGCGGCCGGGATGTCGAGATAGACCCCTCCGGGACGCCCGGAGACCGCGGTGCGGATCGCGCGGGCCACCCCGCGGCCGATGTCCTCGGCCCGGTGGACCCGGTAGGCGGCCTTGACGAAGGGCTTCGCCGCCGCCAGCTGGTCCATCTCCTCGTAGTCACCCCGCTGGAGGTCGACCAGGTGCCGCTCGCTGGATCCGGAGATCTGGACCATGGGGAAGCAGTTCGTGGTGGCGTTGGCGAGGGCCACGAGTCCGTTGAGGAAGCCCGGGGCGGAGACCGTCAGGCAGATGCCCGGCCTCTTCGTGAGGAATCCGGCCGCCGCCGCCGCGTGCCCGGCGTCGCTCTCGTGGCGGAAGCCGATGTAACGCATGCCCGACGCCTGCGCGACGCGCGCCAGGTCGGTGATCGGGATGCCGACGACGCCGTAGATGTTCTTGACGCCGTTGCGCCTGAGCGCCTCGACGACCAGGTGGATCCCGTCGGTGAGAGCGGCCGGACCGTCAGTGTCCCCCAGCCCTGTTTCCGGCAAGGAAGCGTTGGTCATGGTCGGGATCCTCCCTGAACGTCACGAATGGCTTCGGGAATACTGTATTCAGTATCCCCGAGGTTGGATGCACTAGCAAGGATTCGCGTGGGGTGGTGTTCCCGGTCCGCGTCCTGCGGGGGCCGTCGCCAGGTCGCGAGCCGCGGCGGATCGGACACCGGTGCGGCGTGTCGCCGTCGCATTGTCAGTGACATGCTGGAAAATGCCGCGGGAAAGAGAGATCAACATCGCCCGAGCTGGGTAAGCGATCTTCAGTCCCAGCATCGAGGAAGGCCCCCGCTGATGCAGTCCATATCCGGCCCGGCCCGCGCCGTCGTCCTGCACCACCACAGCCGTGCCGGTGCCGCCCTCAGCCCCACGGGTGCTGACCTGCTGCGCATCATCTCCGACCCGGCCACGCTCGTGTTCCTCACCGTGCACGCGGGCGGACGCCGCAGGTACAGCTACTGGCAGCCGTTCGACCCCCGCACCGGCCGGGGAAGCTGCTACGTCGCGCTGCCCACGGACGTGTGCGACATGCTGCACTCCAGCGGACGGATCACGCTCGGCGAGCCCCTCGTCGACTCCACCAGGACCACCTACCGCGTCGGACCCGCGGACACCCCGGTCGCGCCGCGCCGCCCCCTGCGGACGAGCGTCCTCGCGGCATGACCGAGGGGGCCGGCGGTACGGGCTGCCGGCCCCCTCGGTCCTGCCGTCGCGTCGGACGGCGTCGGGTCGTGGATCCTGTCCGGTTCATCGCGTCGCGCTCCGTCCGGCGTGCCGGATCCGCGGTGGCGCGCCGTGCGCGCGTGCGCGTGTGCTCAGTTCCCGAGGCCGCTCTTCGACCGTTCCTTGGAGGCGCGGACCTTGCCCCGCGCCTCCAGTGCGGCTCCCTTGGCCGCCGTGGTCTCGTTGTGGAGCGCGTGCGCCACCTTCCTCACGGCCTTCCCGACCACCTGCTCGGCCGTGGCCCTGGCCTTCTCTCCGGCGCTCATGTCGGTCCTTTCCCTGACGCTCACCCACCCACCCGCCTGCCCGCGACTCCGGAGCGGAAACCGTCCGTGCGCGAGGATGGGAGACCGGTGGCGCCGGCGCCGTCGGCAGGCCGCGCGAACCGTGTCTGATGTGAACTGGGTCACAGTCGGTGTGAGTCCTGTGTGGGGCGGTGCGTCGGTAGACTGTAGACGAAAGTCAATCTCTCCCAGGCTCGGTCGGGCCGCTGATCAGGGGATGGAAGCCATGCTCTCCGCGGGTTTGCCGAGCGGTACCGTGCCGAAGCTGGAGCGGCCGGGTCCGCTGCGCGAGCGGGTCTACGAGGCCCTCCTCGAACTCATCATCACCAGGGTGCTCAAGCCCGGTCAGCATCTGATCGAGACCGAGCTCGCCGGGCAGCTCGGCGTCTCCCGCCAGCCCGTGCGCGAGGCGCTCCAGCGGCTCAACACCGAGGGATGGGTCGATCTGCGCCCGGCCCAGGGCGCGTTCGTGCACGAGCCCACCGAGGACGAGGCCGACCAACTGCTCGTCGTGCGCGGCCTGTTGGAGGCCGAGGCGGCGCGGCTGGCGGCGGCCGGGGCCGGAGGCGAGGCACCGGCGCGGCTGCGCGAGCTGTGTGAGGAGGGCGAGCGGGCCCTGCGGTCCGACGACGTCGACGCGGTGGTCGCCGCCAACGCCGCCTTCCACTCGTACGTGATGGAACTCGCGGCGAACTCCGTGCTCGCCGAACTGTCCGCTCAGGTGGACCGCCGCATGCGCTGGTTCTACACACCCATCGCGCGGACCCGCGGCGAGCACTCCTGGCGCGAGCACCGCGAGTTGATCGACGCGATCGAGGCGGGGGACGAGCAGCGCGCCCAGCAACTGATGCGGGCGCACACGGAGCAGACCCGCGTCACCTACCACGAGCGCGCCGGCTCCGAGGAGTGGGCTTGATCCGCTTTGACGGACATCGGAGATCAGGGGCTTCGGCCCCGGAAGGATGATGTCCATCATGGAGAGCATGGGGAAGAAGAAGC
>NZ_JBIAXS010000018.1:0-85937 GCF_042896885.1 Streptomyces sp. NPDC001231
GCCCGGACGCGGCTAAGCCCGCCTGCGTTGGGTGGTTGACCGGTGGCTCACCGGGGTGGGTGGCTACCGTCCGGCGGGGGCGGGCCGTGCGGATGCGTTCAGGCTCCGCCTGGCACTGTGCGGTTGACCGACGCCTTGCCGGGGTCGGCGGCTGCCGTGGACGGGGGCGGGCCGTGCGGATGCATTCAAACTCCGCCCGGCGCTGGGTGGTTGAGCGGCGCCGTATTGGGCGGGCAACCAGCGGGGCCGCGCGGACGCGTCCAAGCCCCCGGGCACTGTGCGGTTGACCGGCGTCAGAGCCCGGCGAACTCGGCGCCCTTGTCCCGCAGCCGTTCGTGCAGCCCCTGGAAGACGGCGGCCGAGCGGGCGCCGGGCCAGTCGGCGGGCAGCAGCCGTGCGGGCAGGCCGGGGTCGGCGTAGGGCAGATGGCGCCAGGAGTCCAGGGCCAGGAGGTAGTCGCGGTAGGCCTCCTCCGGCGGAGTGTCCGCGCGCTTCTCCCAGGCGCGCAGCACGGGCGCGTGCCGGTCGAGGAACGCCGCGTGCTGCTCGGCGATCGCCGCCAGGTCCCACCACCGCCCGACCGCCTGAGCGGTCGGCGTGAAGCCCAGGTGCTCGCCGCGGAAGAAGTCCACGTACGGGTCGAGGTCCAGCCGCCGCAGCGTGTGCCGGGTCTCCTCGTACAGGCGGGCCGGGGCGATCCACACGCCGGGCGCCGCCGTGCCGAAGCCGAGCCCGGCCAGCCGGGAGCGCAGCACGTGCCGCTTGTTGCGCTCCGACTCCGGCACGGAGAACACGGCGAGCACCCAGTCCTCGTCGCCGGGGTGCGCCGTGGCATAGATACGGCGGTCGCCGTCGTCGAGCAACTGCCGTGCCTCCGCGGACAGTTCGTATCCCGCCGCGCCCTGCGCGGTGCGGGCGGGCAGCAGCAGCCCGCGCCGCTTGAGCCGCGACACCGAGGAGCGCACGGACGGTGCGTCCACCCCCACGGCGGCCAGCAGCCGGATCAGCTCGGCGACGGGCACCGGGCCTGGCGCGAAGCGGCCGTAGGCGCCGTAGAGCGTGACGATGAGGGACCTCGGGGCGTGTAGCGCCTGCTGCTCGGACACGTTGATCATTTTAGGTCTTCGGCATCACTGCTGGTCACCGACGCCGCTGGTCACCGACGCCGCTGGTCACCGACGCCGCCGAGGGCCGTCACCGCCGAGCACCGTCGCATGCGCGCCGTCACCGCCGTGCGGCGTCACCCCGGAACGCCGTCGGCGCGCAGCCGGAACCGCTGGAGCTTGCCGGTGGCCGTGCGCGGCAGCGCGTCCAGGAAGACGATCTCGCGCGGGCACTTGTACGGGGCCAGCTCCGACTTGAGGTACGCGCGCAGCGCCTCCGCGTCCCGCGGCGCGCCCTGCCTGAGGACGGCGTAGGCGACCACGACCTGACCGCGGTCCTCGTCGGGCCGTCCGACGACCGCCGCCTCCACCACGTCCGGGTGGCGCAGCAGGGCGTCCTCGACCTCCGGGCCGGCGATGTTGTACCCGGCCGAGATGATCATGTCGTCGGCGCGGGCGACGTAACGGAAGTAGCCGTCGGGCTCGCGGACGTAGGTGTCCCCGGTGACGTTCCAGCCGTCCCGCACGTACACGCGCTGCCGCGGGTCGGCGAGGTAGCGGCAGCCGACCGGCCCCTGGACGGCGAGCAGTCCCGGCACTCCGTCCGGCACCGGCTCGCCGTGCTCGTCCTGCACGCGCGCGTGCCACCCCGGTACGGGCACTCCGGTCGTGCCGGGCCGGATGTCCCCGTCCGCCGCCGAGATGAAGATGTGCAGCAGTTCGGTGGCGCCGATGCCGTTGACGATGCGCAGTCCGGTCCGCTCGTGCCAGGCGTGCCAGGTGGCAGCGGGCAGGTTCTCCCCGGCGGACACACAGCGCCGCAGCGAGGAGACGTCGTGGGAGTCGAGCGTGTCGAGCATCGCCCGGTACGCGGTGGGGGCGGTGAACAGCACGGACACGCGGTGCTCGGCGATCGCGGGCAACAACTGCCCCGGATGGGCCTGTTCGAGCAGGAGCGCGCTGGCGCCGGCGCGCATCGGGAAGACCACGAGCCCGCCGAGCCCGAAGGTGAAACCGAGCGGGGGACTGCCCGCGAACACGTCGTCCGCGTGCGGTCTGAGCACATGGTGGGAGAAGGTGTCCGCGATGGCCAGCACGTCCCGGTGGAAGTGGACGCAGCCCTTGGGCCGCCCGGTGGTGCCCGAGGTGAACGCGATGAGCGCGACGTCGTCGGCGGCGGTGTCCACGGCCGGGTACGGCGTGTCCGGCGCCGGACGGCGCAGCAGATCGTCGGGGGCGTCACCCCCGTACGTCGTGACGGCAAGCCCCGGCGCCTCCGCCTTGGCCAGGTCGTCCACGGCCCGGACGTCGCACAGGGCGTGCCGGACCCGGGCGATCTCGCAGATCGTGCTCAGCTCGTGCGGGCGCTGCTGGGCCAGCACGGTGACGGCGACCGCGCCCGCCTTGAGCACGGCCAGCCAGCAGGCCGCCAGCCAGGGGGTGGTGGGGCCGCGCAGCAGTACCCGGTTGCCGGGGACCACACCGAGGTCGCCGGTCAGCACGTGCGCGATGCGGTCGACGCGGGCGCGCAGGTCGCCGTAGGTCCACGTCCGGCCGGCTGCGGTACGGAACACCGGGCGCCCGGCGTCGGTGCGGTCCAGCAGCTCGGCGGCACAGTTGAGCCGGTCCGGGTAGCGCAGTTCCGGAAGGTCGAAGCGGAGCTCGGGCCACTGGTCAGGGGGTGGCAGGTGGTCGCGCGCGAAGGTGTCCACGTGCGCCGAGGTCGTCGGCCGCGCGGTGCCGTCCCTGCCGGAGTCCAAGGTGTCCATGGCCGGTTCGCCCCCTTGTCGTGGTGGGCTCGCACAAGGAGCGTATCGTGTTGGTGACGACAGTCAACTGTACGCGATATGGTGGATCGTGCCCCGGTCGGCCGGGAGAGAGGGGACCGGCGAATGCCCGCATTCTCGCTCGAACCGGAACAGGCGGCCTGGTGCGCCGAGTTGCGCGCCCTGGCCGCCGACCGTCTGCGCCCGGTCGCCGAGAAGGGCGAGCCGGGCCACGTCGACCGCGCGCTCCTCGCCGAACTGGGCCGACTCGGCCTGCTGGAGCGCCTGTTCACTTCCGGCGCCCTCGATCTGTGCCTCATGCGGGAGTCCCTGGCCCACGCCTGCACCGAGGCCGAGACCGCCCTCGCTCTCCAGGGCCTCGGCGCCCACCCCGTCCACGCCCACGGCACCCCGGCCCAGCGCGCCCACTGGCTGCCGCGCGTGACGGACGGAAGCGCGGTCGCGGCCTTCGCCCTCAGCGAGCCGGGCGCGGGCTCGGACGCGGCGGCACTGGCGCTGGCAGCCCGCCCGGACGGCCCCTCCCGCTGGCGGCTCACCGGCGAGAAGTGCTGGATCTCCAACGCCCCCGAGGCCGACTTCTACACCGTCTTCGCGCGTACGACACCGGACGCCGGCTCCCGTGGCGTGACCGCGTTCCTGGTGCCCGCCGACCGCCCAGGACTCACCGGCACCGCGCTGGAGATGCTCTCGCCGCACCCCATCGGCGCGCTCGACTTCGACGGCGTCCCCGTCACGGCCGAGGACGTGATCGGCGAGACCGACCGCGGCTTCCGGGTGGCCATGGGCACCCTCAACCTCTTCCGCCCCAGCGTCGGCGCCTTCGCCGTGGGCATGGCGCAGGCGGCGCTCGACGCCACCCTCACCCACACCGCCCGCCGGGACGCCTTCGGCGGCAAGCTGAGGGACCTCCAGACGGTCGCCCACCAGGTCGCCGAGATGGCCCTGCGCACGGAGGCGGCCCGCCTGATGGTGTACGCGGCGGCGACGGCGTACGACGAGGGAGCCCCCGGCGTCCCCGGACGCGCCGCCATGGCGAAGCTGCTCGCCACCGAGACCGCGCAGTTCGTCGTCGACACCGCCGTCCAACTCCACGGCGCCCGCGCCCTGCGCCGCGGCCACCTGCTCGAACACCTCTACCGCGAGGTGCGTGCCCCGCGGGTCTACGAGGGGGCGAGTGAGGTGCAGCGGGGGATCATCGCGAAGGAGCTGTACGCGGGGTTGCGCGAGTCCGGGGAGGCCGTGTGACCGTCGTCGAGCCGCGCATGCCCGGGGAGGCCCTGTGACCGTCGTCGAGCCGCGCATGCCCGGGGAGGCCCTGTGACCGTCGTCGAGCCGCGCATGCCCGGGGAGGCCCTGTTGTGACCACCGACCGCGTCAACCCGCCCGTACTGTCCCCGCCCACCGGCTTCTCGCACGCGGTGGTCGCCACCGGCTCACGGCTGGTGTTCCTGGCGGGCCAGACGGCACTCGACGCCGACGGAAAGGTGGTCGGCGAGACCCTGCCCGAGCAGTTCGAGCGGGCGCTGACCAACCTGCTGACCGCGCTCGCGGCGGCCGGAGGCACCGCGTCGGACCTGGCCCGGGTCACCGTGTACACCACGGATGTCGCGGCCTACCGCGTGCACGCGGCCGAACTCGGCAGTGTGTGGCGCCGGTTGGCCGGCCGTGACTATCCCGCGATGGCGGTGGTGGGGATCGTACGGCTCTGGGACGAGCGTGCCCTGGTCGAACTCGACGGCTTCGCGGTGCTGGACGACGGCTGATCAGGCGGTGTCGGCCAAGTGGTCGACGGGCACGCGCCGCCGAAGAGTGAGGGTCACGGCCACCGCCGAGGGTGCCGGGTACGAGTGGAAGCCCCTGTTCCAGCTACCCGGGAGGTTCCTCCATGCCCCTGCGTCCCGTACTCGGCGCCCTGGGCGCGGCGGCGGCCACGGTGCTCGTGCTGAGCGCGCCCGCCACCGCCGATCCGGGCGACAACGTGACCATCGACCGGACGGCCCGCCTGTCGGTGGACGGCACCGTAACCGCCTCCGGCACCTACCGCTGCTTCCACGCCAACGGCCTGGTCTTCGTCGGTGCCGCCGTCAGCCAGGAACCCTCGGCCACCCGCTACGGCATCGGCGGCACCCGCGCCGTGTGCGACGGCGCCCACCACCGCTGGCGGGCCTCCGGCACCGTGACGCCGAACCGGCTCAAGCCCGGCCCGGCCCGCGTCGAGGCCGTCCTCGTGGAACTGCGCCCGCACAACGGCCTGCCGCTGCCGCACTTCCACGCCCCGCACCACCGGAACGTGATGCTCGTCGCGGACTGAGCCCCGCCCGGCTGCCCGGCACCCCAGCGGTGCCGGGCAGCCGGGCGTGCGGCGACGGGGCGGTCAGCGGTCGGCCCGCTGGTCGATGCCGGCGTCGTCGGGAGGACCCGGGGCGTCGAGGACGGAGGTCTCCACCTCGCCGACGCCCCACCCGTACGCCAGCTTGTGCACCTCCAGTACGAAGAAGGATTCCGTGGCGACGATCCCGTCGATCAGATGGAGGCGTCGCGTCATCAGGTCGGTGAAGTGCGCGGTGTCCCGGCAGATCACCTCGGCCATGATGTCGAATCCGCCCGCGGTCATGATGACGTACGCGGTCTCGGGAAGCTCCCGCAGCGCCCGGCAGACCGACGGGGCGGTACCGGGCCGTACCCGGATGCCGATCATCGCCAGCCGGTCGAACCCGATGGTCAGCGGGTTGGCGATGCCGACCACCTGCAGGATCCCGGCGTCCTTCAGCCGCTGCACCCGGTAGCGCACGGAGGAGGCCGGGATGCCCACGTCCGAGGCGATCAGACTGTAGGCGCGACGTCCGTCGGTCTGCAGGATGGCGATGATGCGCCGATCGATGTCGTCGAGCGGGCTCGGGGTGGACATACGGCTGCTCCGGAGGTCGCGACCAAGGTGTGGACCGGGCCGATGGCGGTCCCTCGGCACGGGGACGGCCACCGGGTCCGGGCGGTCCAGGGTACGGAGCCCCGTGAAGCGGCGGGTCACCAGCCCGATCAGAGGCTCATGACGCCCGTACGCAGGTCGGACATGTCGAGCAGCGTGTGCTTGCCGCCGATCCGGCCCCAGCCGGTGCCGCGGTTGCCCGCACCGCCGAACGGCATGTTGACGTCCCAGAAGCAGGTGCTGTCGTTGACGACGACCTGACCGACGGCCAACTCCTCGACGAACCGGTACGCCGAGGCCATGCTCTGCGTGAACACCGCACCCTGGAGGCCGAGTTCGTCGTCGTTGGCGATCCTCAGCAGTTCGTCGTCGCTGCCGCCGGTGATGATCGGCACGACCGGACCGAAGGACTCCTCACGGGACAGCAGGCTGTCCTCGGGCACCCCGTCCACCACGGTGAACTCGTAGTAGAGATCGGTGGGTTGGCCGGAGCGGCGCTGTCCGCCGAGCAGGATCCGCGCACCACGCTCCCGGGCGTCGGCCATGTGCCGGTCCATCTTGGCCGCGACCCCCTCGTTGTTGAGCGGGCCGAGGTTCGTCGCCGCGTCGAACGGGTCGCCGAGAACGACGTCCTCGGCGGCGCGGAGCACGGCTTCGACGAAGCCGTCGTGCGCGTCGGCGTGCACGACCACCCGCTCCGTGGCACAGCACACCTGTCCGGAGCACAGGTACGCGCCGTACACCGCGGCGCGGGCCGCCGCGTCCAGATCGGCGTCGGCGAGCACCACCAGCGGGCCGTTGCCCGAGCACTCCATGAGGGAGCGCTTGAGCCCGGCGGCGGCCGCGACCTTCGCGCCGGTCGCCGAGGAGCCGATGAAACCGATGGCGTCGACACCGGGATGGCGCACGAGCATGTCCCCGGCCGCGCCCTCGCCGGGCAGGACGTTCACCAGGCCCGCCGGCACTCCCGCCTCGACCATCGCCTCCATGGCCTTCAGCACGGTCAGCGGGGTGTTCGCCGGCGGTTTGACGACGTGCGCGTTGCCGGTGGCCAGGCCGGGAGCGACGAACTCGGCGAGCATCAGCAGTGGGAAGTTCCAGGGCGTGATGATGCCCCAGGTGCCGACCGGCCGGTAGAAGGTCCACATCCGCTTGGTGCTGTCCGTGGACGGCATCGTCTCACCGTGCAGCCGCACCGCGTCCTCGGCGTGCAGATGGAACAGCTGCGCCGCCTCCTTGACGTCGGCGACCGACTCGGCGAGCGGCTTGCCCTGCTCCAGCGTCTGCAGACGGGCCAGTTCATCCACCCGGGCGGACAGCGCGTCGCCGACACGGTGACAGATCTCCGCCCGTTGCCAGACGTTGACCCTCGCCCAGGCCTGCTGCGCCTCGTTCGCGGCCTTCACGGCGGCGTCCAGGTCCGTGGCGGAGGGGAGCGGGACGGTGCCGATGCGTGCGCCGGTGACCGGGCTGACGATGTCGTAGGTCTCGGTACCTGTGCTGTCGGCATAGTCGCCGTTGACGAAGAACGGGTGCACGGCAGACATGAAGAACCCTTCTGGTCGTGACGTTGGGAGCGCAGAGGGGAAGTGGTGTCCACACCATCGGGTGGGCAATGAAAGGCTGTCAATAGGCCGGAACCCGCAATCCAAAGGTCAGTTGATTGCTGAATCAGCAGGCTCAAGCCATTGACACTGCGAAATCGGTGGCCCTACGGTGCGGGGCTCATAGGCCAGGGCCCAGCCCCGGGTACGCCTCCCCGCTCTCTCCCCGGTTCCGTCCTCCCGGCTCTCCCCGCTCCGCTCTTCCCTCCCCGCTCTGTCACCGCTCTCCGCCCGAAGGAGACACCCATGTCCGAGCAACCCGCCCTTGCCAAGAAGATGCGCTGGTACGACGGCTTCGCCATGTCACTGACCATGCCGGCCGCGCTCATCGCGTCCCTGGGGGCCTCCATCGGAGGGCTCGGCGCATGGGGCGCGATCGCCCTGTGGACGGTGTCCATGGTGCTGGCCACCGCCACCAACTGGATCTACACCGAGATGGCCGCGATGTTTCCCGACTCCTCGGGCGGTATCGCGCACTACGCCACCGAGGGATGGCGCAGCCGCGCCCCGGTCGTCGGGGCCCTGGCGGGTATCGGCTACTGGCTTCCCTGGACGACTGCCCTGTCGGTGTACGCGGGGATCATCGGCTCCCTGGTGCAGGCGCAGTGGTTCCCCGGCCAGACCTGGACGCTCGACCTGGGCGTGGGGGAGCTGAGTCTGCCGATCGTGGTGGGGCTCGTCGTCATGGGACTGCTGTACGCGGCGGCGATGTACGGCCTGCACGCGGCGATGTGGGTGGTCTACGTGACCGGCGGGATCCTGCTGGTCCCACTCGCGGTCTTCATCGTGGGGCCGTTCCTCTCCGGTGACTGGAGCACGGCCGGCCTGCACTGGAACCTGCACGGCATGAGCGGGCTCCGCGAGGCCCTGGTGTGGCTGTACATCATGGCCTGGACCTCCTTCGGCGTGGAGGTGTGCGCGACCTTCGCCCCTGAGTACAAGGAGACCGTGCGGGACACCTCCCGGGCGCTTCGCGCGGGGGTGCTGTTCTGCCTCGGCGTCTTCATCCTGCTGCCACTGGCGCTCTCCGGCTACGTCGGCGAGAAGAAGATCGGCGAGGACCCCACCGCCTTCTACGTCGGCGCCTTCCGCGACCTGGTCGGCGGCGCCGCGGACCTGATGATCGTGTTCCTCATCGCCTCACTGCTGCTCATCATGATCACCGGGCTGGCCGACGGCTCGCGGGTGCTGTACGACATGGGCCGACAGGGGGTGACGATCCGTCAGGTAGGTGTGCTCAACCGGCGCGGTGTACCGGCTCGCGCGCTCACCGTCGCCCTGGTCGTCAACGTGATCGTGCTGGTGGTGCTCAAGACGCCGCTGGCGATCATCGTCACCGGCAACCTGGGCTACATCCTGACCCACATCCTGGCGATCTCCGGTTTCGCGTTGCTGCGCCGGGACCGCCCCGATCTGGCCCGCCCGATCCGGCTCCCCGACTTCTTCGTGCCGCTGGCCTGGTTCCTCACCGCACTGCTGGCCGTCATCCTGGTCGTCGGCGCCACCGGCTTCTCCATCACCGGCTACGGCGGCTTCAGGGAACTGGCCATCGCCCTGGGCGTGCTGGCCGCCGCGGCCGTGTTGTGGGAGTACCGCCGCCGCGTCCAGGACCGCGACGCCCCGGAACCCCCCGACGCATCCGCCGCCGGCACCGACGGGGCCCCGCCGCACGACGAGGTGAGGGAAGCCCCTCGCCGCTGAACCTCTCGCTGCCGTGACCGTCCGGCCGCCGAGAGCCTCGCTCGTCCGACTTCCCGCCGCATCCCGTCCCCAGCCGTGCCGCAACGCACGGCGTCACGCGCGTCCCAACCCCCCACGCGTCCCCAGATCGGCGGGTTCGTGCGCCGCAGCCGCCGCTCACCGCTCCCCCTCACAGGCAAGGACTTCGGCATGGCACGTTTTCAGGGTCGTACCCGTCTCAGCGCGCACATGCGCGCGATGTTCTCGGCACACCAGGAAGCGGCACGCACCGGCGTGCCGGTGGAAGAGATCCAGGGCAGGCGGGCCGCCGCCGCTGCCGAGGGCGCGAGCCGCAGGCAGTTCCTGCGCGGCGCCGCGGGCGGCCTGGCGGTCGCCGCGGCCGGCGGGCTCGGTGTCCGCTCGCTGCTCCAGGCCCCCGCGGCCAACGCCGCCACCGCACCGAGAGTGGTCGTCGTCGGAGCCGGCCTGGCCGGGCTGCGGGCCGCCCACGACCTGTACCGCAGGAAGGGCATCGCCGCCACGGTCTACGAGGGCAACACCCGTGCCGGCGGCCGGTGCTGGAGCCTGCGCGGCTTCTTCGACGCGGGCCACGTCGTCGAGCACGGCGGCGCCTTCATCAACACCGACCACACCGCCGCCCGCAACCTGGCGGCCTCGCTCGGCCTCACCCTGCGCAACGTCAACGGCGGCAACACGCCACCGAACGGGGACAAGTACTGGATCGACGGGGCGCTCTACAGCACCAAGGAGGCCAACGCCGACTGGAAGGCGGTACAGCCGAAGTTCGCCGCCGAACTGGCCGCCGCGCCCTACCCGCAGGCCTACGACAACTACACCGCGCGCGGCCGGCAGTTGGACCTGATGACGGTCGACGAGTGGCTGGCCGCCAACGTCCCGGGCGGCCTCAGCAGCCGGTTCGCCAAGCTGATGCAGTCCAATGTGCTCTCCGAGTACGGCCTCGACCCCAGCATGCAGCCCGCGCTCAACCTGATCTACCTGCTGGGCTGGAACACACCGGGCTCCCTCGCCCCGCTCGCCGGCGACGACGAGAAGTACTCGATCGTCGGCGGCAACGACCAACTCGTCTCGGGGATGATCAGCCAACTGCCTGCCGGCACGGTGCAGTACGGCAAGAAGCTCACCGCGCTCCGCTCCAACGTCGACGGGACGGTCACCTGTACCTTCAGCGACGGCCTTGCAGTCTCCGACGTGGTCGCGGACAAGGTGGTCCTGGCGCTGCCCTTCACGACACTGCGCGACTGCGACCTCACCAAGTCCGGCTTCTCCGCGCTGAAGACGAAGGCGATCCAGCAACTGGACCTGGGCGCCAACGCCAAGCTCCACGTGCAGTTCACCAGCCGGCCGTGGGTGGCGCAGAAGTACGGCGGGGTCGCCTACACCAACCCCGACACCCTGCAGACGGTCTGGGACGACACCGTGGGCCAGGCGCTGCCCCAGGGCATCCTGTGCCAGTTCCCGGCCGGTTCCGCCGTGACCACCGGCTGGACGGGAGCCACCTTCGACACCGCCCCGGCGGCGCAGGTCAGCACCTTCCTGTCCCAGATGGAACCGATCTTCCCCGGTGTCACGGCCGCGTACAACGGCAAGGCGTACCGCGACGTCTGGTACCTCAACCCCTGGTCCAAGGGTGCCTACAGTTGCCCCCGCGTCGGCCAGCACACCACCGTGTGGGGAGCCCAGCCCGGATCCGAGGGCAACGTGCACTTCGCCGGTGAGCACACGTCCCTGGACAACTACGGCTTCCTCGACGGCGCGATCGCCTCAGGCGAGCGCGTGTCGAAGGAGATCGCCCCCTGACACCGGCGTGGACCACGGTGTGGCCCCGGAGAGGTGATCGTGCCGGAGTCGGCGGACTCCGGGCCTCCGGGGCCACCGCCCGTGCCCCGCGACCAGATCCTCAACGGTCCCTTGCCCACTGTGCTTGATGAAGGCGAACGTCGCCAACTGCGCGTTCTGCGGCACGAAGCAGTCCTGAGCGGCCGGCTGTCCACGCGCGCCCCCCGGCAGGTCCGGCGTTCCGCACGGATCAGGCGGCCCGGCCGGCCTTGAGCGCGGCCGTGGTCTCGACGACGCGGCGGGCCTGGTGGCGGGCCGCCTGCAGGGCGACCTCACCGGGCGGGCCGTCGTCGGCCACGTGGGAGGTGCCGTAGGGATTGCCCGACTGGAACTGGACGGGATCGGTGTAGCCGGGAGGCACGATGACGCCGCCCCAGTGGTAGAACGTGTTGCCCAGCGCCAGGAGGGTGGATTCCTGTCCGCCGTGGGCGGTGTTGGAGGCGGTGAAGGCCGAGTACACCTTGTCCGCGAGCCTGCCCTGGAACCACAGGGGACCGGTGCTGTCGATGAACGCCCGCAGCTGACTGGCCGGGTTGCCGAAGCGTGTGGGGGTACCGAACAGCACCGCGTCGGCCCACTCCAGGTCGTCGTGGCAGGCCTCGGTGACGTCGGCGGTGTCCTGGAGGTGTTGGGCCCACTCCGGCCTGGCGCTGATCTGCTCCGGTGACGCCGTTTCGGCGACCTTGCGCAGTCGCACGTGTGCGCCGCCCTTTTCGGCGCCTTCGGCGGCGGCTCGCGCCAGGGTGTGCACGGTACTTGTGGCGCTGTAGTAGATGATCGCGACGTTCACGATGTTCACGGGGTCCGACATGGGATTCCTTTCCTCGTCCGCCGGCGCGGTGCTGGCTTCACCGGTTACGACGACACGACCCCGCGCGATGTGAGGCGACGGGCCGTCGCGATGTGAGGCGACGGGCCGGCCTCACAGTTCGGCGGGGTGTTTCGTCGAACCGGGTAGGGGCAGAGCGACCGAGGGAGTCGACGACACCATGACCAACCCAGCCGGGCCCGGACCCAGCCGGCCCGATCCGGGCCTGGACGCGATCATGAGCGAGCGGCACCAGCTGATCAATCTCGCGTACCGGCTCCTCGGCTCGCTGGCCGAGGCGGAGGACGTCGTGCAGGAGACGTACGCCCGCTGGTACGCCATGCCCCCTCAGCGGCGCGAAGCCGTCGAATCCCCCGGCGGCTGGCTGACGACGGTCGCCAGTCGCGTCTGCCTCGACCTGCTCGGCTCGGCACGGGCCAGGCGGGAGCGCTACGTGGGGGAATGGCTTCCGGAGCCGCTGCCCGACGGCACGGAGTGGATCAGCGGGCGGTGGGAGGCCGACTCGCCCGACCCGGCCGACCGGGTCACCCTGGACGAGTCGGTCGACATGGCCTTCCTCGTCGTACTGGAATCGATGACCCCGGCCGAGCGCGTGGCGTTCATCCTGCACGACGTCTTCCGCTACCCCTTCGCCGAAGTGGCCGAGATCGTCGGCCGTACCCCGGCGGCCTGCCGCCAACTGGCCTCGTCGGCCCGCCGCCGCCTTCGCGCGTCGCGGCCCGTGACGACTCCGGCAGCCCGGCGCGCCGACGTCGTCAGAGCCTTCAAGCAGGCGTGGGAGGCCAAGGACATCGAGGCCCTGATCGGCCTGCTGGCCCCTGACGCCACCGCGACCGGCGACGGTGGCGGCCTCGTCCGAGCCGAACTCCGACCGCTCGAAGGCGCCGAACGGATCGCCCGCTTCTTCGCCGACCGGCCCGGCGCGGCCCCCGACGCGACGGTCCTGGAACGCACGGTCAACGGCCGGCCCGGCCTGGTGGCCCAGCTGGACGGCGTCACCGTGTCGGTCCTGGCGTTCGACATCGCGGACGACCGGATCAAGCGGATCTGGGCCGTACTCAACCCCGACAAACTCCGCCCTTGGGCAGCACGCTGACACAGGCCAGGACATCCCGTGCGGGCCCTGGCGGTCTCAGGTGTCGCGGCCGAAAAAGGTTTGAGATCAGGCCATTGACAATCGGTGTGCCGTACGCCACTTTGTTCGCCGTCGTCCCTCGTCGATGAGGAGTCGCGGATGGCTGCGCAAGAGGAAGTCCAGCCAGAGATAGAGCTGGACGAGGATGCGGCCCGTCTCGCAGAGATGGGCTACAAGCAGGAACTTCATCGCGGTATGTCCGCGTTCTCGAACTTTGCCGTGTCGTTCTCGATCATTTCGATCCTGGCGGGCTGCATCACGTCGTACGGGATCGCGCTGAAGTCGGGTGGTCCGTCGACCATCGTGCTCGGCTGGGCGGTGGTCGGTGTCTTCGTGACGTGTGTGGCGCTGGCCATGGCCGAGGTGTGTTCGCGCTACCCCACTGCGGGGGGTCTCTACTTCTGGGCCGGTGAGCTTGCCAGGAAGAACAAGCGTGCCTGGGCCTGGTTCGTGGGCTGGTTCAACTTCATGGGCGAGGTCGCCGTGACTGCCGCGATCGACTTCGGGTGCGCCACGACCTGGATGGCGTTCATGAACCTCGTCTGGGGCATCGAGGTCACTGCCGGCGGTACTTTCCTGCTGTTCCTCGCGATCATTCTTGTGCACGCGCTTCTCAACACGTTCGGCGTGAAGCTCGTCGCGTTCCTGTCGAACGTCTCTGCCTGGTGGCACGTGGTGGGCGTCCTGGTCATCGTCGCCGTGCTGTGGGCGCTGCCCGAGCACCACCAGTCCGCCGGGTGGACGCTGACGGGCTGGCACAACGCCACCGGCTGGACCTCCGGCATCTACGTCTTCCTCATGGGCCTGCTGATGGCGCAGTACACCTACACCGGGTACGACGCGTCGGCCCATGTGGCGGAGGAGACCAGGGGAGCGGCCCGCAGCGCGCCGCGCGGGATCGTGATGAGCGTGGTGATCTCGGTCATCGGCGGTTTCATCCTGCTCTTCTCCATCACCGCGTCGATCCAGGACAAGAGTTCCGCGGGGCTGGACAGGCTGGCCGCGTCGAGTACCGGGCTGCCGCCGGCGCAGGTCTTCCTGGACTCGCTGAACAGTCCGGCCACGGCGAAGTTCCTGCTGTTCATCGTGTGTGCCGCGCAGTTCTTCTGCGGGATGGCCTCGGTGACCGCCAACTCCCGGATGAGCTATGCGTTTTCACGCGACAATGCCCTCCCGGGGTCGAAAATCTGGGCGAAGGTCAACCCGCGCACCGGGACGCCCACGAACTCGATCTGGTTCTGCGTGACGCTCTCGGCGCTCCTGACGCTGCCGGCGCTGTTCAACACCACGGCATACTTGGCGGTGACCTCGATCGCGGTGATCGGCCTCTACATCGCCTATGTCACGCCGGTGCTGCTGCGTCGTCTGCGCGGCAACGAGTTCGTTCCGGGACCGTGGCACCTGGGCAAGTGGAGCAGCCTGGTCGGCTGGGTCGCGATCGTGTGGGTGGTGGTCATCTGCGTGCTGTTCGTGCTGCCGCCGACCCGGCCGGTCAACGTCGACAGCTTCAACTACGCGCCGATCGCGGTGGCCGTGGTCGGTCTGTTCGCGCTGGTGTCGTGGTATGCGGGCGGCCGTAAGCACTTCATGACCAGCCGTGACAACCTGGAGGAGCTGTGACGTCGTGACGCCTGCGGCCCCCGATGGGCATGCGATGGACCCCGATCTGGGAGAGACCCTGCTGCGGCCGGTGCGTTCCCACCACGCTTTCGAGTCGTGCGTGGAGCAGCTGGCGACCGCGATCAGGCTGGGCGGGTATCCGCGTGGTTCGGCGCTGCCGACCGAGCGGATCCTGGCCGAGCGCCTGGGAGTGTCGCGGGCGACTCTCCGGGAGGCGATCGCCGCATTGCGGATGGCGGGTTTCGTCGAGACGCACCGGGGGCGCGGCGGTGGCACCGTCGTCGTCCACCGGCCGCTGAAGCCGGGGGAGGGGTCGCTGTCGTTCTCGCGCGAGGAGCTGCTGGACGCATTGGAGTTCCGGCGGATCGTCGAGCCGGGGGCGGCGTATCTGGCGGCGAAGGCAGCCGATCCGGATGCGCGGCGGCGTTCGCAGCTGAAGGAGATGCTGACGCTGGTCGACGAGGCCGCGGACCCGGCGGGGCACCGGCAGGCCGATGCCCGGCTGCATCTGGAGATCGCGAAGCTGGCCGGTTCGCGGATGCTGCTGGACGCGGTGACCGAGGTGCAGAAGCGGCTGCACGACATGCTGATCGCGATTCCGGTGCTGGCGACGAACATCGAGCATTCCCACCACCAACACCACGCGGTGGTCTCCGCAGTCCTGAGCGGACATCCGGACGGGGCCCGGCAGGCAATGGAGGAGCACTGCGACGACACGGCAGCTCTGCTGCGTGGGCTCCTTTGAAGCAATGACGCCCGGCGCCTGTCTTGAGGTCACGTGCATGTGCACCACCGACATCCTCACAGTCAGTTGGCGATGTCAGCCGTTCCGGCGCTGATGTCAGCAAGTTGCGAGACCCATATGGGCTACTACGGTGGAAGTGGCTGATGTGACCTATGTTGCAAAGGGGTACGGTCATGAACGCAAGGCTCTGCAAGCGATCTGCCGTTGCCGGCTCGGCCCTCATCCTCGCCCTCGCCCCGCTTGGCCTGCAGCCGGTGGCGGCGGCAGCGGCGACGCCGAGCCAGACTCACGCCAGCGCGGTCGAGAGTCAGCGCGACTACCAACGGGGCTTCCGCGACGGGTTCCGGGATGGTTACCAGGACGCTCGGGACGACTGCCTGATGCATAAGGGATATCGGGGTTACAGCTCCGGCAACAGGGACTACACCCGTGGCTACAGCAGTGGGTACAGTGCCGGTTTCGCCCGAGCAGAAGACCGGTACTGCTGAGCGGGTGAGGCTGAGGCCGGCAGGCTCCCAGCCGCGCTCGACGCCGCCCGTCACCCGCCACTCTCCCACGGGCGCACGTGGCAGTGCCGCCGTAGACGCCATCTTCGGGCAGCTCCCAAGCAGTTGGGGATAGCCCGGCCCCGGCCCAAAGTCCCAGAGAAGCCCCAGAGGCGCCGCCGCACCCCTTCCAGACCCGCATTCGTGCAGGTCACATAGGGTGCGGCGGCGGCCGTTGCTCAGATGTCCCGGAAGAGACGCGCCAGCCCTGTGACCTGCGGCGATGGGCAGTCACTGCGCGCTGACCAGTAGGAATGGCCTTTCGGCTATTTCACGCTCGTGCTCGTTGATGTGGCCGGAAGTCCCAGAGAAGTCCCAGGCCACATCCGCTTCCGAAGGCCAGTCTTTCGGGCTCTGTGCAACTCATGCGGGTGCGATGTGGGCTGGTGTTGCGCGAGCGTCGAGGTCGGCGTCAGTCGGCACGAAGCTACGCACCGGTGATCGACCATGGGACGAGCCGGCTGGCGTTCAACTCGCAGCTTCGAGGCGAACGCGCTGGGCCCGACGGCTGCCCGACTGTGCTGGAGCGAGCAAGCGTGTCGCGGTGACCGCCTGTGACTGGCGGAGATCGATGGTGCCACAGAGTGTCCCAGCTCAGCGATGCTTCTCGACCGGCTTCTGAATCTCCTACGCCTGCTGAGTGACGTTGCTGGTCTGGGCTTTGTCAAGGAGTAACGCGGAGTACGTATCTGTTGCGTTGACGTTGCACAAGTAGCTGGTGACGAGTGTCGCTCGTTTGACGCCGTTCCTGGAGATCGGCGAGGACGTCCCGGAGATCGAGGGTGGCGAGTCCCACCTGACTGAGTTCTTCACGGCGGTGCCTGACGGCCTGCCCAAGGGCATCGACCGCGACCTTGTCGACCTCGTCCGGTCCGGCGGAAAGCACCCGTCCATCCCCGTTCTGGACTACAGCGCGCTCTCGACCGACGAGGCGGCCCTGGCCGCCGACGCCCTCGACGAATGGCGGGAGCTGGGTGCCACCGAGCCGAAGGACCGGCTCACCGTCTCCCCGAGGCGCCAGCTGCCGCCGCTTCTCAAACTTCTCGGCTACGACGCCAAGAGCGCCAGGCCGCTCGACGAGCGGTCCCAACACCGGCGCGAGTACCGCCTCTTCGAGGCGACCGAGGTGGAGATCAACGGCAGGGCGAAGGCGCCCGCGTTCGGCTCGCAGATCAGGGAACAGGGTGGCAACCTCCGCGTGCTGATGGTCTGGGGCCGCCCGCCTGCCAAGGTCGTCATGAGCTGGGCGGAGCGCGACACCAGTGGTGCGAGCCTCCTCGTCGTCTACTTCGGCACGCTGAGCCGTGAGGCCCGCGTCGAACTCGCCGTCGGCTCGGGCCGGCTGCAACCGATGCTGGTCGTGGACGACGCAGCCCTCGCTTACCTCGCGGCACGGGGCAACCGTCAGGCCAGTACGGCCACGCAGACACTGCTTCCGTTTTCCGGCGTCAACCCGTACATCCGGGAGAAGCGCGGTCGGATCGGCGGCGAGATGTTCTACGGGCGTGACGCCGAACGGGTCAGCATCCTCGACCCGCGTGGCACCCAGGTCATTTTCGGTGGCCGCGGACTCGGCAAGTCGGCACTGCTCAGTGATGCCGGGGAGCGGTTCGAGGGGCAACGCCCGGGCTACCACCTGGCGGTGTACGTGAACCTCGACCAGGAGAACATCGGCAAGGGCAGCTCGCTGGGACCGGAGGCGTTGTGGAGCGTCCTTGACCGGGAACTGAGGGCAGCTCAAGTCTTGGGCGGTCCGCCGAGCCGCAAGTCGCGGCAGGACATGTCCGAACGGGTGCGCATCGGCATCCGGGCCTGGCTGGACGGGGACTCCCGCCGTCGTCTGTTGATCCTGCTCGACGAGTGCGATCAGTTCTTTGAGGCGGACGCCCCCCGTTTCGACCAGACCAAGAAGCTCAAGGGCCTCGGCTCCGACACCAAGGACCGCGCCAAGGTCGTGTTCGCCGGTCTGCACTCAGTGCAGCGGTTCTCCAAGCTCGCGAGCAACGGGCCGTTCGGTCACCTCGCCCAGACCCCGAAGGTGATCGGCCCACTCGCTCCCCAGTCCGCCGCCGAACTGCTGGTCGACCCGATGAGGGCGCTCGGCTTCGAGTTCCAGGACATGGATCTCGTCAACCGGGTGCTCGGCTACTGCTCCTACCAGCCTTTCCTGCTCCAGATGTTCGGTCACCGACTGGTCGAGGTGATGCACCGCAAGCGGTCGCGGCGCGGAGCCGAAGATCCGCCGTACGCGGTGGAGATCGCCGACATCGAAGTCGTGGAATCGGACGCCGGGCTCAGAGACAGCATCTCGGCGGCCTTCAAGGACACGCTGAGTCTGGATCACCGCTACGACGTAATCGCCAACGTGCTGGCGTACCACGCCCGCCACCGTGGCCTGGAGGCGCGACTGAGCGACGCCGAACTGCGCGAGGAATGCGAGACGTTCTGGCGGAAGGGCTTCGCACAGCTCGACACCGAAGGTTTCCGCGCCTATCTCTCCGAGATGGTGGGCCTCGGTGTGCTCGCCCCTAACCACGACGGTCAGGGTTGGCATCTGCGCGGCCCGAACGCCCTGCGCATGATCGGCACCTCCCACGAGGTGGACGCCCGCCTGCTCAGGGCAGAACAGGACTGCGAGCTCCAGGACAGCATCGTGCAGGAGGGCCGTCCCGAACTGCCCGACGGTCGACCGGCACCACTCACCATCACCCAGCTCGACGACCTACTCGGCGAGCGGTCCAACCAGACGAGGGTCGTCCTCGGGACTTCCGCGACCGGTGTCACCGACGTCGGCGACACTCTGCGGGCGATCGCCGGACGCATCGCCGACTGGACGTTGCCGCCCGTCGGCAAGCTCAGTGCCTACAAGCAGGAGCTCGTCGGCGGAGTTCCGCGTGAACGGCGCGTCGTCATCAGTGACTTCGCCCGCTATCCCGCACGGCCCGAGGCTTGCCGTGAGTCCGTCGACCTGGCCGAGACTCAGCTGCCCGCCATCCCGGGGGTGACCCGCGCGGTGGTACTCGTCACCGACACCGCCCAGCTGGGTCTCTGGCGTACTTTGCTGACGGGCGACGAACCCACCTCGGCGGCGCCCGTGGTGCTGCGCCATGATCGCCGCAGCCTGTACGGCTGGGCCCAGCGCGTCGAGATGTTCCACACCGAGGACCGCCTGGACCGCCTCCACGAGCTGACCGGCGGCTGGCCCCTCTTGGTTGACCGGGCCCACCGCCTGCACAACGAACTGAGCGACCCCGAAGAGGTGTTGCGTCGCCTCGCCGGCCTGCCCACGGACCGGGCCGAGGCCCGTGCGTTCGCTGAGGCGACCGGAGTGTACGCGGACCCGCTCCTCACAACTGGGTACCGGGCGCTCGACGACGAGTTCGAAGACGGTTCGTTCGACTTGGAGAATGCGGTGACTGCCGTGGCGGTGCGGATCGAGGACGAGGACGAGGCCCATTGGATCGTCACCTGTCTCGACGCCCTCCAGGTGTTCGACCGCGAGGACACCCAACTACGCCTGGAACCGCTGTTGCGCCAGTGCGCGACGCTCCGTGTGTGACAGGTTGTGACACCGAGCCGGCCGCCCGCATGTCCGGGCGGCCGGTCGTCTGGGGGCTCGTCTCCGGCTGACCGTCGATGGCGTACGGTATCCGGCGGCGCGCTGCCCTGTTCACGCCGAGTTCCGAGAGCCGAGGCCCTGGGAAGCAAGGCGCGTGAGGACGCACGAGAGTCGGCTCGGGTTGATCACCGGCCCCAACGTGGCCGCAGCCTGTCCGTCGACTGATCTTTCTGGGGCGAGCTTGTCGTCGGACAAGCTCGCGACCGACTGCTTTCCCGCCTACTCGTTCCTTGGCTCTTGCTCTGATCGCTGTCAGATACGGTTTCACTCGGATGTGATCAGTCGATGTCCGGATTATCGGCCTCTTCGAGGAGACGGGCCGCGAGGCCGTCGGCCCACTCCAAGGCCCAAGCGCGGAGTGCGGTGATGGTGGCGTCATCGAGCCCATAGGCGGCGAAGGCTTCGTCGTCGGTCCACTCGGCGCCTGTGAGATTCGACTGCAGATCCTCGCGCTCGAAGCGGCCGCGGGAGTGGCGGCGGCCGAACTCCTCGAGCTCGGCATTGGTCCAGCGGCGGGAGGCTGCGAACACGTCGATCAGATCGCGGGGGGCTCCGCGGTCGGCGAGGGCGCGGACCTTGGTCCCGATGACGTCCTCTTCCGCGAGGACGGGCCCGTACGGGCTCTGGGCGACCGGCCGCCAGAAGATCTCCTTGAGGATGTCGACTTCGCATTCCTGCCCGGTGGCTGGGTCAGCCACGGTGAAGCGGGCGGACAGCGGGGCGGTCTCCAGCGCGTGCACCTTCCAGCCGCGAGCTTCCAGGCCGGCGCGGAGCGCGGCCGCGATGTCGGCCATGGGCGCCGGGTTCTCGGTGGCGACGTCGAGGTCCTGGCTGGGGCGGTTGACGAGGTGGTGCGCCCGCACGGCATACCCGCCGGTGAGAACCAGCGGATACGGGGAGCCGAGGGCGATCACGTCTGCCAGGAGCCGCGTGTGCAGCTCCGGCATGTCCGTCACGCGGCTGCCCGGGTGCGGGAGGCGAGCTGAGGGAAGGCGTCCTCCCACACGGTGCGCACGGTGCGACCGACGAGTGTGCGCAGCACAGGCCACAACTGGAGGAGCAGGTTCTGGTTGAGGTAGAGGGGCAGGTCGTCGCGCAGGCCCTCATGCAGAACAGTGCGGTAGAGGCCCATGCGCTGGCGAGGCTTGCCCAGGTCGTACGACGTCATTCCGGACCAGGCCATGTGCAGCGGTAGCTCCACGATCCCCTGGGTCGGGCCGTGCAACTCGTCCAGTGACTCCGGCAGACGCCTCCGGAACTTCTCCCGATACAGCGCGAGGTCCTCGACGTCCGTGCGAGAGAGGTCCATCGGCGCGGGGGCGGAGTGCTGTGGGCTGGAGGACATGACTCCATTATGACGGCCGGGATGTGGTGCGGGCCATGATGTGCGAGCCGGTGTCTGGAGCGAGCAGCGTGGGCCCGTGCCGGGTGAGCATGGTTGTGGCAGCGTGTTCTGCCCCGAGCAGAGGCGTGGGCTGTCGGTCATGACGCTTGTCTGACGCTCTGGGCGCCCGCACGCGGGGCAGTGAGCCGAGAAAAGGTCCTGACCTGGCCCTTTTCCCGGACTCGCTCCGGCCCAAGATGACGTCTTCGGTTCCGACCAAAAGTCCCAGAAAAGTCCCAGAGGCGCCGCCACGCCCCTCTTGCCTCGCGTTCGCGCAGGTCAGAAGGGGTATGACGGCGTCTTTTCCGAGGACCTTCAGATGTCCCGGAAAATCTCGATCTGCGCCCCAATGGAGTTCAGCCGCTCGGCCAGGTCCTCGTAGCCGCGGTTGATGACGTACACGTTGCGCAGTACCGACGTGCCCTCCGCGGCCATCATGGCCAGGAGGACGACCACGGCGGGGCGCAGGGCCGGCGGGCACATCATCTCGGCGGCGCGCCAACGGGTGGGGCCCTCGACCAGGACCCGGTGGGGGTCGAGGAGTTGCAGGCGGCCGCCGAGGCGGTTGAGGTCGGTCAGGTAGATCGCGCGGTTGTCGTAGACCCAGTCGTGGATCAGCGTCTTGCCCTGCGCGGAGGCCGCGATCGCCGCGAAGAACGGGACGTTGTCGATGTTCAGGCCGGGGAACGGCATCGGGTGGATCTTGTCGATCGGCGCCTCCAGCTTGGAGGGCCGGACGGTGAGGTCCACCAACCGGGTACGGCCGTTGTCGGCGAAGTACTCGGGCGTGCGGTCGTGGTCGAGACCCATCTCCTCCAGGACCGCCAGCTCGATCTCCAGAAACTCGATCGGCACCCGGCGCACCGTCAGCTCCGACTCGGTGACGACGGCGGCGGCCACCAGGCTCATCGCCTCCACCGGGTCCTCGGAGGGGGAGTAGTCGACGTCGACGTCGATGTTCGGCACGCCGTGCACGGTGAGCGTGGTGGTGCCGATGCCCTCGACCCTGACGCCGAGCACCTCCAGGAAGAAGCACAGGTCCTGGACCATGTAGTTGGAGGAGGCGTTGCGGATGACGGTCACGCCGTTGTGGCGGGCGGCGGCCAGCAGCGCGTTCTCGGTCACGGTGTCGCCGCGCTCGGTCAGCACGATCGGGCGGTCCGGGCGGACGGCGTGGTCCACCACCGCGTGGTACTGGCCCTCGGTGGCGGTGATGTCAAGACCGAACCGGCGCAGCGCGATCATGTGCGGCTCGATGGTCCGCGTGCCGAGGTCGCAACCGCCCGCGTAGGGCAGCTTGAAGTGGTCCATCCAGTGCAGCAGCGGCCCGAGGAACATGATGATGGACCGCGTACGGCGGGCGGCCTCGGCGTCGACGGCGTCCAGATCGAGGTCGGCCGGAGGCACGATCTCCAGGTCGGTGCCGTCGTTGATCCAGCGGGTACGCACGCCGATGGAGTTCAGCACCTCCAGCAGGCGGTACACCTCCTCGATCCTGGCCACCCGGCGCAGCACCGTGCGCCCCTTGTTGAGCAGCGAGGCACACAGCAGCGCCACGCACGCGTTCTTGCTCGTCTTCACGTCGATCGCGCCGGAGAGCCGGCGGCCGCCCACCACTCGCAGGTGCATGGGACCCGCGTAGCCCAGCGAGACGATCTCGCTGTCCAGGGCTTCACCGATGCGGGCGATCATCTCAAGGCTGATGTTCTGGTTGCCGCGCTCGACGCGATTGACGGCGCTCTGGCTGGTGCCGAGCGCCTCGGCCAGCTGTGCCTGCGTCCAGCCCCGGTGCTGCCGAGCGTCACGGATGAGCTTGCCGATGCGTACGAGGTAGTCGTCTGCCATGGGGTTGAGGTTATCTCAGATATGAGATGGCGCCTCTTGGGGGGTCCAATCGGGTGATGAGCCGTCAGTGACCCCTGGGCCAAAGGGTTCGATGCTGCCCGAAAGGTCCGGGCGTTCCAGGCATTCCGGGTGTTCCGGGTGTATTCGGCGGCGCTCCGTGGCGGTGTGCGGCGGTTGCCGCGACGTGCGGGGCGGGTTTCCCGCGCCGGACCGCCGCCTCGGTCGCGGAGGGCGCGCCGGTCCCCTTTGCGCATCCAGGTACCGATTCCTGCGGCCGGGTGGCGTACCCACTCTCGGGGATCGGGCGTCCGTCGGCCAGTCCGGACCCGGTCCGCGCATGACCATTCGGCCCCCATGTACTAGAGTTATCTCGACATCGAGATATCTGCCGGGGTGCACCACAGTCGCCACACGGTAAGGCTTACCTGACTTAGCCTTACCTTACTGGATTGGTCGAGATGCCGTGGCGGCAGGATCGTGGTGGTAGGCGCACATGAATGAAGGAGACTGTCGTGTCGGCGAACAGCTTCGACGCCCGCAGCACGCTGCACGTGGGCGACGAGTCGTACGAGATCTTCCGGCTTGACAAGGTCGAGGGCTCGGCCCGACTGCCTTACAGCCTGAAGGTGCTGCTGGAGAACCTGCTCCGCACCGAGGACGGCGCGAACATCACCGCCGACCACATCCGTGCCCTCGGCAGCTGGGACTCCCAGGCCAAGCCGTCGCAGGAGATCCAGTTCACGCCGGCCCGCGTGATCATGCAGGACTTCACCGGCGTGCCCTGTGTCGTGGACCTCGCCACCATGCGCGAGGCCGTCAAGGAGCTCGGCGGCGACCCCGCGAAGATCAACCCGCTGGCCCCGGCCGAGCTGGTCATCGACCACTCCGTCATCGCCGACAAGTTCGGCACCAACGACGCCTTCAAGCAGAACGTCGAGCTCGAGTACGGCCGCAACAAGGAGCGCTACCAGTTCCTGCGCTGGGGCCAGACCGCCTTCGACGAGTTCAAGGTCGTCCCGCCCGGCACCGGCATCGTCCACCAGGTGAACATCGAGCACCTGGCCCGTGTCGTCATGGTCCGCGACGGCAAGGCCTACCCCGACACCCTCGTCGGCACCGACTCGCACACCACCATGGTCAACGGCCTCGGTGTCCTCGGCTGGGGCGTCGGCGGCATCGAGGCCGAGGCCGCCATGCTCGGCCAGCCGGTCTCCATGCTCATCCCGCGGGTCGTCGGCTTCAAGCTCACCGGCGAGCTGCCCACCGGCACCACCGCCACCGACCTGGTGCTGACCATCACCGAGATGCTGCGCAAGCACGGCGTGGTCGGCAAGTTCGTCGAGTTCTACGGCGAGGGCGTGGCCGCGACGAGCCTGGCCAACCGCGCCACCATCGGCAACATGTCGCCGGAGTTCGGCTCCACCGCCGCGATCTTCCCGATCGACGACGAGACCATCAACTACATGCGCCTGACCGGCCGCCCCGAGCAGCAGCTCGCGCTCGTCGAGGCGTACGCCAAGGAGCAGGGCCTCTGGCTGGACCCGAACGCCGAGCCGGACTACTCCGAGAAGCTCGAGCTGGACCTGTCCACCGTCGTGCCCTCCATCGCCGGCCCCAAGCGTCCGCAGGACCGCATCGTCCTGGCCAACGCCGCCGAGCAGTTCAAGCAGGACGTCCGCAACTACGTCGACAGCGTCGACGAGGCGGGCGTGGAGTCCTTCCCGGCCTCCGACGCCCCGGCCGTCCACCCCAACGGCACCCCGACCAACCTGGTCCAGGTCACCGCCCCCGACGGCACCACCTACGAGCTGGACCACGGCGCGGTCACCGTCGCGGCCATCACCTCCTGCACCAACACCTCCAACCCGTACGTCATGGTCGCCGCCGCGCTGGTGGCCAAGAAGGCGGTGGAGAAGGGCCTGACCCGCAAGCCGTGGGTCAAGACCACGCTGGCGCCGGGCTCCAAGGTCGTCATGGACTACTACGACAAGGCCGGCCTGACCCCGTACCTGGACAAGCTGGGCTTCAACCTCGTCGGCTACGGCTGCACCACCTGCATCGGCAACTCCGGCCCGCTGCCGGAGGAGGTCTCCAAGGCCGTCAACGATCACGACCTCGCGGTCACCTCGGTCCTCTCCGGCAACCGCAACTTCGAGGGCCGGATCAACCCCGACGTCAAGATGAACTACCTGGCGTCCCCGCCGCTGGTCGTCGCCTACGCCATCGCCGGCTCCATGAAGGTGGACATCACCCGGGACGCCCTCGGTGTCGACCAGGACGGCAACCCGGTCCACCTGAAGGACATCTGGCCGAGCGAGGCCGAGGTCAACGACGTCGTGGCCAACGCCATCGGCGAGGACATGTTCTCCAAGTCCTACTCCGACGTGTTCGCCGGCGACGCCCAGTGGCAGTCGCTGCCGATCCCGACCGGCAACACCTTCGAGTGGGACACCGAGTCCACCTACGTCCGCAAGCCCCCGTACTTCGAGGGCATGGGCATGGAGCCGGCCCCGGTCGAGGACATCGCCGGCGCCCGGGTGCTCGCCAAGCTGGGCGACTCGGTCACCACCGACCACATCTCCCCGGCCGGTGCCATCAAGGCCGACACCCCGGCGGGCCAGTACCTCACCGAGCACGGCGTCGAGCGCCGCGACTTCAACAGCTACGGCTCCCGCCGTGGCAACCACGAGGTCATGATCCGGGGTACGTTCGCCAACATCCGCCTGCGCAACCAGATCGCGCCGGGCACGGAAGGCGGCTACACCCGCGACTTCACGCAGGGCGGCGGACCGGTCTCCTTCATCTACGACGCCTCGCGCAACTACATCGAGCAGGGCATCCCGCTGGTCGTCCTGGCCGGCAAGGAGTACGGCTCCGGCTCGTCCCGCGACTGGGCCGCGAAGGGCACCGCGCTGCTCGGCGTCAAGGCCGTCATCGCCGAGTCTTACGAGCGCATCCACCGCTCGAACCTCATCGGCATGGGCGTCCTGCCGCTCCAGTTCCCGGAGGGCCGGACGGCCGAGTCCCTCGGCCTGACCGGCGAGGAGACCTTCTCCATCACCGGTGTCACCGAGCTCAACGACGGCCGCACGCCGAGCACGATGAAGGTCACCACCGACAGCGGTGTCGAGTTCGACGCGGTCGTCCGCATCGACACCCCCGGTGAGGCGGACTACTACCGCAACGGCGGCATCATGCAGTACGTCCTGCGCAACCTGATCGGCAAGTAACCGGTCCGGTAGGGCAGTTGGGCCGCATCCCCGGAAACGGGGTTGCGGCCCTCGCTCTTTCGCACCAGACGTTTACAGGAGCCCCCGTCCGCGCTAGCTTCACCGGCAGTGAGGTGGGAGCGCTCCCACGGCGGCGGACCGGAACCTGCCGCCCGGGGTTCTCCCACCTCGCCCGCCGCCGGTGGTGCTTGGCGACCGGGATTCATGTGCAGTGCCGAACTGGAAGGGGCGGGCCCGGCGGGCCCGCCCCTTCCTCATGCCGGATGCTCGGCGTCAGGCCAGCAGCTCCACCTCCGCCAGCGTCGAGGCGCCGTCCAGGACCAGGCGGTACTTCTGGTAGGTGCCCGGAGAGGCGATGGTGAAGGGCCGGGTCTGCTTGCCCCAGGCGAAGGACTCGCCCGAGCGCCGGTCCACCGTCTTCCAGGTCGTGCCGTCGGCGGACGCCTGGAGGGTCCAGCCGGCCGGGGCCTTGGCGCGGTCGCCGGACGAGGTCAGGGTGTACTGGACGGCCTTGACGGCACCGGCGACCGGCAGGTCCACCGTCGTCACCGCGGCCTCCGTCGACGAGGTGTCGTCGAACAGCGCCCCGTCGCCCTTCAGCACGTCCGCCCGGGGGCTCGGCGTCTTGTCGCCGGTCGTGATCGACACCGGCGCCGCGTCCTTGCCCGTGCCCCACGAGGAGGGCCGCGGACCCATGTCGAACTGGAGGACACCGCCCTTCGACAGCAGGGAGTGGGGCAGGCTCGTCGAGTTCCACGCCTTGCCGTTGAACCGCACGCCCTGCACGTACACGTTCTTCGCGCTGTTCTTCGGGGCCTGGATCACCAGATCGCGGCCGCCGTCCAGATGCACCGTCGCCTTGGTGAACAGCGGGGAGCCGATGGCGTACTCGCCGCCGCCCATGACCAGCGGGTAGAAGCCGAGCGCGGAGAACAGGTACCAGGCCGACTGCTCGCCGTTGTCCTCGTCGCCGTGGTAGCCCTGGCCGATCTCGCTGCCGACGTACAGCCGGGAGAGCGCCTCACGGACGTTCGCCTGCGCCTTCCACGGCTGCCCCGCCGCGTCGTACATGTAGATCACGTGGTGGGCGACCTGGTTGGAGTGACCGTACTGGCCCATCCGCACGTCCCGTGCCTCGGTCATCTCGTGGATGACGCCGCCGTAGGACCCGACGAACTCCGGGGAGGCCGTCTCGGGAGTGGTGAAGTACGTGTCGAGCTTCTCCGCCAGGCCCTTTTGCCCGCCGTACAGGTTCGCCAGGCCGCGGCTGTCCTGCGGGGCGGTGAAGGCGTAGCCCCAGCCGTTGGTCTCCGTGTAGTCGTAGCCCCACACGCGCGGGTCGTACTTCGACGCGTCGAGGCGCCAGTCGCCCCGGGCGTTGCGGCCCTGGAAGAAGCCGACCCGGGAGTCGAACAGGTTCACGTAGTCCTGCGCCCGGTTGAGGAAGTAGTCGGCCTCCTCCTTGTAGTGCTTCTCGCCCGTCTTCTTGTAGAGGGCCTCGCCCATCTTCGCGATGCCGTAGTCGTTGACGTAGCCCTCCATCGCCCAGGACAGGCCCTCGCCGGTGGCCGTGCTGGTGTAGCCGAGGAAGGGGGAGGTCGCCATGCCCTTGCGGCCCACGCCCGAGGACGGCGGCACCACGGTGGCGTTCTTCAGGGCCGCTTCGTAGGCCGCCTCGGCGTCCATCGGCACGCCCTTGACGTACGCGTCCGCGAAGGCCACGTCCGAGGAGGTGCCGGTCATCAGGTCGGCGTAGCCGGGGGAGGACCAGCGCGAGGTCCACCCGCCGTCCTTGTACCCCTGCACGAAGCCGTCGGCCATCTCACCGGCCTGACCGGGTGTCAGCAGCGAGTACGCCGGCCAGGTGGTCCGGTAGGTGTCCCAGAAGCCGTTGTTGACGTACACCTTGCCGTCGACGATCTTCGCGCCGGTGCGGGTCGGCGTGTCCTGGCTCGGCATCGGCGAGAACGGGGAGGCGTACTGGTACTTCCCGCCGACCTTCTCGAAGCCGGAGTTCGGGTACAGGTACAGCCGGTACATGCTGGAGTAGAGCGTGGTCAGCTGGTCGGGCGTGGCGCCCTGGACCTCGACCTTGCCGAGCAGCTTGTCCCAGGTCCGCTGGGCGGACGCCTTGACGGCGTCGAAGGAGGTGCCGTCCGGGACCTCCTGGCGCAGGTTGTCCTTCGCCTGGTCGACGCTGATGAGGGAGGTGGCGAGGCGCAGGGTGACCGTGCGGTCCTTGCCCGCGTCGAAGCGCAGGTAGCCCTTGACGCCGCTCGACGAGCCGTCCTTCACGGGCTTGTCGAAGACGCCGTAGACGAACAGCCGGGTGGCGCCGGTGGACAGCCCGGACTTGACGTCCGAGTAGCCGGTGACGACACCGTGCTCCTGGTCCAGGGTGAGGCCGGCCTGCTCGGTGACGTTGTCGAACAGCACGCTCGCGTCGTCGCCCGGGTAGGTGAAGCGCAGGACGGCCGCGTGGTCGGTCGGCGTCATCTCCGCCTTGACGCCGTTCTCGAAGCGCACCCCGTAGTAGTACGGCCGCGCGGTCTCGTTCTCGTGCCGGAAGGCGACCGCGCGGGCGGTGCGGCCGGTGTCCGGGGTGCCCGCGGCGGCGGACGGCATCACCTGGAAGGTCTGCCGGTCGCCCATCCAGGGGCTCGGCTCGTGGCTCGCGCTGAACGCCTGGATCGTCGGCAGGTTGTCGTCGTTGTTCGCGCGCGCGTACTCGTACAGCCAGCTCAGCGAGGACGCGTTGGTCACCGGCGTCCAGAAGTTGAAGCCGTGCGGCAGGGCGGTCGCGGGGAAGTTGTTGCCGCGCGAGAAGCTGCCGCTGGAGTTGGTGCCGCGGGTGGTCAGCGCGTAGTCCGACAGGTGCGCCTTCGGCTTCTCCTGCGGCGTCTGCTTGATCACCACGTCGTCCAGCCAGCCGCGGAACTTCGCGGGGCCGGTGGGGGAGTCGTAGGCGAGGAGGACCCGGTCGATGGTCTTGCCCGCCGCGACCGAACCGATCCGGGAGGCCACGTTGTTCCACTGGTTGACGTACAGCGTCTTGGCCGCGCCCTGGCCCTGCGGGCTCAGGGTGAAGCCGTGCTGGTCGGTCGCGCCGAGGCCGCTCAGATAGGTGCCGTCGGTGAAGGCGAGGTCGACGGCGACGTTGGTGGCGTCGTAGTCGCGGTCGCCGTCGGCCATCGACGGGTAGAGGCGGTACGACAGCTGCGTGTCGGGCAGCACCTTGACGTTGACGTCGAAGATCTTGTTGTACGAGTACGCCCGGTCCTTCGCGGTGTGCCGGCCCGCGTACCGCAGGGCCCGCTTGCCCGTGTAGCCGGCGCCCGACTTCGCGGTCGGGGAGCCGCTCGGGCCGCGGTCGACCAGCGAGAGCATGTCCTGCGGGACCGGCGCGTCGTCGCCGCCGGTGGAGAACTGCACGTCGGCGAGCTGGAGTATGTCCGAGGCGCCGTTGTTCCTGGTGACGTCGAGCCGGAAGTGCTGGTACTCGGCCGGTTCGGCCAGGTTGTAGGTCCTGGTCTGGAACCGCTCGGAGAAGTTCTCCCCGGTGCGGGTGTCGAGGGTCTTCCAGTCCTTGCCGTCGGTGGAGCCCTTCAGGGTCCAGTCCTTCGGGTCGCGCCCGTCGAAGTCGTTGGCGGAGGTGAGGGCGTACCGGACGATCTTCTGCGGTTCGTCGAAGTCGAACTCGACCCAGCCGGTGGGCGCGAACGTCAGCCACTTGGTGCCGGACTCGCCGTCGACGAGGTTCTCCTTCACCTCCCCGCCGCCCGTGTTCTCCCCGCTGGCCCGGACCTCGGTGATGTGGTCGTCCACATTGCCCGGGATACCGGTGCTGTAGCCGCCGTCCACGCCCGAGGCGCGCTTGCCGCCGCCGGTGGCGGTGTCGACCGTGTTCAGCCAGTCCGGTGCCGGATCGCCGGCCTCGAACGAGGAGCTGAACTCCCGGTCGGCGGCCGGGGGCTTGCCAGGCAGGGCGACCGCGGCCCCCTGCGAGCCGGCTGCCGTGACGAAGGCGGCCGTGACGACGACCGCCGGACCCCATCTGTGCCGTACTCTGCGCTGCATGCGCGGCGTCCCTCCCTGCGTTCGGACAACGTTGTCAGCTCTTTACGCAAGGACCAGTAGGGAGCCAAGTGGCCAGTGATGTCAAGGGTGTTGGGTGTGGCATTCGGACCCAAAGGCACGGATATCTCCGTCAACGGAAGCCCACAGACGGCTCATATTCTGCGTGAGGTCTCAACTCGGAAAAGACCCGCGGTGAACCTTGCTCTCGATCTTGCTCCGTTGACGGGAAGTGGACTATACCTGTCGGCGTCCGCGCGACCGTGAGAACGGCCGGAAGCGGACCCGGGGGAGTCGGAAAGGGTGGTTCGACGTGTGAAACGCGTCCGCCTCCTTGTCTTCCGTCCGATCCCGGTAGATGACGCACGAAGTACTTCCTGCACGACCCAGCTTGACCCGACCGCGGTGCCGGGGAGGATCCGGTTCACCGCCTGAGTCCTGGAGAAGGCGAGGACTTGAGCATGGGATCCACTTCCGCCGAGCACCCCGGAGGCGTCGGCCGCCGGGCTCTGATCAAGCGGTCCGCCGCACTCGGTCTCATCAGCGTTCCCGCGATGGGCTTCCTGTCCGCCTGCGCCAGTGGTGGTGGCGGTGGCGGCCAGGAAAAGGCCAAGACGGGCAAGAAGACCGAGAAGAACCCGCTCGGTGTCAACGACACCGCGCAGATGGAATTCGTCCTGTTCGACGGCGGCTTCGGCAAGGAGTACGCCGAGGACGCCGTGAAGATCTACCAGAAGGACTTCCCCAAGGCGAAGACCAAGTTCGCCGCCACGCAGAAGATCCAGTCGACGCTCCAGCCGCGCTTCAACCAGGGCAACCCGCCGGACCTCATCGACAACTCCGGCGCGGAGCAGATGGACATGGGCGTCCTCGTGGGCAAGAACCAGCTCGCGGACCTCACCCCGCTGCTGGACGCCGCGTCCTACGACGACCCGAGCAAGAAGGTCCGCGACACCCTGCGCCCGGGCATCGTGGAGATGGGCCAGTTCGACGGCCAGCCGGTCTGGATCCTGTACTACGCCTACACCGTCTACGGCGTGTGGTACTCGCAGAAGGCCCTGGACTCGCTGGACGAGAAGTACCCGGAGACCTGGGACGAGATGCTCAAGGTCTGCGAGAAGGCCAAGAAGAAGGGCATGGCCGGCTGGACCTACGCCGGCAAGTACCCCTACTACCTGCCCTTCTCGCTCTACCCGATGATCGGCAAGGTCGGCGGCCGCGACGTCCTGGACGCCATCGACAACCTCGAGCCCAACGCCTGGAAGCACCCGGCGGTCAAGGCCTGCTTCGAGGCCTACTACGAGCTCTTCCAGAAGGGCTACATCCTCAAGGGCACCCCGGGCCTGGACCACATCCAGTCGCAGACCGCCTGGGCCAAGGGCAAGGCGCTGTTCATCCCGAACGGCTCCTGGGTGGAGAACGAGTCCGCGAACGTCATCCCGGCCGACTTCGACCTGGCCGTCTCCGCGCCCACCGGCATCGACAGCTCCGACAAGATGCCGTTCGGCACCATCTGGGCCTCCGGCGGCGAGCCGTTCATCGTCCCGGCCAAGGCCAAGAACCCCGAGGGCGGCATGGAACAGCTGCGCATCATGCTCAGCGAGGCCTCCTCGAAGAACTTCACCTCCAAGGTGAAGTCGCTCACCGCGTACAACGGCGGTACGGACGGCATTCCGCTCACCCCCGGACTGAAGTCCGGAGTCGCGGCGCTGGACAAGGCCGGCTCCAACGTGGTGAACCCGCGGCTCCAGGACTGGTACGTGCAGCTCCAGAAGGAGAAGATCGGTGTGTCGGGCATCGGCGAGATGATGGCCGGCCGCCTCACCCCGGCCGAGGCCATCAAGAAGATCCAGGGCTTCGCCGACGAGGCCGCCAAGGACCAGTCGATCAAGCACTACAAGCACCAGTAGTCCTGAGGATCCGTCACCAGCGGTACCACCCGCCCAGAGATCGGGGTCGGCAGCAATGCAGCACGGCAAGTACCGGTTCATCGTGGGGTTCCTCGCGGTCCCCCTCGGGCTGTACGCGCTTTTCGTCATCTGGCCGTTCATCCAGTCCATCTACTACTCGTTCACGGACTGGACCGGTCTGAGCCCCGATTTCCAGATGGTCGGCTTCGACAACTACCAGAGGATGCTCCACGACGACATCTTCTGGAAGTCGTTGCAGCACAGCCTGTTGTTCGCTCTGGTGCTTCCGCTGGTGACGATCGGCCTGGCGCTGTTCTTCTCCTTCATGATCAATGTGGGCGGGCGGCGCCGCCGGGGCGGGCCGGCGATCTCCGGCGTCCGCGGCTCCTCGTTCTACAAGATCGTCTACTTCTTCCCGCAGGTACTGTCGATCGCCATCGTGGCCCTGCTGTTCGCGTTCGCTTACAACCCGGACAGCGGCGCGATCAACTCCGTGCTGCGCGGGATCGGGCTCGGCAGCGTCCAGCCGCTGTGGCTGGGCGACCCGGGCCTCGCGCTGTGGTGCGTGATGGGGGTGCTGGTCTGGTCCACGGTCGGCTTCTTCGTGGTCCTGTTCTCGGCCGGTATGGCCTCCATCCCGGCGGACCTGTACGAGGCCGCGCTGCTGGACGGCGCCAGCCGGTTCACCACCTTCTTCCGGATCACCCTGCCGCTGCTGTGGGACACCGTGCAGTCCGGCTGGGTGTACATGGGCATCCTCGCCCTCGGGGCGGAGTCGTTCGCGGTCGTACAGATCATGACGACCGGGCCGGGCGGCCCCGACTACTCGACCACCGTCATGGTCCTGTACGTGTACCAGAAGGCGTTCCGTGACGGTCAGGCCGCCTACGCCACCACGATCGGCGTCGCCCTGCTCATCGTCACGCTGGCCTTCGCGGCCGTCGTGATGCGGCTGGGCCGGCGCGAGCGGCTGGAGTTCTGACGATGAAAACGACCGAGTCCCCCGCCCCCGTTCCGGCCGAGTCCGGTGTCGGTCTCGCCACGGCCGGCGCACCGGCCGAAAAGCCGGGCGGACGGAAGAAGGACGGCTCCGTCCTCAACGTCTTCTCGCACGGCATTCTGATCATCTGGGCGATCATGGTGGTCATGCCGCTGGTCTGGGCGGTGATGACGTCCTTCAAGGACGACAACTCCATCTTCAGCTCGCCCTGGGCGCTGCCCGACAAACTCCACTTCGACAACTGGGCGCGGGCCTGGACCGATGCCAATATGAGCGAATACTTCCTCAACACCATTCTGGTGGTGGGCGGTTCGCTCGTCGGCACCCTGGTGCTCGGTTCGATGGCGGCGTATGTGCTGGCCCGTTTCGACTTTCCGGGCAACCGCTTCATCTACTACCTCTTCATCGGCGGCATGAGTTTTCCGATCATGCTGGCCCTGGTCCCGCTGTTCTACGTCGTGAACAACATGGGACTGCTGAACACCATTCACGGCCTGATCCTGGTCTACATCGCCTATTCACTGCCGTTCACGGTGTTCTTCCTGACCGCGTTCTTCCGGACCCTGCCGAGCTCGGTGGCGGAGGCTGCCTTCGTGGACGGGGCCTCGCACACCCGGACGTTCTTCCAGATCATGCTGCCCATGGCCAAGCCCGGCCTGATCAGCGTGGGGATCTTCAACTTCCTGGGGCAGTGGAACCAGTACATGCTGCCGACGGTGCTCAACACCGACCCGGACAAGCACGTGCTCACCCAGGGCCTGGTGCAGCTGGCCGTGAGCCAGGGCTACAAGGGCGACTGGTCCGGTCTCTTCGCCGGACTGGTGATGGCGATGCTGCCGGTGCTCGCCGCGTACATCGTCTTCCAGCGCCAGGTGGTGCAGGGGCTCACGGCGGGCGCCCTGAAGTAGCCCCCGGCGCCCGCGAGCGCCGCCCCGTGCCTCCTGCCGCCCTCCGCGCGTCGCCCTCCGGTGTTCCGGTGCCGAGGCCTGTCCCGTGCGGGCAGCGCCCGGCGGTCCGCCGCCCGTGTACGCCGCCCCCGCCGCCCCCTCCGGGGCCGTGCGGGGGCGGCTCACGCATGTCCGCACAGGTGTGCGTGACACGGCTCCATCAGCGTGTCCAAGGACCCGGATACGGTTCAACCTCTTGACGGGAGGGGACCCGAACAGCTCAGCTTAGAGTTCACTAGTTGGACATTGGACGGGGCCTCGCCGAAGCGGCCCCGCGCTCAGGAGGTCGTCGTGGAGACGCCAGGGTCGCAGTCGTCGCTGCACCGAGCCAACCTGGAGCGGGTCGTACGTGCCGTGCGCCTTGCCGGATCACTCACGCAGGCGGAGATCGCGCGGACCACGGGCCTGTCCGCGGCGACGGTCTCCAATATCGTGCGCGAACTCAAGGACGGTGGAACGGTCCAGGTCACGCCCACTTCCGCGGGCGGGCGCCGGGCCCGCAGCGTGTCCCTGAGCGGGGACGCCGGCATCGTGATCGGCGTCGATTTCGGGCACACGCACCTGCGGGTCGCCATAGGGAACCTCGCCCACCAGGTGCTGGCCGAGGAGTCCGAGCCGCTGGACGTGGACGCCTCCTCCACGCAGGGCTTCGACCGGGCGGAAGAGCTGGTCAACCGCCTGATCGCGGCCACGGGCGTCGACCGTTCCAAGATCGCCGGCGTGGGTGTCGGCGTACCCGGCCCGATCGACGTCGAGTCCGGCACGCTGGGCTCCACGGCCATCCTGCCGGGCTGGACGGGCGTCAAGCCCGCCGAGGAGCTGCGGGGGCGCCTCGGCGTGCCGGTGCACGTGGACAACGACGCCAACCTGGGCGCTCTGGGCGAGCTGGTCTGGGGCAGCGGCCGGGGCGTGCGCGACCTGGCCTACATCAAGATCGCCAGCGGGGTCGGCGCGGGCCTGGTGATCAGCGGCAGGATCTACCGCGGCCCCGGCGGCACGGCGGGTGAGATCGGGCACATCACGCTCGACGAGTCCGGCCCGGTCTGCCGCTGCGGGAACCGCGGCTGCCTGGAGACCTTCACCGCCGCCGGGTACGTGCTCCCGCTGCTCCGGCCCAGTCACGGCACCGACCTGACCATGGAGGGCGTCGTACGGCTGGCGCGGGAGGGCGACCCGGGCTGCCGCCGGGTGATCGCCGACGTCGGCCGCCACATCGGCAGCGGAGTCGCCAATCTCTGCAACCTGCTCAACCCCAGCCGAGTGGTGCTCGGCGGCGATCTCGCCGAGGCCGGTGAGCTGGTGCTGGGCCCGATCAGGGAGTCGGTCGGACGGTACGCCATCCCCAGTGCCGCGCGTCAACTCTCCGTGCTTCCCGGGGCACTCGGGGGTCGCGCCGAAGTACTCGGGGCGCTCGCCCTGGCGTTGAGCGAGATGGGCGATTCGACACTTTTGGACGGCACGCTGCACGCGGCCACTCCTGCCTTCACTTAGAGAACGGATGGCACCGTTGCCATCTCGTTAAGGATTTACTTCTTGACGTCGCACGCGCGGCCGAGTTGACTTCCAGCCACCTCGGCCGCAACGACGCGGCCTCGTCAGGGAGGTTTGAAGAAGTGAACACGCGTATGCGTCGTGCGGCTTTCGCCGTTGCTGCTGGTGCCATGGCCGTCTCGCTCGCCGCCTGTGGCAGTGCCAAGGAGTCCGGTGGCGACTCCTCCAAGTCGGCCGGCAGCGAGAAGAAGGGCGACGACATCAAGGTCGGCCTTCTCCTGCCGGAGAACCAGACCGCTCGTTACGAGAAGTTCGACAAGCCGATCATCGAGAAGCAGATCGCGGAGCTGACGAACGGCAAGGGCAAGGTCGAGTACCTCAACGCCAAGGAGGACGCGACCCTCCAGGCGCAGCAGATCGACACGATGATCACCAAGAAGGTCGACGTGCTGATCCTCGACGCGGTCGACTTCAAGGCCGTCGCCGCGGGCGTGAAGAAGGCGAAGGAGAACGGCATCCCGGTCGTCGCCTACGACCGCCTCGCCGAGGGCCCGATCGCCGCCTACACCTCGTTCGACAACGAGGAGGTCGGCAAGGCTCAGGGTGAGGCCCTGCTGAAGGCCATGGGTGACAAGGCCAAGTCCGGCAAGATCGTCATGATGAACGGCGCCGTGACCGACCCGAACGCCGCGCAGTTCAAGAAGGGCGCCCACGCCGCCCTCGACGGCAAGGTGACCATCGGCAAGGAGTACGACACCAAGCAGTGGAAGCCGGAGAACGCCAACGCCAACATGGAGGGCGCCATCTCCGCCCTCGGCAAGGACAAGATCGTCGGCGTCTACTCCGCCAACGACGGCATGGCGGGCGGCATCATCACCGCGCTCAAGGGCGCGGGCCTCAAGACGCTTCCCCCGGTCACCGGCCAGGACGCGGAACTCGCGGGTGTGCAGCGCATCGTGACCGGTGAGCAGTACATGAGCGTCTTCAAGTCGTACCCCCAGGAGGCCGAGACCGTCGCCAAGATGGCCGTCTCGATCGCCAAGACCGGCAAGCTCGACAGCTCGCTGACGACGAGCACCGTCGACAGCGGTACCGACAAGGGCATCCCGGCGGTCATCGTCCCCGTCGTCTCGCTGACGAAGGACAACATCAAGGACACGGTCATCGACCAGGGTTACTACACGCTCGGCGAGATCTGCACGGCCAAGTACAAGGCCGCCTGCGACAAGATCGGCCTGAAGTAACACCTCCGGGGCCGCCCGAGCGGCGGCCCCGCCGACCTGCACGGGACACCGCGTCCATCGAACACGCGGCCCCGTGTCGGCTCGTCCGGCGCCCTGCCGCCGACAGCCCCGCAGCACAACGGCGGGGCGCCGGACGGAACACCCCCCTCACTCCTCTTGTATCAACCTCCCGCCGGGGTCAGGCTCGGGCGGCGAAGGAGATGGTTCACGTGTCCGCTACGCCCGTGCTGGCGTTGCGCGGGGTCTCCAAGCGATTCGGTGCTGTCCAGGCGCTCACCGACGTAGAGCTTGAGGTCCACGCCGGAGAGGTGGTCGCCCTCGTCGGCGACAACGGCGCCGGAAAGTCCACCCTTGTCAAGACGATCGCGGGCGTGCACCCCATCGATGACGGTGTCATCGAGTGGGAGGGCAACCCCGTCACGGTCAACCGGCCGCACGACTCCCAGAACCTGGGCATCGCGACGGTCTACCAGGACCTCGCCCTGTGCGACAACATCGACGTCGTCGGCAACCTGTTCCTCGGCCGCGAGATCAAGCGCCGCGGTGTCCTGGACGAGGTCGAGATGGAGCGCCGCTCGCGCGATCTGCTCCAGACCCTGTCCATCCGCATCCCCAGCGTGCGCATCCCGATCGCCTCGCTCTCCGGCGGTCAGCGCCAGGTCGTGGCCATCGCCCGCTCCATGCTCGGCGAGCCCAAGCTGGTCATCCTCGACGAGCCGACGGCCGCCCTCGGCGTCGAGCAGACCGCGCAGGTCCTCGACCTCGTCGAGCGGCTGCGTGAGCGCGGCCTCGCGGTCATCCTCATCAGCCACAACATGGCCGATGTGAAGGCCGTCGCCGACAAGGTCGCCGTCCTCCGGCTCGGCCGCAACAACGGCGTCTTCGAGGTGAAGACCACCTCGCAGGAAGAGATCATCTCCGCCATCACCGGTGCCACGGACAACGCCGTGACCCGTCGTGCGGCGCGCACCAACGCGGAGGCTGAGAAGTGAGCATCGACAAGTCCCAGGCCGCTCCCGCCGACGCCGTCGTGGACGCGCCCGCCGCCGCGGCCGACGCCGCCCCCGCCGTCGACCCCCGTCTGCTCGTGCGCGAGCAGGGATTCGCCGGCTACCTCGGCGAGTTCAAGCGCAAGATGCGCGCCGGCGACCTCGGAGCCATCCCGGTCGTCATCGGCCTCATCGCCATCTGCGCGATCTTCCAGAGCCTCGACTCGGCCTTCCTGGGCGCGGAGAACCTCAACAACATCTTCGTCGCCATGGTGGCCACCGGCATGATGTCGGTCGGCATCATCTTCGTGCTGCTGCTCGGTGAGATCGACCTGTCGGTCGGCTCCGTCTCCGGTGTCTCCTCGGCCATCATGGCCGTGATGAGCGTCACCCACGGCGTGAACGAGTGGCTCGCCGTCGTCAGCGCCCTCGCGGCCGGCGCGGTCATCGGCGCCCTGCACGGCTTCTTCTTCGCCCGCATCGGTGCGCCCGCGTTCGCGGTGACCCTGGCCGGTCTGCTGTTCTGGAACGGCTTCATGCTCCAGGTCCTGGGCGCCAACGGCACGATCAACATCGACGGCGACGGCGTGGTCGGCAAGCTCACCACGTACTACTTCTCGGACGTGGCAGCCGCCTACCTCCTGGCCGTCGTCGCGGTCGCCGGATACTTCCTGTCGGCCTTCTTCGGCAACCGCCGCCGCGAGGCCGCGGGCGTCCCGTCCCGCCCGCTGAGCGACATAGTGCTGCGCACCGTGCTGCTCGCGATCGCGGCGTTCGCCGTCGCGATCATGTTCAACCAGTACAAGGGCCTGCCGCTCGCGGTGCTGCTCTTCGCGATCGTCCTGGTCGGCAGCGACTTCGTGCTGCGCCGCACCGCGTACGGCCGCAAGGTCTTCGCGCTCGGCGGCAGCGTCGAGGCCTCCCGCCGTGCCGGTATCAACGTCACCGCGGTCCGTGTCTCGGTCTTCGCCATCGCGGGCCTGTTCGCCTCGGTCGGCGGTCTCTTCTGGGCCTCCAAGATCGCGGCCGCCAACCAGAGCGCCGGCTCCGGTGACCTGCTGATGAACGTCATCGCCGCGGCCGTCATCGGTGGCACCAGCCTCTTCGGTGGCCGGGGCCGCACCTGGAACGCGCTGCTCGGTGTACTCGTGATCACGTCGATCCAGTACGGCCTCGCCCTGCAGGGCATCGCCACCCCGATCCAGTACATGATCACCGGTGGTGTGCTTCTCGCCACGGTCGTCATCGACTCGGTCACCCGCAAGACCCAGAAGTCGGCCGGACGCGCCTGAGCGCCGCCCGCACCAGGACCGTGCCCGGCACCGACGACGGTGCCGGGCACGGCCGTGTCTGACAGTCCTTTCGCTGGGTACCGCCGTTCGCGTGACGTACGACCCCCGGCCCGGACACCGGGCGCTCGGGCGGAACATTAGACTCGACGAGCCCGGCAACAGCTCGATCAGCTCTACGCAAGGAGGCACGGGTGCCGCTGCTGACCCGCATCAGGGGACCGCGCGATCTGGACCGGCTCAGCCTGGAGGAGCTGGACCAGCTGGCGCAGGAGATCCGGACCTTCCTCGTCACCGAGGTCTCCAAGACCGGCGGCCACCTCGGCCCGAACCTCGGTGTGGTGGAGCTGACCATCGCCCTTCACCGGGTCTTCCACTCGCCGAAGGACAAGGTGCTGTGGGACACCGGCCACCAGTCCTACGTGCACAAGCTGCTCACCGGCCGCCAGGACTTCTCCAAGCTGAAGATGAAGGGCGGCCTGTCGGGCTACCCCTCGCAGGCCGAGTCCGAGCACGACGTCATCGAGAACAGCCACGCCTCCACCGTGCTGGGCTGGGCCGACGGCATCGCGAAGGCCAACCAGCTGCTCGAGCGGGACAGCCACGTCGCCGCGGTCATCGGCGACGGCGCGCTGACCGGCGGCATGGCCTGGGAGGCGCTGAACAACATCGCCGACGCCAAGGACCGCCCGCTCGTCATCGTCGTCAACGACAACGAGCGCTCCTACGCGCCCACCATCGGCGGCCTCGCCAACCACCTGGCGACCCTGCGCACCACCGACGGCTACGAGCGCTTCCTGGCCCGCACCCGTGAGGTGCTCGAGCGCACCCCGGTCGTCGGCAGACCGCTGTACGAGACCCTGCACGGCGCCAAGAAGGGCCTGAAGGACTTCATCGCCCCGCAGGGCATGTTCGAGGACCTGGGCCTGAAGTACGTGGGCCCCATCGACGGCCACGACATCGAGGCCCTCGAGTCGGCGCTGGCCCGCGCCAAGCGGTTCGGCGGTCCCGTCATCGTGCACTGCCTCACCGAGAAGGGCCGCGGCTACCAGCCCGCCCTCCAGGACGAGGCCGACCGCTTCCACGCCGTGGGGAAGATCCACCCCGACACCGGGCTGCCGATCGCCACCTCCGGCGCCGACTGGACCTCCGTCTTCGGCGACGAGATGGTCAGGCTCGGCAAGGAGCGGAAGGACATCGTCGCCATCACCGCGGCCATGCTCCAGCCGGTCGGCCTGGACAAGTTCGCCAAGGCCTTCCCGGACCGGGTTTACGACGTCGGCATCGCCGAGCAGCACGGCGCCGTGTCCGCGGCCGGCCTGGCCCACGCCGGGGTGCACCCCGTCTTCGCCGTCTACGCCACCTTCCTCAACCGCGCCTTCGACCAGGTCCTGATGGACGTGGCCCTGCACAAGTGCGGGGTCACCTTCGTCCTGGACCGGGCCGGTGTCACCGGCACCGACGGCGCCTCCCACAACGGCATGTGGGACATGTCGATCCTTCAGGTCGTCCCGGGACTGCGGCTGGCCGCCCCGCGCGACGCCGACCAGGTCCGCGCCCAGCTCCGCGAGGCCGTCGAGGTCGAGGACGCGCCGACCGTGGTCCGCTTCTCCAAGGGCGCCGTCGGTCCCGCCGTACCCGCGGTGGGCCGTGTCGGCGGCATGGACGTACTGCGCGAGCCCGGCACCGAGACCCCGGACGTCCTGCTCGTCTCCGTCGGCGCCCTGGCCCCGATGTGTCTCGAGGTGGCCACGCTCCTCGACAAGCAGGGCATCACCACCACCGTCGTCGACCCGCGCTGGGTCAAGCCCGTCGACGATGCCATGGCGCCGCTCGCCGCGCGGCACCGCGTGGTCGTCACCGTCGAGGACAACTCCCGTGTCGGCGGTGTCGGCTCGGCGATCGCCCAGGCCCTGCGGGACGCGGGCGTGGACGTGCCGCTGCGCGACTTCGGCATTCCGCCGCGCTTCCTCGACCACGCCTCCCGCAACGAGGTGCTGGTGGAGATCGGGCTGACCGCGCCGGACATCGCCCGTCAGGTCACGGGCCTGGTCTCCAAGCTGGACGGCCGGTTCGAGCGGCCGGAGACCGAGACGGGGGTCGACGCGGCGGTGCAGTCCGTGCGCGACTGACCACCGGGACCTCCCCGACGCGGTACGGGCCGGTCGCTCCCCCTCTTACGGGTGGCGCGACCGGCCCGTCTGCGTGAACCTGCGAGTGCCGGGGCATACGCATCCCCAGCTCTCTCGATCATGTCGAGCCGGCTCGAGCCGGTCCGAGCCAGGTCGAGGACGACACGCAGGGGAGGTCACGCCGTGAGCAGCACGCTCTTCAGGACCAAGAACGTCGAGCAGTCGATCCAGGACACCGAGGAACCCGAGCACGCGCTCAGAAAATCCCTGTCCGCCCTCGATCTGACCGTCTTCGGCGTCGGTGTCATCATCGGTACCGGCATCTTCGTCCTCACCGGCACGGCGGCCAGGAACACCGCCGGCCCCGCCGTCTCCCTGTCGTTCGTCGTGGCAGGGGTGGTCTGCGCGCTCGCCGCGCTCTGCTACGCGGAGTTCGCCTCCACGGTTCCGGTGGCCGGCTCCGCCTACACCTTCTCCTACGCCTCGCTCGGCGAGTTCCCCGCCTGGATCATCGGCTGGGACCTGGTGCTGGAACTCGCGCTCGGCACCGCGGTGGTCGCCGTCGGATGGTCCGGGTACATCCACTCGCTGCTCGACAACGCGGGCTGGCACCTGCCCGAATATCTCAGCGGCCGTGACGCCGCGACCGGCTTCGGCTTCGACATCCTCGCCGCCCTCCTTGTCCTGGTCCTCACCGTCATCCTCGTGCTCGGTATGAAGCTCTCCGCGCGGGTCACCTCGATCGTCGTCGCCGTCAAGGTGGCCGTGGTGCTCGTCGTGATCATCGCGGGCGCCTTCTTCATCAAGGGCGGCAACTACGACCCGTTCATCCCGAAGGCGCAGCCGGTGCCCGCGGGCGGCACCCTCAAGGCACCGCTCATCCAGCTGATGTTCGGCTGGGCGCCCTCGAACTTCGGTGTGATGGGCGTCTTCACCGCCGCGTCCGTCGTCTTCTTCGCCTTCATCGGCTTCGACGTGGTGGCCACCGCGGCCGAGGAGACCCGCAACCCGCAGCGCGACGTGCCGCGCGGCATCCTCGGCTCGCTGATCATCTGCACCGTGCTGTACGTCGCCGTGTCGATCGTCGTCACCGGTATGCAGAAGTACAGCGCGCTGTCCGTGGACGCGCCGCTCGCCGACGCGTTCAAGTCCACGGGACATCCCTGGTACGCGGGCCTGATCAGCTTCGGCGCGGCCGTCGGCCTGACCACGGTGTGCATGATCCTGCTCCTGGGCCAGGCCCGGGTCTTCTTCGCGATGAGCCGGGACGGGCTGCTGCCCCGGTTCTTCTCGCACACCCATCCGCGGTTCCGCACCCCGTACCGGCCGACCATCCTGCTCGGCGTGATCATCGCCGTCGTCGCCGGCTTCACCAGCCTGAGCGAACTCGCCGAACTCGTGAACATCGGCACGCTGTTCGCGTTCGTGGTGGTCGCGATCAGCGTGATCATCCTGCGCAACACCCGCCCCGACCTGCCCCGCGCCTTCCGCACCCCCTGGGTCCCGGCGATCCCGATCCTCTCCGTCTGCGCCTCCCTCTGGCTGATGGTCAACCTTCCCGCCGAGACCTGGCTCCGCTTCGCCATCTGGATGGTCATCGGCTTCGTCGTGTACTTCCTCTACGGCCGCACCCACAGCAGGCTCGGCCGGCGCCAGGCGCGGGAAAGCCGCCCGGCGGGTGGCTCAGGCGCCTCCTAGTGCTGTGACCGGATAGGTTCACCGGCTCGCGACGCCCGGCACGGCTCCCCCAAGCTCTTCGAGCAGGGGGGACCCCCAGCCGCGTTGTCGCATCACCCGAGTACATCCAGGACGCGGGTCATGCTCCGCCTTGCGATGCTGAACGGCGTGGGAGGTGCTCCCAGCACCGGACGCCGCGAGCTTCCCGGCAAACCTTTCCGGTCATAGCACCAGCGGCGGCCGGACCGCTCGCGGTGGGGCCGACGGGCCCGGGTTCCTCGTCACCGAGGAACCCGGGCCCGTTGCTTGTACGCGCGACACCATCCGGAGTTCATCTTCTCGACCACCATTGACTATGGACATCCCTATACCTACGATCTGGCTTGTCCATGGTTGTTCATACACAAAGCGGTGTGCCCATGAAGATCGCGGTTGTCGGAAGTTATGGAGCCGGCCTCACCATGCGGGTCCCCAAGGCCCCCGCGGCGGGTGAGACCGTCTCGGGCGGGGTGTTCGATCCCGGCCCTGGCGGCAAGGGCAGCAACCAGGCCATCGCCGCCGCCCGGCTGGGGGCCGAGGTCTCGCTGCTGACCGCCGTGGGCGACGACGACTTCGGCCGCTCCGCACGTGAGTTGTGGCAGCGCGAGGGTGTCGGCGCCGAACATGTGCTGACCGCCGAGGCCCCCACGATGGTCGGCTTCATCCTGGTCGAACCGTCCGGCGAGAACCGCATCGCCATCGCCCCGGGCGCCCTGGACGAACTGGACGCCGCCGCCGTCGCACCCTTCCGCGCCGAGATCGCCTCCGCCGGCATCCTGGTCGTGTCGATGGAGATCCCCGAGGCGGCCGTGGTCACCGCGCTCCGCCTGGGCCGCGAGACCGGCACGCCGACCCTGCTCAACCCCGCGCCCGCCCGACCGCTTCCCGACGAGTGCTGGCCCCTCATCGACGTGATCACGCCGAACCAGACGGAGGCCCCCGTACTCCTCGGCCTCGACGAGGGCCACGGGCTCGGCGACGTGGAACTGGTGCGCGCCCTGCGGGAGCGCACCGGGGGCGCCGCCGTCCTCACCCGGGGTGGCGAGGGCGCCCTGATCGCCCAGGCCTCCGGCGTGACCGCGGTGCCACCGCACCCGGCCCCCACCGTCGTCGACACCACAGGCGCCGGCGACTCCTTCACCGCGGCCCTCGCCGTCGCCCTCGCCGAGGGGCAGCCCCTCGAGAGGGCGGCCGAGTTCGCCGCCGCCGCGGGCGCCCACACCGTGACGATCGCGGGCGTCGTCCCCGCCCTGCCCACCCGAGACCAGCTGAACGCCCGGATTGGAAGAACCCCGTGACCTCGACGACCTCGAAACCCCCGACCGCCGCGGCGCCGTCAGCCACCGGACCGGCACGACAGCTCCCGCTCGCGCTGCGCAGGCTGCTGCACGCACGCGAGGCCGGTGTCTTCGCCGCGCTCGTCCTGCTCTTCCTGCTGGGCACCGTGCTCTCGCCGACCTTCGCCCAGTCCGACAACCTGCTCTCGGTCGGTCAGCAGATCGCGCAGATCGGCATCATGGCCGTCGGGGCGACGTTCGTCATCCTCAACGGCGAGATCGACCTCTCGGTCGGCTCCACCTACGCCCTCTCCGCGATCTCCACCGGACTGCTCATCTCGGACGGCTGGAACTGGCCCGCGGCGATGCTCGTCGGACTGGCCGTGGGCGTCCTGGCCGGACTGCTCAACGGGCTGGCCGTGGTGGTGCTCGGCGTGCCCTCCTTCATCGTCACCCTGGGCACGCTCAGCGTCTTCCGCGGCGTCGCCCTGCTCATCTCCGACGGGGCCCCGATCTCCCTGAGTTCCTCCCAGCCCGGGGTCGCGGAGTTCAACCTCCTCGGCCAGGGACGGCTCTTCGGAGTGGTCCCGATGCAGTTCGTCCTCTTCGCCGCCGTCGCCGCCCTCGGCGTGGTGCTGCTGTCCCGCTCCCGCTTCGGCTTCAACACCTACGCCGTCGGCGGCAACCAGGAGGCCGCCCGCCTCGTCGGCGTCAACGTCAAGCGGGTCAAGCTCACCGCCTTCGTCCTGTCCGGCTTCACCGCCGGCCTCGCCGGCGTACTCGGCCTGTCCTTCCTCTCCTACGTGCAGGGTGTGACCGGCCAGGGGCTGGAACTCACCGTCATCTCCGCCGTCATCATCGGCGGCGCGGCCCTCTTCGGCGGCTCCGGCACCATGTGGGGCACCGTCATCGGCGTCGCCTTCATCGGCCTGCTCCAGAACATCCTCAACATCAAGGGGATCTCCTCCTTCTGGCAGACCGTCGTCACCGGTCTCGTCATCGTCGCCGCCGTCGCGGCCGACACCTGGCAGCGCAAGCGCAAGACCCGCGCCTGACCGCCGTCCGCTTCCCACCTCACGCAGACGCACAGACCCACGGACACGACAAGGGAGTCACGATGTCCCCGCGCACCCTCCTCAGATCCCTCGTCGCCGCGACGGCCGCCGCCGCGGCTCTCACCCTCACCGCGTGCGGCGCCGTCACCGCCGGCGACGCCGCCGGCTCCGGCTCCGGCGACGGCTCCTTCAAGCTCGCTTCGTACATCCAGCAGCGGATCGACGACGACAAGCCGATGCGCATCAAGCTGAGCTACCACGACCCGTCCCTCGCCTTCGCGACACCGATCGGCAGTGGCATGAAGCGGGCCGGCAAGGAGCTGGGGGCCGAGGTCTCCCTCATCGGCCCCACCGGCGGCGACGCCGCCAAGCAGGTCTCCGAGCTCCAGACGCTCATCCAGCAGAAGGCCGTGGACGGGCTCGCCGTCTCCTCCGCCTCCAGCGACGCGCTGAAGCCGGTCATCAGCCAGGCCTACAAGGCGGGCATCCCGATCATCTCGTTCAACACCGACAACCCCGACTCCCAGCAGATGGGCTTCGTCGGCCAGGACCTCAAGGCCTCCGGCAAGGCCGAGGCCCAGCAGCTGCTCAAGGACCTGAAGGGCACCGGCAAGGGCAAGTCCGTCGTCGTCTTCTCCGTGGACACCGGCGCCGGCTGGTCGCACGACCGGTTCAACGGCTTCAAGGAAGGGCTGGCGGGCAGCGATCTGAAGGTCGTCGGGCCGGTGAACGTCGGCAACGAACCCAACGCCGCCTACAACACCGTTGAGTCCACCATGTCCGGTCAGTCCGGTGTCGTGGCCGTCGCCGGGCTCGACTGCTGCTCGACCACGGCCGCCGCCAAGTGGGTGGCCCAGTCCGGACGCGCCGACGCCATCACGATGGGCGGTTTCGACCTGCTCACCCAGACCGCCGAGTACATCGACCGCGGGGTCCTGGACTTCACCATCAGCCAGAACCCGTCCGAGCAGGGCTACCAGGCGGTCAAGGTGCTGTACGACTTCCTCACCAAGGGCACCGAGATCACCGGTGTGGACACCGGCGCGCAGTTCATCACCCGCAAGAACCTCGACGCCGCGACGGTGGAGGACTGATGACCACCGCCTCCCGCGACGCCGCCACGGGCGGCTCGGCACCTCCCGGCAACCCGCCGGCCGCCGCCCCAGCCGTCCGGATCCGGGGCCTGTCCCGGAACTTCGGCCCGGTACGCGCCCTCAGCGATGTCTCCTTCGACGTCCCCGCGGGCGAGGTCACCGCCCTGCTGGGGGAGAACGGGGCCGGCAAGTCGACCCTGCTCAAGATCCTGGCCGGCCTCCAGCCGCCCAGCGACGGCGGCGTCACCGTCTTCGGCGAGGAGGTCACGTCCTTCGACCCGAGCACCATGCTCGGCCGGCACGGCGTCGCGATCGTCCCCCAGGAACTGTCGCTGCTGCCCGACCGCAGTGTGGCGGAGAACGTGCTCAGCGGGGTCGAGCCCGGCAACCGCTGGTTCCCCTCCCGGCGCCGCATGCTGGAGCGCACCAGCGAACTCCTCGCCGAACTCGACCTCCGCCTGGACCCGAACGCCTCCGTGCGGACCCTGGACCTGGCCACCCAGCAGCTCATCGTGGTCGCCCGGTCCATCGCCCGGGGCTGCCGCGTGCTGATCCTGGACGAACCCACGGCCATGCTCACCCCGGCCGAGGCCGACCGGCTGTTCGCCCTGATGGACAAGCTCAAGGCGGCCGGGACGACCATGCTCTACGTCTCGCACCGTATGCCCGAGGTGTTCCGCCTGGCCGACCACATCCAGGTGCTGCGCGACGGCACCCACGTCGCCTCCTGGCGGAGCGCGGAGACCACCCCCGACCAGGCCGTCGCCGCCATGGTCGGCCGTGAACTGGGCCAGTTCACCCGGCGTTCGGAGCGCGGCACCGAGTCCAGCGGCGAACCCGTGCTGAAGGTACGTGAGTTGAGCGGACGCCGGCACAGCGGCGTCTCCTTCGACCTGCGCCCCGGCGAGATCCTGGGCGTGGCCGGACTGCCGGACTCCGGCCGGGTGGAGTTGCTGCACAACCTCTTCGGCGGGGACCGCGGGACCGGCGGCACCGTGGAACTGCTGGGCAGGCCCTACGAACGGCGCAACCCGATCGCCAGTGTCGAACGGCGGCTCGCGTTCGTGCCCGGCGAGCGCCGTGCCCAGGGGCTGCTGACCACCATGAGCGTCGGCGAGAACATCGGCGCGCTCACCACGAGGACGTTCAGCCGGCTCGGGATCGTCCGCCGCCGTGCCTTCGACGCGCAGGCCGCCGACCAGGCGAAGCGGCTGCGGGTCAAGACCGCCACCATGAGCCAGCCCATCACCAGCCTGTCCGGCGGCAACCAGCAGAAGGCCGTACTCGGACGCTGGCTGGCGATCAACCCCGGTGTGCTGATCCTCGACGAGCCCACGCGCGGTGTGGACATCGGGGCGAAGGCCGAGATCTACGAGCAGCTGATCGCCCTCGCCCGGCAGGGCCTGGCGATCCTCTGCTCCTCCTCCGACCTGCCCGAACTGCTGACCCTGACCGACCGGATCGCCGTGATGAGCGAGGGCCGGCTGGTGAGCTGCGTCGACACCGCGGAGGCGACCGAGGAATCCATCATGGCCCTCGCGACCGGAGCGGTGCCGGCGGCGGCCTGAGCCCCACAGCCGACCTGCGAAGACCCCATCGAAAGGAACCCACCGTGAAACGCTCCGGCATCCTCAACGCCGAACTGAGCGGAGCCCTGGCCACGCTCGGCCACACCGACCTGCTGCTGGTCGTGGACGCCGGCTTCCCCATCCCCCGGGACGCGCACCGCGTCGATCTCGCCCTCGCCGAGAACCTGCCGGACCTGCGGACGGTGCTCGGGCTGATCGCCGACGAACTGGTCGTCGAGGGCGTGGTCCGCGCCGAGGACGTCCCGACCCACAACCCTCGGCTCGACGCGTGGCTGCGCGAACGCTTCTCCGACGCCGAGTTCACCACCCGTCCGCACGCGGAGGTCCTCGGCGAGCTGGCCCGGCAGGCCAAGGTCGTCGTCCGCACCGGAGCCTTCGAACCCTGGGGCAACATCGGCCTGTTCTGCGGCGTCGACGCCCCCCGGTGGTTCGGCGGCGAGGGCGTCGTCGTCCCGGACCACTACGCCTCCAAGCTCTGAGCCGCCGCCGGACCCCACGTCCCGGCTCCTGTTTTCCGCGACGGCCCGTCCGTCGAAAGCACCCGGCGGCCGTTTCGCCGGGTGGCCCACCGCCCTCCACACAGGGAGATCACTCCGTGTCCACCACGACCGTCACCGCTGCCGAACTCGACCTCACCCCCGCCGAGTTGGCCCCCTACATCCAGCACACCAAGATCGATCCGGACGCGACCCGCGACGACATGGTCGCCCACGCCCAGGAGGCGGTCACCCACGGTTTCAACGCCGCGATGGTTCCCGCCTCCTGGCTTCCCGTCGTGGTGGCCGAGCTGCGCGGCACCGGGGTCGGGGTGGCCTCCGCCCTGGACTTCCCGACCGTCGGCGTCATGACCAGCGCGGGCAAGGCCGCCGAGGCCGCGGAGATAGCCCGGCTCGGCGCGACCCAACTCGACATCGGCGTCCAGGTCGGCTGGCTCAAGAGCGGCCGCTACGACGACTTCCGCGAGGACATCGCGGGCGTGGTCCGGGCCTCGGGCCTGCCCGTCAAGGTCATGCTGGAACTGCCGCTGCTCACCGACGACGAGAAGGAGGCCGCCGTCGAGCTCGCCATGGAGGCGGGCGCCGCCTTCCTGAAGAACGCCAGCAGCGGACAGATCGAGACTGCGAACCCCACGAGCGTTCGCTACCTTGTTGACCGGGCGCGGAACGGGGTTCAGGTGAAGGCGTCCGGGTCCATCAAGACCTACCGGCAGGGCCTGGAACTCCTGCGCGCGGGTGCCTCGCTGCTCGGGACCAGCGCCGGCCTGGCGATCGTCACCGACACCGGTGACGAGTCGACCGTCAGCTACTGACCGGCCACTGCCGCCGCACCCCGCCCGCACCCCGCGGCCGGGGTGCGGCTCCCCATTTTCCGGAGTGACGCCCGTCCTCCGGTGAGACCGGAGAAGGAGATGCGACGACTGTGACGGCCGACAACGGGGGGCTTCCGGGCATCAAGCGTGACGTCCCCACGGCGATCCACGTCCAGATCTCGGAACACATCCGACTGCGTATCGCCAGCGGCGAGTGGCCGGCGCACTACCGCCTCAAGAGCGAGCCGGAACTGGCTCAGGAGTTCGGCGTCAGCCGCGGCACCCTGCGGCGCGCCCTGACCACGCTCATCGAGGAGGGCCTGCTGCGGCAGGTGCGCGGGCGCGGCACGTTCGTCACCTCGACGACGATCGAACCGGCCATCGCCCAGAAGCTGAGCACCCTGTCCGAGGACTTCGCCAGCCAGGGAGTCGTCACCACCACGTCGGTGCGGGAGTGCTCGCTGATCATTCCGCCCCGGCCCGTCGCGGCCCTGCTGGACGTCACGCCCGGTACCCGCGTCCTGCGCCTGGTGCGGGTGCGCAGCACCGGCGAAGGGCCGGTCGCGCTGCTGTTCAACTTCGTACGCACGGATGTCGCGCCCGGCATCGAAGAGGTGGACTTCACCACCTCCAGTCTCTTCGGGGTCCTGGAGGGCACCTACGGGCTGAAGATCGCCACGGCCCGCCGGACCTTCAGCGCGGAGGCCGCCACCGCCGATGTCGCCGACGCCCTGGCACTGCCCGAGGGCGCCCCCGTGCAGTACCTCCAGCAGGTCACCTACCTCGCCGACGACCGTCCGGTGGAGTACTCGGACGTGTGGATCCACAGCGGCCGGCTGAGGGTCACCTCGCTGCTGCTGCGCAGATGACGACGGTGCCGGGGCCGTTCGGCGAGCACCCCCCGGGCGGTCGGCGCTCTCCTGCTCGGTAGGGTTCGGGCAGGTACGGGGACGGACGGGTGACCCCGGCGGCAGCGGCCGGAGGGGGAGCGGGTGACGACGACCCTGATCGCCGAGGTGGCGCTGGTCACCGCGCTGGCGTCGTTCGCGCAGGCGCTGAGCGGCTTCGGGTTCGCGCTGGTGGCGGTGCCGCTGCTGACCCTGCTGACCAGCCCTCAGAACGCCATCGTCGTGGTCACCGCGCTGGGCGGGGTGCTCTCGCTGGCGGTCTGCGTCCACCAGAGGGAGCACGTCAGTGTGCGCACGGCGGGCCTGGTGAGCGCGGCGGGACTGGTGGGCATGCCGCTCGGGCTGCTCGCGGTGACGGTGCTCGGCGCCCGCTCGCTGTCGGCCCTCATCGCCTGTGTGGTGCTGGTGTTCGCCGTCCTGATCGGCCGCGGCCTGACCTTCCGCCGCGGTACGGGCCCCACCATCGCCTCGGGTTTCGCCAGCGGGGCGTTGCTGACCGCGACCGGTATGAACGGGCCGCCGCTGGTCGCCACCTTCCAGGCCATGGGCCTGGCGCCCCGGGAGTTCCGGGCGACCCTCCAGGCCACGTTCTGCGTCCAGGACGCCCTGGCCCTCGCCGGATTCCTCGCCGTCGGCCGGCTGACCACGGACAGCCTCCTGCTGACCGGTGCGGGGCTTCCCGGCCTGCTGGTGGGCTGGTGGCTGGGAGACCGCCTCTTCGCCCGCACGGATCCCACCCGCTTCAAACGGATCGTCCTGGGCGTCCTGGTGGCCAGCGCCTGCGTGGCCCTGTACCAGGCCACGCTGAACTGACCCGCCGCGGCACCGGGATCCCGGCCCCGCCCGGACCCGCGGTCAACGCTCCCGACCGGAGGTGTCCTGGGCGCCGGGGCCGTACACCGTGCGGGGACCCACCGTGGTGGCGCCCGCCGCGGTCACTCTGCGGCGCAGTTCGCGGTCCGCGGTGACGACCACGCGGGACCGGTCCGCCGCGGCGGCGGCCAGTCGGACGATGTGGTCGTCGCCGTTGCCGGGGGCTTCCTCGACCCGTACGCCGGGCACGGACGGTACGCCTCGCGCGGCGCCCTCCAGGACCAGGACGATGTCCAGCGGACCGGGCACGCCGGGAACGCCGTCCTCGACGTACCCGGTGAGCCGGTCGCGCAGGCGTTCGGCGGCGGCCCGCCGGTCGTGCCACCACCCGTCCGGGACGGAGCCGACGACGTTGGCCCCGTCGACGATCAGCAGGGTCGGCATCCTGGGTCGGTCCTTCCGGTCGGGATCAGACGCGGTACCAGTGTCCGTGACTCGTGGGCCCGCGGGCTTCTCGCCCGACCCGTCCCGCCCGGCGGAGGCCGGCCCGTGGATGCGCGCGGCCTCCCTGGGCGGATCAACCGCCCGTCGCCGGGGACTTCTTGGCGGACTCAGGGATGGTGGAGTCGTTGCGGAGCGCCTTCCACAGCTCCGTCGCCTGGGGCTCCGCGGCCACGACGCGGTTGGGGTCGATCTTGTCGTAGCTCACCGGCAGCATGATCGTCTCCATGCTGGAGGGGTCGACCCCGTTCAGGCTGCGTCCGAACTCCGCCAGCTTGGTGAGAGAGGCGAGATCGGAGTCGGTGGTGAGGGCCGCGGTGAGCTTGTCGGCGATCTTGTACGTCTTGGTGGGGCTGCCCAGGAGGTCCTGCTGCTTGATCTCGCTCAGCAGGGCCAGCATGAACTGCTGCTGGAGGCTGATGCGTCCGAGGTCGCTGCCGTCGCCGATGCCGTGCCGGGTGCGGACGAACTGCAGGGCCTGGGTGCCGTCCAGGCGGTGGGTGCCGGCGGTGAGGTCCAGGCCGCTGGACTTGTCGTGGATGTCCTGGTCCACGGTGACGGTGACCCCGCCTATCGCGTCCACCAGCCCCTGGAAGCCGGCGAAGTCGATCTCCATGTAGTGGTCCATGCGGATGCCGGACATCTGCTCCACGGTCTTCACCACACAGGCCGGGCCGACCTGTCCGTAGATGGAGTTGAACATCACGCGCTTCGCCGACGCCACCGTGGTGCCGTCGGACTTCGTGCACTCGGGCCGGGTCACCAGGGTGTCGCGCGGAATGCTGATGGCGACGGCCTGGGTGCGGCCCTCGGGTATGTGCATCATCAGCGCGGTGTCGGAGCGGGCGCCGGCCACCTTGCCGGTGTTGAGCGCGGCGTTGTCGCCGGCGCGGGAGTCGGAGCCGAGGATCAGGATGTTCTGCCCGGAGGTGGGCAGCTTCTCGGGCCGGTCGTCGCCGATGGCCTTTTCGATGTCGACGCCCTTGATGTTCCCGTTCAGGCCGCTGTACAGCCAGTACGCGGTCCCCGCCCCGGCCGCGACCAGCACGGCCATGGAGAGCAGGATCCACCGGCCGGTGCGACGCCGGCGACGGGGAGTCCCGTCCTGGTCGGGCCGGTGCGGGCTGCGGGGGCTCTCGACGGCTGGGGTTGTCATGGCGCGCTGTCCTCGTCTCCTCATGCCCGGGCAGGGAGCGCTCGGGCTATCGGACAGACCCGTGACCCATGGGGGGCGTTGTACGGCAGTGGCATACATCACACGCCGCGCCGACGGGTGTTGAAGTGACTGCCGACCGCGGTCGCGGCGCCGCGTTCCGGGACCGATTCACGCCGGAAACGCGTATGTATTGTTCATGTGATGTGAGAATTTCATGTCCCCGCGTCGAATTCGGGCGGGTTCTTCCAGGGGGTCCGTCATGGCGATGCGAGGCCGGCCGGCGCGGGTGGCGCAGGGGCGTCGTTCCGCTCCGCCCGCCGAGGCCGCGTCATCTCCCGTCGTGACCGGTGCCGTCGAGGGAAGCTGGCTCGTGCGCGGCAAGGACGGGCGGCTCGCCGCCTACGCCCGCTGCCGGGACGGACTGCTGCGCTGGACCGAGACCCGGCCGGGCGGCCCGGACTGGTTGGGGCCGGACCTGTTTCCGGTCGCCGGCCTCACGCATCTCACCGTCGCCCAGGGGGCCGACACCTACGTCCACTTCCTCGGCCGCCGGGAACGGCGCGGCGCCGACGGCGCGGTGCGCGTCGACGTGGTGCACGCGATCCAGTACCAGAGCGGGCGTCCCGTCACCGAATGGCGCTCCCTGGGCAATCCGCACCGCGAACCGGACAGGACGGCCCGGCTCGGGGCGCCCGCGGGTGCCGTGGACGCCACGGGCACCGTGCACGTCTTCGTGCGCAACGCGGGTGGCGGGCTGATGATGCGCCGGGAGGGCAAGGGCGGCGGCTGGGAGCCCTGGACCGATCTGCGGGGCTCGGACCTGCGGGACGGACTGGCGGCCGCGGTCACGTCCACCGGCCATGTCGAGGTGTTCGCCCCCACCGCCGACGCGCTCGCGCACTGGGTCCAGCCGGAGCCCGGCGCCGTGCCGCAGCGCTCCCACGACATGCGGCCGGGCCCGCTGCCCGGGTCCGTCACCGCTGTGGAGACCGCTCCGGGACGGCTCACGTGCTTCTGGACGGACGCGTCCGGATCCGGCTTGCTCTCTCACCGCCGCGGCTCCTGGCTCGTCACGCTGGGCGGCACGCCCTCGGACGGCGCCAACGCTGTGCTGCGCACCACTGTCGACGGATACGACTGCACGGTGATCGCTCATCGTGGCGCGGCCGGCGGAATCCTGTTCGGCGTGTGCGGCACGGAGGCCGAGTCGTCGGGCATGTGGTGGACCGACGCCGGCGGGAACGCCGCGGGCGCGCCGGCCCTGGCGCACGACGGATACGGCCGGGTGGTGGTGGCGGCCTTCGGTCCGGACGGCGCGCTCCGCCTCGCCCGGCAGGCACCCGAACCGGGCCTGGTGCTGCTGGACTGGGTGCGGGTCTGACATACCGTCCGGCACCGGTTGCGCAGGCGTTCCGCAAAAAGGTTGTACAGATGTGGCCTTTATGACAGATGGTTCGCAGAAACCGATTACTTCTGGACAGTCTGAGAGTCAGATGTAAACATTCTGTCTGATCGGTAAGCCTCAGGTGTACCGCTGGTCGACATGAGGTGAAGGCCGCGGGCAGGGCGGGGGACGTGCGCCGGGCATTCTGTGCCGGCCTCGAGCTGGGTGGGTGCGGAAGTCGGGTGAGCCTCAACAATCCCGAGGCGAGTGCGCTCGTGTCGGCGTATCGGTCGCTGGTTCCCGTGGGGGCTCGGCGCCGGATACCGGGCCCACTGCGCACATCGGTGAAGCGTTCACTCGCCTCCGCCGACGCCGTGCGCTCCGCCGTCATGATGCGGGCGATGGGCGGTCAGCGCCGAGGCGGCAGGCGCACGTCCGACGGTCCTCTGCGCGTCGTACGAGAAGCCGGCAAGCATCTGCGCGCGGTGGAGGTGCCCGGCGCCACCGCGTGGGCCGCCCGTGCGCGCAACCTCCACATCGTGGTCTCCCTGCTGGAGGAGGCCGGGATCGACTACTTCTGCGTCCGTGGCGCGAAGTCGCCCGTGGTGCCGTGCGTGGCCGTTCCCGCCCGGCGGCGGGCCGACTTCGAGGAACTGCTCCAGCTCGCCTTCGTGGAGCATCCCGGATACGTCGGCACCTCCCCGGCGCAGTTGCGTCCCGGGTCCGCGCCGGGAAGCTGGCGGGCGCTGCGCGGGCAGGATGTGCTGCGGGTGACGTGGGTCGTCTGCGACCCCAGCGCGCGCCTGGTGTTCGGCGGTGAGTACGGCTGCGACATCGAGTTCTGGACCGAGCAGGACGGCCTGCTCGTCGCGCCGCGGCCCAACAAGGTGGCGACCGAGGTCCCGCTGGACGCGGGCCGCTGCTGGGCGGAGCAGAAGCGTTTCAGCGCGGTGCCCGGCCCCTACACCACCGGCCGGGCGCGCACCCTGCCCGAGTTCGTGGCCGCGCTGCCGGACGACCACCTCTTCCCGATCGACGTCGTCTACACCTGGGTGGACGACTCGGACACCGTCTGGCGGGCCCGCCGCGACGCGGCCCGCGGGCAGCTCACCGCCGCCCGGGAGGGCGCTCTGCACGAGCAGGCGGCCAACGACGCCCGCTACACCAGCCGGGACGAGCTGAGGTACTCGCTGCGCTCGATCCACCAGTACGCGCCCTGGGTGCGCAACATCTTCCTGGTCACGGCCGGCCAGGTGCCGTCGTGGCTGAGCACGGACTTCCCCGGGATCCGCGTGGTGGACCACCGCGAGATCTTCTCCGACCCCAGTGCGCTGCCGACGTTCAACTCCCACGCGATCGAGAGCCAGTTGCACCACATACCCGAGCTCTCGGAGCACTTCCTGTACCTGAACGACGACGTCTTCTTCGGGCGGCCCGTGCATCCGGGCCATTTCTTCCACCCCAACGGGCTGACCAAGTTCTTCCAGTCCAAGGCCCTGATCCCGTCCGGGCGGACCAGCGCGCAGGACCTGCCCGTCAACGCGGCGGGCAAGAACAGCCGCGGCCTGATCGCCCAGTACTTCGGCACCGTCATCTCCCAGAAGATGAAGCACACGCCGCACGCGCTGCGGCGCAGTGTGCTGGCCGAGATCGAGCAGGTCTACAACCAGGCGCACCGGGTGACCCAGCACTCCCGCTTCCGGTCGCCCAGCGACGTGCCGATCGCCTCTTCGCTGCACCACTACTACGCCTACCACTCGGCACGCGCCACGGTCGGTGACATCCGCTACGTCTACATCGACCTGGCGGACGGGCTGGCCCAGCACCGGCTCGACACCCTTCTGGCCCGCCGCAACTTCGACACCTTCTGCATGAACGACACCGTCACCGCCGCCGACCCCGAGGCCCAGTCCCGCATGGTCGCCGCGTTCCTGGAAAACTACTTCCCAGTAGCCAGTCCCTTCGAGACAACCTCCGGCGCAGTGGCGCCGCGCAGACCGGCCCCTGCGGCAGAACTGGGGTACGCGGGCTCATGACCTCCCGATCCAAGCGCCCCGCCGCGACCGCCGGCGGGGCCGGTCGTCCGCGCCGCCGCCTGCGCGCCGGTGCCGTCGCCCTGCGCAACCGGCTGCTGGGTGTCCTCCTCCCGCTGCGCAGCAGGCGTGCCGCCCGACTGCGCTACGCCGCGATCCTCGACGGCCAGACCGTGAACCTGCACGCCGAGTTGCCCGCCCGCGCGGGCCTGCCCGAGCGGGCTGAGGTCGTCCTGCAGCGCGGGCGCCGCCGTTACCCCGGCGAGGCCCGTCTCCACGAGGGCCCGGCCGGTGAGGTCCTGGTCGACGCCGCGGTCCTGCTGGGCGCCGACGTCGGCGGTGTGCCCGTCGGCACCGGACGCTGGCGGCTGAGGCTGCGGGTGCACACCGGCCGCCGCTCGCGCACGATCCCGCTGCTGCTGCTCCAGCCGCCCGTGCCCTACGAAGGACCCACCAAGCCGATGACGGCCTCGCCGGTCACCGGCGAACGCCACCGGCTCGGCCGCTCCTTCCGCGGCAGCGCACGGGTGGTCAGCACCGCCGCACGGCCCGCCGTGGAAGTGGCCAAGGTGCACCTGACGCACGCCGGGGTCACCGTCGACTTCCGCGTCCTGGGCACCCGGGTCGAAGAGCCCTGGGTGGACTTCGTCGCCTCCGGCCGCCGGATCGAGCAGGCGGTCACCGCGCTCGGCCCCGACGGCTTCCGCGTCACCGTCCCGCTGGGCGAGATGCCGCCCCGCGGCAGCCGCCCCGACCACTGGGACGTCGTCCTGCGCGACCGCAGCGGACGCTCGATGCGGCTGGGACGCAGGCTGCACGACGTACGCAACCCGCTGCGCGTCTTCGCCATGCGCAGCCTCGCCATCACGCCGCCCGGCCAGGCGCCGCTGATCGTCCAGCCGCGCTACACCCCCGCGGGCAACTTCCGGGTCACCTGCACGCGCATGCCCGAGGCGGGCCGGACCGACTGATGAAGATCACCTTTCTGCTGACCACGGCCGACGCCGTCGGCGGCACCGAACGGGCCGTGTTCAACCAGGCCTCCGAACTCGCCGCCCGGCACCAGGTGCGGGTGCTCAGCGTCTTCAGGAGCAGGCGCGAGCAGTTCTTCACGCCCGACGAGCGGGTCCGTGTCGACTACCTGGTCGACCTCACCTCCCGCCCGCCCCGCCCGGTGCGCCGGACCTCGGTGGACGACTCGGTGTGGGCCGGACTGGCCGCCCAGCCCAGCCGGATCGTCGACCCCTCCTGGGAGTCGGCGTTCAACCGGCTGTCGGACCTGGAACTCGAACTCGCGCTCCAGGACACCGACACGGACGTCCTGGTCACCACCACCCCCGCGCTGATGGCGCTGGCCGTCCACCTCGCCCCCGCCCACGTCGTCACCGTCCATCAGGAGCACCGCGTCTCCGAACTGCGCGGCACCAGCGGGGAGCCGCTGCGCCGCTACGCCTCCCGGCTGGACGCGCTGGCGGTGCTGAGCGAGCGCACCCGGGACTGGTTCGCCGAGACCCTCGGCGACGCCGCTCCCCGCCTGGAGGTCGTGCCCAACGCCCTGCCCAGCGGCTTCCGGCCCCGCTCGACGCTGAAGACCCGGACGGTGGTGATCGCCGGCCGGCTCGTGGCGGAGAAGCAGATCGACCACGCCGTCACGGCCTGGGCGACCGTCGCGCAGGCGTACCCGGACTGGCAGTTGCGGATCTTCGGCGACGGGCCGCTCAGCGGTGCCCTGCGCCGCCAGATCGAGATGCTCGGACTGCACGACTGCGTGCAGCTCAACGGCAACTCCCCCCATCTGGCGGAGGAGTGGGCCAAGGCCAGCATCGCCGCACTCACCTCCCGCAACGAGGCGTTCGGCCTGGTCCTCGCGGAGGCGCACGCGGCCGGAGTCCCGGTGGTCTCCTATGACGCGCCCAACGGCCCGCGCGAGGTGGTCATCGACGGGCAGACCGGCATCCTCGTCCCGCCCGGCGACACCGACGCCCTCGCCTCCGCGCTGATGCTGCTCATCCAGAACTCCGAGCTGCGGCAGCGGATGGGCACCGCGGCCCTGGCGTCCGTCAGCCGCTTCTCGCCCACCGTGGTCACCGCCCACTGGGAGCGCGTCTTCCACGAACTCGTGGCCCAGCGGGACAGCGGCGCCCGCGCGGTCCTCAAGGCCGAACGCGAGGCCGTGCACGCCTTCCGTAGCGGGTCCGACGGCATCGTGCCCGCGGCGGCCGCCACTCCGGCCACCACCGTGCGCACCTCCGACCTGCGCGCGCTGGAAGGACGCCTGCTCAAGCGGCGCGGCCTGGTGCAGGACGGCGGCCAGGTCTGCCGCCTGATGGAGTGGCAGTCCCCGTGGGACGTCGTCCAGCAGAACCTGGCCCTGGTGGCCGACGCGCTCGAAGAGGCCGACGTCCCCTACTTCGTCGTACGCGACCACCTCGTACGGCACACCGTCGCGGTGCACGCCGTGCACCGCGAGGCGGTCTTCAAGGCCCTCGCCGAACGGTACGCGAAGGAAGCCGTGTACGCCGCCGTGCTCAACGAGGGGCAGAAGACGGTGGCCACCGTCCTTGCCGGTCTCGTCGCGCCGTACGCCGACACTCCCTCGTCCGGTGTCCGGGTGTACCAGAACGTGGTCTCCCACTCGCGCATCCTGCGGCTCGGCGCCGTCTACGGCTGCACCGTGTCCTTCTGGGACACCGACCCCGACGACGACTCCGGGGCGCATCTGAAGGCTCCCGCGCGCACGCTCATCGGCGACCGGGTGCCGAACAGCGCCCTGCGCCGGCGCCCGGTCACTCTCGGCAACCGCCACTACCCGACGATCGACGCCTTCCGGCACGTGCTGCACGGAGACGTCGACTTCCCCGTCGACGCCGTCTACACCTGGGTGAACGGCGCCGACGTCTCGTGGCTGGAGCGCAAGAACGCCGTCCTGGCCGCCATGGGCATGGAGACCGAGGACGCGGCCACGAGCGCGGCCCGGTTCCGGGACCGGGACGAACTGCGCTACTCCCTGCGCTCCATCGACATGTACGCGCCCTGGATCCGGAACATCTACCTCGTCACCGACCAGCAGGTACCGCCCTGGCTCGACCTCTCCCACCCGCGTGTGCGCGTCGTGGACCACACCGAGATCTTCGCCGGGCGCGGCGCGCTGCCCACGTACAACTCCCATGCCATCGAGAGCCAGTTGCACCACATCGAGGGCCTGGCCGAGCACTTCCTCTACTTCAACGACGACGTGTTCGTCGGGCGGACCCTCCAGCCCGGCACGTTCTTCCACGGCAACGGGCAGGCGAAGCACTTCATGTCGCCCACCTCCGTCCCGATGGCCCCGCCCTCCTACGAGGACGAGTTCAACATCAGCGCCGCGAAGAACAACCGGGCGCTCATCGAGGAGTCCTTCGGGCAGACGCTGGTGCACTCGTTCCTGCACGCGCCGCACCCGCTGCGCCGCAGCGTCCTGGCCGACATCGAGGAGCACTACCAGGAGGCGGTGGCGACCACCGCGGGCAACCGGCTGCGCAGCCACAGCGACGTGTCCGTGGCGTCCTCGCTGCACCACTACTACGGGTTCCACACACTGCGCAGCGTCCCCGGCAGCATCTCGTGCGGTTTCGTCAACGTCGGCCTGAGCGAGCACGCACCCCGGCTGAACCGGATCCTCAGCGTCCGCCCGCACGACGTGTTCTGCCTGAACGACTACCACGACGGCGACGTGCCCGAGGACGAGCAGGACGCCATCCTCGCCGCGTTCCTGCCCAGCTACTTCCCGGTGCCGAGCCAGTTCGAGACCGGATCGCAGCGCAACCGGCTCGCCCACGAGGGCCGACTGCCGGACTGGCCGCTGTGACCTCCGGCAGCCCGGAACCGCACGCACCGCAAACCGCCCGCCCGTCCGCGACCGAGGAGACCGCCATGCAGTCCGCCGAGGGCAGTACGTCACAGGCTTCGCTCATCCAGGTCCTGGCGCATCCGGACGACGACCTCTACTTCATCAACCCCGACCTGCAACGGGCGTTGGAGGCCGGCCACCGGGTCACCAGCGTCTACCTGACGGCCGCGGAGGCCGACGGACGCAACATCGACACCCGCGACCCCGACCGCCTGGACAGCCCACCGGACTACGAGGGGTACGCGGAGGCGCGCCAGCACGGGCTGCGCGCCGCGTACGCGGCCATGGTGACGGGCAAGCGCGACAGCGAGTGGGCGCGCGACGTCGTCTCGTTCTCGACCGGAGTGATGGCCGAGCGCTCGACGCTGCTCGCGGCACCGCACGTCCAGCTGTTCTTCTTCGGACTGCGCATGGTCGACGCCCAGCACGGATTCGCGGCCGACGTGCCGACCGCCCGGCTGGCCACCCTCTGGACCGAGCAGGCGACCACCCAGCTCACCCTGATCTCCGCCGAGTCCCCGCTGCGCCGGCCCCAGGAGATCACCAGGGACGGGCTGCTGCGCTCCCTGGTCGAGCTGCTGCACCACACGCGGCCCGCCCAGTTCTGGACGATGGACCCCGACCCGTGGCACACCGCCTGGGACGACAAGCGCGGGCCGGCGTCCAGCGACCACCAGGACCACACCGCGACGGCACAGTTCGCGCTGGCCGCCCTGGAGCAGTACATCCAGCAGGGCGGTACACCCCCGCTCGTGGACCACTGCGTGGGCTACGGCAACAAACTCTGGCCCAGCAACCTCACCGAGCACGCCTGGGACGAGAAGAAGCGTGTGATCGAGGTGTACACCTCCGCCGACGGACACGACTGCCGCCACCGCTACTGCGGTGACCGGCAGTTGTCCGACGGCTCCGACATCCGCCGCTACGGATGGAGCACGCGGACCCGGTACGAGGGCGGCACCGACTGGCTCCACCTCCAGGCCGACGGCCGGCTCGCCGCCTACGCCGTCCTCGGCGGCCGGGTCGCGGTCTGGACCGAGAGCGCGCCGGGCAGCGGCAGCTGGGGCGGGCCGGCCTTCCTGCCGGGTGCCGGCCTCGGCCCGGCCCTGTCCGTGGCCGCGGACCGCGACGGCGGAGTGCACCTCGTCGGCCTGCGCCGCACCCCGGGACCGGGCGGGCAGGTGGACGTGGAGGCCGTACGTATGTGGCGGCAGGCGCACACCGGGGCGACGACGCCCTGGGAGAGCCTCGGCAACCCCAACGAGAGGTCGAAGGACTGGCGGCGCTGCCGGGAGGCCGGCGTCCCGGAGGCCGTGGTCGACCCCTCGGGAAGGCTGCATGTCTTCCTGCGCAACTTCGGATCCGGCATCAGCGCCCGCCGCGAGACCGGCGAGGGCTGGGGCGCCTGGGAGGACCTGGGCGGCCGCGGGATGCAGGACTGCCTGAGCGCGGTGCTGAAGTCCACGGGCCGGATCCAGATGTTCGCCGCGAACCGTACCGGCGGCGTGCACTGGTTCCAGGAGGACGTCTACGGCCCCTACAAGCTCCAGGACGGTGTGACGTCGGCCGACCCGGACGCCTGGCGGCCCGTCGGCGGCCTCACGCCGTTGCAGATCGGGCGCAACCGGATGGCGGTCTTCTACCGCGAGGAGGAGTCCGGCGAAGTGATGTGGGTACGGCAGCGACCGGACGGCCGGTGGAACGAGCGCGTCGAACGGCTGGGCGGGCACGGCGGAACCGGCAGGATCGCGGCCCTGCGGCAGCCGACGGACCGGCAGGACGCCGTCGTCCTCGCCCGCCGCAACGGCCGCAACCGGCTGAGTACCGCGGTCCTCGCCACGCAGGGCCGTGAGCAGACGCCGGAGTGGACGGACCACGACGTGCTGATGGCCCGTCCGCCCGCCCTCGCCCTCGACCACGCCGGACGGGTCGTCGTGGCGGTGCTGGGCACGGACTCCCGGCTGCGCGTGATGCGGCAGCACGCACCGGACGTCACCGCCGGCTTCGGACCGTTGACCGTCGTCTGATCCCGCCGACCACAGCACGGCCTGACGGAACAGAGGAAGACTTGAGGAAGATCTGCATCATCGGGAACTCGGTGGCCGCGTCGCGCACCGCCGAGGAGGCACCGCTCGCCGGCTGGGGGCAGTACCTCGGCGAATTCCTGACCGAGCACTACGAGGTACGCAACTACGCCCGCGACGCCATGACCCTGCGCGGCTACTTCACCGAGCGGTTCGCCACCCTCCTCAGAGTCCTCAACCCCGGCGACCTGGTCCTGATGGCCTTCGGCAACGTCGAGCAGCGCATCAACCAGCTCAACCGCCACCACGGGCCACGCGAGTACAAGGAGTACCTGCGCCTGTACACCGACGCCGTACGGGGCGAGGGCGCCGTCCCCGTGCTGCTCACCCCGGCGGCCCGCTGCACCTTCTCCGAGGCCGGGAACGTCCTGGACACCCATGACGGATACCCCGAACTCACCCGGGAGGCGGCGGCGGAGAACGGCGTCCCCCTGATCGACATGGCCGCCTTCACGACGGCGATGCTCGCCGAACTGGGGCCCACGCGAGCACGCAGGCTCTACCGGTGGCTGGATCCGGGCGAGCACCCGAACCATCCCGACGGCATCATCGACGCGAGCCACTACAACGACCTGGGGGCGCGCGAGGTCGCCCGCCGGATGGCCATGGTCGTCGCCGACTCGCCCGACCTGCCGCCTGACATCGTCGACCCCCGGCGCCTCACACCGGGCACGATGCCTCCGGTGCTCGCCGAGTTCACCATGAGCCACCCCGAGACGGCCCTCACCCTGGCGCCGAGCCTGCCCGACGCGCCCGTCGTCACCTCGCCGGCACCCGGCCAACTGATCGGCGCCGCACGCAAGCTGGCCGGCAAGGCACCCGCCGGCACGGGCTACGTCCTCTTCTACGAGCAGGGCCGTTACCTCGGAGGCACCGCCGTCTCCGCCGCCGGGACCTGGCAGTGGCGCCGAGTCGTCAACTGGCCCGCGGGACCCCACACCGTCCAGGTGCTCGGCGCCGACGGCAACGCCGTCTCACGGACCTCCACGGTGGACTTCCACGTCCTCGACCGCATCGACCCGCCGCAGGTCGTGGGCCCGCGGCCGAACGCCTGGACCGGCCCGCGCCCCCGTTTCTCCGGCAAGGCGCCGCGCGGCGCCCAGAAGGTCATGGTCCTGGAACAGGGCCGGCTCATCGCCGAGGCACCCGTCCAGGAGGACGGCACCTGGCGGGTCACCCACGCCCACGACTGGCGGCCCGGTTCCTACACGGTCGAGTTCGTGACGGTGTTCAGCGCCATCCACTCGGCGCCCGCCTCGCTGACGGTGCGCGTGCACGGCGTTCCCGAGGACAACTGGCTGCACACGTCGTTGTCCTCCCGTGAACCCTGCTCCGGGACGTGCGCCCATTACCCGGCGATGCCCACCTGGTGACCTGACGGTTCCCTCCGCCGCTGAACGACCGGCGGTACGCGTCCGCCCCTGCCGCTGCGGTGAGCGACAGGGGCGGACGGGAGCGCCGTGGAGGGCCGGGAGGGGTTATGCCGGAACGCTCGCCACGCCCGGCTCCAGGAACCGCCTGCCGTTCACGCGTTCCGACACGCCCTCGCGGTCCAGGTACGGCGTGATGCCGCCCAGGTGGAAGGGCCAGCCGGCGCCGGTGATCAGGCAGAGGTCGATGTCCTGGGCCTCGGCGACGACGCCCTCGGCCAGCATCAGGCCGATCTCCTGCGCGACCGCGTCGAGCACCCGCGCCCGCACCTGCTCCTCGGTCAGGACGGTGTCGCCCTGCTTGAGCAGCGCGGCGACCTCCGGGTCCAGCTCGGGCCTGCCGCTGTCGTAGACGTAGAAGCCGCGCTTGCCGGCCTCGACGACCGCCTTGAGGTTCGGGGAGACCGCGAAGCGGTCCGGGAACGCCTCGTTGAGGGTCTCCGAGACGTGCAGGCCGATCGCCGGGCCGACCAGTTCGAGCAGGACCAGCGGGGACATGGGCAGGCCTAGCGGCTCCACCGCCCGCTCCGCCACCTCGACCGGGGTGCCCTCGTCGATGACGTTCTGGATCTCGCCCATGAAGCGGGTCAGGATGCGGTTCACGACGAACGCCGGGGCGTCCTTGACCAGGACCGCGGTCTTCTTCAGCTTCCTGGCCACCGCGAAGGCGGTCGCCAGCGAGGCGTCGTCCGTCTGCTCGCCGCGCACGATCTCCAGCAGGGGGAGGATCGCGACGGGGTTGAAGAAGTGGAAGCCGACGACCCGCTCGGGGTGCTTCAGCTTCGACGCCATCTCCGTCACGGAGAGGGAGGAGGTGTTCGTCGCGAGGATCGCGTGTGCCGGGGCGACCGCCTCGACCTCGGCGAACACCTTCTGCTTGACGCTCATCTCCTCGAACACGGCCTCGATGACGAAGTCCGCGTCCGCGAAGCCCTCGGCCTTGTCCAGGACGCCGGTGACCAGCGCCTTGAGGCGGTTGGCCTTGTCCTGGTTGATACGGCCCTTGCCGAGCAGCTTGTCGATCTCGGCGTGGACGTAGCCCACTCCCTTGTCGACGCGCTCCTGGTCGATGTCCGTCAGGACGACCGGCACCTCCAGGCGGCGCAGGAAGAGCAGGGCCAGCTGCGAGGCCATCAGGCCCGCGCCGACCACGCCCACCTTGGTCACCGGGCGGGCCAGGTTCTTGTCCGGCGCGCCGGCCGGGCGCTTGCCGCGCTTCTGCACCAGGTTGAACGCGTAGATGCCGGCCCGCAGTTCGCCGCTCATGATCAGGCCGGCGAGGGCCTGGTCCTCGGCGTCGTAGCCCTGCTGGAGGTCTCCGCTCTTCGCGGCGGCGATGATGTCCAGGGCGCGGTAGGCGGCGGGGGCCGCGCCGTGCACCTTGGAGTCGGCGATGAACCGGCCGCGCGCGACGGCCTGGTCCCAGGCCTCGCCCCGGTCGATCACCGGGCGCTCGACCTCGATCTCGCCCTTGAGGACCGCCGTCGTCCAGACCAGCGACTGCTCCAGGAAGTCGGCACCCTCGAACAGGGCGTCGGCGATGCCGAGTTCGTGGACCTGCTTGCCCTTGAGCTGCTTGTTCTGGTTGAGGCTGTTCTCGATGACGACCGTGACGGCCCTGTCGGCGCCGATCAGGTTCGGCAGCAGCGTGCAGCCGCCCCAGCCCGGGACCAGGCCCAGGAACACCTCGGGGAGCGAGAACGCCGGGAGGGCCGCGGAGACCGTGCGGTAGGTGCAGTGCAGGCCGACCTCGACGCCGCCGCCCATCGCGGCGCCGTTGTAGTACGCGAAGGTGGGCACGGCCAGCTTCGACAGCCGCTTGAAGACCTCGTGGCCGCCCCTGCCGATGGCCAGCGCGTGCTCGCGCTCCTTGAGCAGCTCCACGCCCTTGAGGTCGGCGCCGACCGCGAAGATGAACGGCTTGCCGGTGATGCCGACGCCGACGATGTCGCCGTCCGCGGCCTCCTTCTCCACCTGGTCGATGGCGGAGTCGAGGTTGGCCAGCGAGGCCGGGCCGAAGGTGGTCGGCTTGGTGTGGTCCAGGCCGTTGTCCAGCGTGATGAGGGCGAAGCGCCCGGCGCCCCGGGGCAGGTCGAAGTGGCGCACGTGCGCCTGTGTGACGACCTCGCCCGGGAACAGCTCGGCCGCGCCCTTCAACAGCTCAGCGGTGGTGCTCACTTGTCGCCTCCGTCGAAGTGCGGGTTCTCCCAGATGACCGTCGCGCCCATGCCGAAGCCGACGCACATGGTGGTCAGGCCGTAACGGACCTGCGGCTGCTCCTCGAACTGGCGGGCCAGCTGCGTCATCAGGCGGACGCCGGAGGAGGCGAGCGGGTGGCCGAAGGCGATCGCGCCGCCGTACTGGTTGACGCGCTCGTCGTCGTCCGCGATGCCGTAGTGGTCGAGGAAGGCCAGGACCTGCACGGCGAAGGCCTCGTTGATCTCGAACAGGCCGATGTCGGAGATCGACAGGCCGGCCTTGGCCAGGGCCTTCTCGGTGGCCGGGATCGGGCCGTAGCCCATGACCTCCGGCTCCACGCCCGCGAAGGCGTAGGAGACCAGGCGCATCTTGACCGGCAGTCCGTGCTCGCGGGCGAAGTCCTCGCTCGCGATGAGGGAGGCGGTGGCGCCGTCGTTCAGACCGGCCGCGTTGCCCGCGGTGACCCGGCCGTGCACGCGGAACGGCGTCTTGAGGCCGGCCAGGTTCTCCAGGGTGGTGCCCGGACGCATCGGCTCGTCCGCCGTGACCAGGCCCCAGCCGGTCTCGCCGGTCTCGGGGGTGGTACGGCGCACGGAGATCGGGACCAGGTCGGCCTGGATGCTGCCGTTGGCGTACGCCTTGGCGGCCTTCTCCTGCGAGCGCACCGCGTACTCGTCGGCGCGCAGCTTGGTGATGTGCGGGTAGCGGTCGTGCAGGTTCTCCGCGGTCATGCCCATGAACAGGGCGGACTCGTCGACCAGCTTCTCGCTGACGAACCGCGGGTTGGGGTCCACGCCCTCGCCCATCGGGTGGCGGCCCATGTGCTCGACACCGCCCGCGACGGCGATGTCGTACGCGCCGAACGCGACGGCGCCGGCCACCGTGGTCACGGCGGTCAGCGCGCCCGCGCACATCCGGTCGACGGAGTAGCCGGGGACCGAGGTGGGCAGGCCGGCCAGGATGCCGGCGGTGCGGCCGATGGTCAGGCCCTGGTCGCCGATCTGCGTGGTCGCGGCGATGGCGACCTCGTCGATCTTCTTCGGGTCGAGACCGGGGTTGCGGCGCAGCAGCTCCCGGATCGCCTTGACGACGAGGTCGTCGGCGCGAGTCTCGTGGTAGATGCCCTTCGGGCCCGCCTTGCCGAACGGGGTGCGGACGCCGTCGACGAAGACGACGTCCTTGACGGTACGAGGCACGATGGCTCTCCTCCAGGGTGCGGGACGGCACTGCCGCGCAGCGCTGAGCGCGCGCTCAGCCTCCATGCTACTCGTGGGTAATGTGACTGCCCAGTCCCCGCGCCCACAGCGGCGAAGGTCACACTCCCGGCGGTGCCGTTGAACCCCGCGGGGTCAGCACCGGAGTCGGCACGGGATGCGAGCCCGGACCCTCCTCCAGCAGGATGCCGAACAGCGTGCGGGCCACGTCCGCGCCGAAGCCGTGCACGTCGTGGCTCATCGCCGACAGCGTCGGGTGGGTCAGCCGGCACAGCTGGGAGTCGTCCCAGGCCAGCAGGGACACGTCGGCCGGGACGCGCAGGCCCATCTCCGCCGCCACCGACAGTCCGGCCACCGCCATGATGTCGTTGTCGTAGACGATCGCCGTGGGCCGCTCCGGCGGGGCCGCGGACAGCAGCGAGCGCGTCGCCCGCGCCCCCGTCTCGCCGGAGAAGTCGGTCGCCACCTGCCACGCACCGGCCAGCCGAAGGCTCCGCGCCGCCGCGTCGAACGCCGCCGCGCGGATCGCCGTGTGCCCGAGGGCCGCCGCGCCGCCGACCCGGGCGATCCGCCGGTGCCCGAGCGCCGCCAGATAGCGCACGGCCTCGGTGACCGCGGTGGCGTCGTCGGTCCACACCGAGGTGAGTCCGCCGGTCAGCGACGGGTGTCCCACGGCGACCGCGGGCAGCCCGATCCGCCGCGCCACGGCCGGACGGGGATCGTCGGTGCCGAAGTCGACCAGGATCGAGCCCGCGATCTGCCGTGCCTTCCACCACGTCTCCAGCAGGCCCGCCTCCTCCCGCGGTTCGCGTACGAGCCGCAGCAGCAGCGAGCAGGAGTGCTCGGCGAGGACGCTCTCCACCCCCGATATGAACTCCATGTAGAAGGGTTCGAGCCCGAGCAGCCGGGCCGGCCGGCAGATCGTGAGCCCGACCACGTCCACGCGCGAGCCGGCCAGCGACCGGGCGGCCGGGTTCGGCGCCCAGCCCAGCTCGCGCGCGGCCCGGAAGATGCGGTCGCGGGTCGCCTCCGAAAGGCCCGGCTTGCGGTTGAAGGCCAGCGACACCGCCCCTTTGGACACCCCGGCACGGGCGGCGACGTCCTTGATGGTGACGCGGGGTGCCGTCATCGGGCGGGCTCCAGGCAGTACAGGGCCGACCGGACGGCGTCGGCCGCCTCCCGGCCGCCGGGGATCCTCCAGCCGTCGACCCCGATGGTCACCCGTTCACCGGGGAGCAGGGTGACCAGCCCCGTGTCGGCCCGTGCGGAAGGGTGCAGCCGGTCGGCCTGGAGCAGCAGGTCCCGCACCAGGGTGCGGGCCGTCACGGTGACCGCGTCCGGCGCGACGGACACGTCGAACTCCGGCCGCGGACAGAGGAATTCGCGGTCCGGCACCGGGAAGTGCAGCGCCCGCAGGCCTCCTCCGCTCTCGGCTTCCCCCCCAAGTTCTCGACTTCGCTCGAACAGGGGGGACCTCCACGCGTCCGCGACCAGGAACTCCTTCGGGCCGGCCGGGACCAGTTCGGGCGGGACGGCGACGTCCGCGACCGTGCGCGCCGCGGCGCGCAGGGCCGTGCGCGTGGAGGCGACGACCTCGCCCGCGACGTTCATCCGGCGCAGGGTGAGTTCAGCCGCCCATGGCGCGGCCGACTGGTTGACCGCGGCCAGTACCAGCTCGCCGTCCCGCGCCCGGAGGGTCAGCAGCCGGTCCGCGTAGAGCCGTTTCAGCTCGTGGTACAACGGCTTCTCCCGCCCGTCGCCGTCGATCGCCGCCCAGGACGTCACCGGCCAGCAGTCGTTGAGCTGCCACACGACGGTGCCCGCGCACACCGGCCAGTGCGAGCGCCAGTGCTCGATGCCGGTGGCCACCGCCCGCGCCTGGTTGAGCTGGGTGAGGTAGTGCCAGCGGCCGAAGTCCCCCTCGGGCAGGGCGAAGTGCGGGGCCAGTCCGCGCTCCAGCTTGCCGTTGCCGTCGTCGGCCTTCTGGTGGTGCAGCATGCCGGGGGAGTCCGGGGCGAGTTCCTCGCCGGGCAGCGCGCGGCGCAGGGTCGCGTACGCGGGCGGCGCCTGCCAGCCGAACTCGGCCACGAAACGCGGCACGTTCAGCCGGTAGTCCGCCCAGTCGCGCCGGTTCCACACCTCCCACGAGTGGTGCGTGCCGTGCGCCGGGTCGTTGGGGTGGTGCGCCCAGGACCCGGACCAGGGGCTGCCCGCCGTGTACGGCCGGGTCGGGTCGAGTTCGGCCACCACCCGGGGCAGCAGCCCCAGGTAGTACCCCTCGCCCCACGAGTCGCCGGCCAGCCGCGGCTCCCAGCCCCAGTCCCTGAAGCCCCACAGGTTCTCGTTGTTGCCGTTCCACAGCACGAGCGAGGGATGCGGCATCAGGCGTACGACGTTCTCGCGGGCCTCGGCCTCCACCTCGCCGCGCAGCGGCTGCTCCTCGGGGTAGGCGGCGCAGGCGAACGGGAAGTCCTGCCAGACCAGCAGGCCGAGTTCGTCGCAGGCGTCGTAGAAGTCCTCGCTCTCGTAGATCCCGCCGCCCCAGACCCGGACGAGGTCCACCCCCGCCGCTGCCGCCTGGCCGAGCCGCTCCCGGTAGCGTTCGCGGGTGATCCGGGAGGGGAACACGTCGTCCGGGATCCAGTTGACGCCGCGCGCGAAGAGCCGCTCTCCGTTGACCACGAGGGTGAAGCCGCTGCCGTGCTCGTCGGCCGAGGTGTCCAGCTCCACGGTCCTGAAGCCGATCCTGTGACGCCGCGCGTCCAGCACCACCGTGCCGTGCAGCAGCGTCAACTCCAGCTCGTACAACGGCTGTCCGCCGTACCCCCGGGGCCACCACAGATCGGCTTCCGGCACCCGGAGCCGTACGGCCACGGCCGTGCCGTCGACAGCCGCCCGCGCCCGCACCCCTCCCACCCGGGCCTCGACGGCGAGTTGGGCCTCGGAGCGGGTCCGCTCCACCCCGATGTGCACCTCGACCACGCCCGTGCCGTCCTCGACGGTGACGACAGGGCGCACCCGCTCGATCCTGGCCGTGGACCACGACTCCAGCCGCACCGGGCGCCAGATGCCCGCCGTGACCAGGGTCGGCCCCCAGTCCCAGCCGAAGGAGCAGGCCATCTTGCGGATGTGGGCGAAGGGTTCGGCATAGGCGGAGGGCCGCTCTCCGACACGTGCGCGCACGGCCTCCGCCTCGGTGTACGCGGAGTCGAAGCGCACCGTCAGGTTCCCCCGGCGGCCCGTCACGTCGAAACGGTACGAGCGGTGCATGTTGCGCACCCGGCCCAGCCGCCCGCCGTCCAGGGCGATCTCGGCGGCGGTGTCGAGCCCGTCGAAGACCAGGTCGGTCCGCTCGTGCTCCGAGCCGGTGTCCAGCCGCCTCTCGTACGTCCACTCCCGGCGGCCCACCCAGGCCACGTCCGCCTCGTTCCGGCCGAGGAAGGGATCCGGGATCAGCCCCGCGGCCAGCAGATCCGTGTGCACGCAGCCCGGCACGGCCGCCGGGAGCGCCGCACCCGCGTCGTCGGGGTGTCGCAGGATCCATCCCTCGGTGAGCGGTGTGGCCCGAAGCATGCGCCCTCCCTAAACCGGTCCAACCCAACTGGCCTGTGGTGCAGCAGCGTTGGCGAGTTTCGGACTTTACCGGTTGAGAAAGCGCTGTCAGAGTGCCGAACCAGCCAACCCGGCCGTCCGGCCGGCCCATCCGCAGTGCTCGTCCGTCCGCAGAACGGAGCTGACGCACATGAACCGCCGCACTTTTCTCGCCGCGACCACCGCGGCCCTGCTGCTCACCGGGTGCACCGGCACCGGAGGCGTCTCGAAGGGGCAGGACGCCGAGGCACCCGACGACCCCGCGAAGGTGAGCGGGACCATCACCGTCCTCACCCAGCGCACCGACCTGGTGCAGGACGGCACGATGAAGAAGTACGCCGCCGCCTTCAACCGGACGTATCCGAAGGTGAAGGTGGAGTTCCAGGCCCTCACCGACTACGAGTCCGAAGTCAAGATCCGGATGAACACCGAGAACTACGGCGACGTCCTGATGATCCCCGGGGTGATCAAGAAGAGTGACTACCCGAAGTTCTTCGCCTCGCTCGGCACCCGGGCCGAGCGCGCCGAGAAGTACCGGTTCACCGACTTCACCACGGTCGACGGCAAGGTCTACGGGCAGAGCCCGATCGGCGTGATGCCCGGCTTCGTCTACAACAAGAAGGTCTGGGAGCGGGCCGGGATCACCGCGTGGCCCACCACGTCCGCCCAGTTCCTGGCCGATCTGAAGGCCATCAAGGACAGGACCGGCGCGACCCCGTACTACACCAACTTCGCCGCCCAGTGGCCGCTCACCTCCTGGACCTACGTCAACGGTTCCGTGCACTGCGACACCGGCGCGACGACGAAGCTGGCCGAGGGCGATCCCTGGGCGCGGGGCGCGGACCTGCGGGTCGGCGACACCCTGCTGTACGACATCGTGCGTCGGGGCCTGGCCGAGAAGGACCCGACCACCACCAACTGGGAGGCCTCCAAGGCCCGGCTGGCCAAGGGCGAGATCGCCACGCAGTGGCTCGGCACCTGGGCGATCATCCAGTTCCAGGACGCTGCCGAGAGGGCCGGAGTGGACCCCGGCGACATCGGGTTCATGCCCTTCCCGGCCCAGACGGACGGCACGTTCTGCGGGGTCGTGGGCCCCGACTACAACCAGGCCGTCAACATCCACTCCCGGCACAAGGCCGCGGCCCGCGCCTGGATCGACTGGTTCACCGACCGGTCCGGCTACGACAAGGACAACCTCGCCATCTCCCCGCTGAAGGACGCGCCCCTGCCGGAGGTCCTCACGCCGTACCGGGACGCGGGCGTGAAGTTCATCGAACTGGACGACACCGCGGGCGCCCGGGTGAAGCTGATCGACGACGAGTCCGAGGTCGGCATCTACAAGCCCGGCTACCGGCAGAACCTTGTCGACCTCGCGCGCGGTGCCCGCAAGGGCAGCCTCGACGGCTTCCTGGGCGACCTCGGCGGGAAGTGGACGGCGGCGCGGAAGAACGCGGGGTCCTGATGACGGACACCACCGCCGGGCCGGCCGCGCCGCCCGTCGCCGCCACCCCGGCCCCCGTCCCGCGCCGCGCGCGCGTGCGGCGGGGGCTGACCCCCTGGCTCTTCCTGCTCGCCCCGCTCGCCCTGCTGATCACCTTCACCTACGCGCCGGTCGCCAACATGGTCGCGTACAGCTTCACCGACTGGGACGGGGTGAGTCCCGAGCTGCACTACACCGGCGGCCACAACTACACCGAACTGTTCACCCGCCCCGAGCTGTTCGAGGTGTTCTTCGTCAGCGGCTACTACCTCGCCGCCTCCGCCGTGCAGATCGTCGCCGCCCTGTACTTCGCCACCGTGCTCAGCTTCGACGTGCGGTTCAGGAACTTCTTCAAGGGCGTGCTCTTCTTCCCGTACCTGATCAACGGCGTCGCGATCGGCTTCGTCTTCCTCTACTTCTTCCAGGACGGGGGCACCCTCGACTCCGTCCTGGCCCTGTTCGGCCGGCACTCCTCGCACGCCTGGCTGGGTACGCCCGTCTCCGCGAACACCTCGCTCGCCGGGGTCTCCGTCTGGCGCTACCTGGGCCTGAACTTCGTCCTGTTCCTGGGCGCGATCCAGTCCATCCCGGGGGAACTGTACGAGGCCGCCGAACTGGACGGGGCGAACCGCTGGCAGCAGTTCCGGCACATCATCGCGCCCGGTATCAAGCCGGTGCTGACCCTGACCGTGATCCTGTCCGTCTCCGGCTCGCTGTCGGCCTTCGAGATCCCGTACATCATGACCGGCGGGGCGACCGGCACCGAGACCTTCGTGATCCAGACCGTGAAGCTGGCCTTCCAGTTCAACAAGACGGGGCTCGCCTCGGCGGCCGCGGTCGTGCTGCTGCTGATCATCCTTGCGGTGACCTGGGCCCAGCGGCGTCTCGTCCCCGACGACAGGGTGGACCTGGTATGACGCGCCGCATCGTCGCCCGGACCCTGGTGTACGCCTCGCTGGCCGCCGCGTCGGTGGTCGTACTGCTCCCGCTCGGTGTGGTCCTGCTGACCTCGCTGAAGACGCCGGAGGAGATGGCCGACGACGGCGGGGCGCTCTCGCTCCCCGGCGATCCGCTGAACCTCCGCAACTACGCCACGGCGTTCCAGGACGGCCGGATGCTCGCCGCGTTCGGCAACACTGCCTTCATCCTGGTCTTCGCCATCGGAGGCACCGTGCTGATCGGCTCCATGACGGCCTACGCGATCGACCGCTTCACCTTCCGCTTCAAGAAGCTCGTGGTGGCGCTGTTCCTGGTGGCCGCGCTGGTCCCCGGCGTCACCACCCAGGTGGCGACCTTCCAGATCGTCAACGGCTTCGGCCTGTTCGACACGCGCTGGGCGCCGATCGCCCTCTACATGGGCACGGACATCGTGTCGATCTACATCTTCCTCCAGTTCGTCCGGTCCATCCCCCTGTCCCTGGACGAGGCGGCACGCCTGGACGGCGCCAACGCCTTCACGATCTACCGGAAGATCATCTTTCCGCTGCTGAAGCCCGCGATCGCGACGGTCGTGATCGTGAAGGGGATCACCGTCTACAACGACTTCTACATCCCCTTCCTCTACATGCCCTCCGAGGATCTTGGCGTGATCTCGACGTCCCTGTTCCGCTTCCGCGGCCCCTTCGGCGCCCACTGGGAGACGATCTCGGCAGGAGCGGTCCTCGTCATCCTGCCGACCCTGATCGTCTTCCTGTTCCTCCAGCGCTTCGTCTACAACGGCTTCATGAAGGGGGCGACCAGGTAGGGCACGGGCACCCGGGCGACGGGGGAGACGCGCCCGGCCGGACAGGTCCTGACGGTCCTGGGCGCCCCTGGCCGCCAGTGCTAGGCGCCTCCGGCCGCCAGCGCCTTCACCAGTACCGGCGTGACCTGCTCCACCTGCCAGGGCCGCGCACCGTACCCGGCGAGGGCGGCGCCGACCGACTCGGCGTCGGCGCCCTTCGGCGGCTCCCAGCACAGGCGCCGTACGGCGTCCGGCGCGACGAGGTTCTCCTGCGGCATGTTCAGCCGCTCGGCCAGCTCCGACACCGCGGTCTTGGCGGCGGCGAGCCGTGCCGCCGCCACCGGGTCCTTGTCGGCCCACGCCCGCGGCGGCGGAGGCCCGGTCACCTGCTGCCCCTGCTGCGGCAGCGCCGACTCGGGAAGGGCCTTGGCCCGCTCCACCGCGGTCTGCCACTGCTCCAGCTGCCGCCGGCCGGTCCGGTGCCCGAAGCCGTTCAGCGCGGTGAGCGCGTGCACATTGGCCGGCAGGGCGAGCGCGGCCTCCACGATGGCCGCGTCCGAGAGCACCTTGCCCGGCGACACGTCCCGCCGCTGGGCGATCCGGTCCCGGGTCTGCCACAGCTCCCGCACGACGGCGAGCTGCCGCCTGCGGCGCACCTTGTGCATCCCGGAGGTACGCCGCCAGGGATCCTTGCGCGGCTCGGCCGGCGGCGCCGAGGCGATGGCGTCGAACTCCTGAAGGGCCCACTCCAGCTTGCCCTGCCGGTCCAGCTCCTTCTCCAGGGCGTCGCGCAGGTCGACGAGCAGCTCCACGTCGAGCGCCGCGTACCGCAGCCACGGCTCGGGCAGCGGCCGGTTCGACCAGTCGACGGCGGAGTGGCCCTTCTCCAGGACGAAGCCCAGCACGCCCTCGACCATCGCGCCGAGCCCGACCCGTGGGAACCCGGCGAGCCGGCCGGCCAGTTCGGTGTCGAACAGGCTGGTCGGCAGCATGCCTATCTCGCGCAGGCACGGCAGATCCTGGGTGGCCGCGTGCAGCACCCACTCGACACCGGACAGCGCCCCGCCGAGAGCGGACAGGTCGGGGCAGGCGACGGGGTCGATCAGCGCGGTGCCGGCGCCCTCGCGGCGCAGCTGCACCAGGTAGGCGCGCTGGCCGTAGCGGTAGCCGGAGGCCCGTTCGGCGTCGACGGCGACGGGGCCGGAGCCGGCCGCGAACGCGGCGGTCACCTCGGCGAGCGCGTCCGCGTCGGCGATCACGGGCGGGATGCCCTCACGGGGTTCGAGCAGAGGGATCGGCGCCCCGGTGTCAGAAGATCCGCCGTCGTCCGGAGGGGCGCCTCCGGTGGTTCGCAGTGAGCTGTCTGCTGCGGTCTCTTGGGCGTCGGTCACATGTCAAGAGTATCCGTGGATGGACGGCGCCCGCCGACGGAACGTTCCGTCGGCGGGCGCCGGGGGGTCGTAAACCGGTCAGGCAGGTGATACGTCCGGTGCACGACCGGCAGGGGGTACGCGCGGAGCGCGACCGGGGGGACGACGGGGGGAGGGGACGGTTTCTCGGGCGGACGGAGCGGGTGCTGAACGTGCTGTCGGGGGGACGGGGGAGAGGCGAGCGGGGATCGGGGATGGCGACGGACAAGTCGGGAAAGGGGCTGGTCGGGACGGTCAGTGGATGATGCCGGTCCGCAGGGCCACGGCGACCATGCCGGCCCGGTCGCCGGTGCCGAGCTTGCGGGCGATGCGGGCGAGGTGGCTCTTGACGGTCAGCGCGGACAGGCCCATCGAGACGCCGATCGCCTTGTTCGACTGACCCTCCGCGACCAGCCGCAGCACCTCGACCTCGCGGCCGGAGAGCTCGCGGAAACCACCCGGGTGGCTCGGGGCGCCCGGGGGGCGGCGGTGCAGTCGGGCGGCGGCGGCGCCGATGGGGGCGGCGCCGGGCCGGGTGGGTAGCCCGACGTTGGTGCGGGTGCCGGTGACGACATAGCCCTTGACACCGCCGGCCAGGGCGTTGCGCACGGCGCCGATGTCGTCGGCGGCGGACAGGGCCAGGCCGTTGGGCCATCCGGCGGCACGGGTCTCGGACAGCAGGGTGAGCCCGGAGCCGTCGGGCAGGTGGACGTCGGCTACGCAGATGTCACGCGGGTTGCCGATACGGGGACGGGCCTCCGCGACGGACGACGCCTCGATGACGTCACGGACTCCGAGCGCCCACAGATGACGGGTGACGGTGGAACGCACGCGCGGGTCCGCCACGACGACCATGGCGGTCGGCTTGTTCGGGCGGTAGGCGACCAGGCTTGCGGGCTGCTCGAGGAGAACGGACACCAGGCCTCCTGGGGGGGGTGGGGGGACGGGGCCGGCTTGTGGGGATGAAGCCGGGAAGAACCGTGCTTGCAAGGTCACAGTGGTCTTCGGCACCAAACCCGTTGTCCTTTAGAGAATGATCACGATCTGGTGAGTGACCGAGCGTTTAATTCGAACGCATTGTCGATAATCCGAAGGTCGAATCGGTTCGCTTGGGTGTCGTTCGGGAGCGATACCTGCCTGAAAGTGGCCGTATCGACAAAGAAACGGCAAGCGGTCGGTGAGGTGCCCGGACAGGTGTTCGCGCGCGGGTGCGGGGCCTCGTCAGTGTGGGTGCCCGTCCCTCGTCAGCGCGGGGACGGGTCCGCCGTCAGCGCGACTGCGGGCCGCGCCGCTGCGGCAGCGTCACCACCGACGCGTCCCCCGGACCGGCCGGCGGCAGCCCGGCGACCTGGGCGAGCAGATCGCACCAGGACGCCAGGTGCGCCGCGGTGTCCGGCGCCCCGCCCAGCCCCTCCCGGGGCGTCCAGGAGGCGCGGATCTCGATCTGCGAGGCGGCCGGGCGGGACGACAGCCCGCCGAAGTAGTGCGAACTCGCACGCGTGACGGTCCCGCTCGGCTCGCCGTACATCAGCCCGCGCGCCTGGAGTGCCCCGGTCAGCCACGACCAGCACACGTCCGGCAGCAGCGGGTCGGAGGCCATCTCCGGCTCCAGCTCCGCGCGCACCAGCGTCACCAGCCGGAAGGTGCCCTGCCAGGCGTCGTGCCCGGCCGGGTCGTGCAGCAGCACCAGCCGGCCGTCGGCCAGGTCCTGCTCCCCGTCGACGACCGTGGCCTCCAGCGCGTACGTGAACGGGGCGAGCCGCTGCGGCGGCGGGACCTGCTCGATCTCCAGCTGCGGCCGCAACCGCGCGGACCTCAGCGCCTCGACCGCCGCCTGGAAGGGCAACGGAGCCTGAGGCGCCCTGCTCGCATCGCAGTCCCCCTTTCCCGGATCCTTCGGATCGTCCATTCCGCCAGTGCCGTCCGACAGTCGTCCCTGAGCCGCAGCCATGCCGGGAAGATTAAGGGGAACCGGGCCTTTGTGCAGGGCAAGACACCCCGCCGCCGTCGGCGGCGCCGTCCGGGGGCCGCACACCGGGGCCTTCGCGTCATCGGGGGCATGCGAGACTTGCGGGCGTGAGTGCCAACCAGACGCCCGCAAGCCGGCAGCCGCAGACAGCCACCTACGACTCCGCCTTCCTGAAGGCGTGCAGGCGTGAACCCGTGCCGCACACGCCCGTGTGGTTCATGCGGCAGGCCGGACGCTCCCTGCCGGAGTACCGCAAGGTGCGCGAGGGCATCCCGATGCTCGAGTCCTGCATGCGCCCGGAGCTGGTCACCGAGATCACCCTCCAGCCGGTCCGCCGGCACAACGTGGACGCGGCGATCTACTTCAGCGACATCGTCGTGCCCCTCAAGGCCATCGGCATCGACCTGGACATCAAGCCCGGCATCGGCCCGGTCGTCGAGCGTCCGGTGCGCACCCGCGAGGACCTCGCGCGGCTGCGCGACCTGACCCCCGAGGACGTCTCCTACGTCACCGAGGCGATCGGCCTGCTCACCCGCGAACTCGGGTCCACCCCGCTCATCGGCTTCGCCGGCGCCCCCTTCACCCTCGCGAGCTACCTCGTGGAGGGCGGTCCCTCCCGGACGTACGAGAACGCCAAGGCGATGATGTACGGCGACCCCGAGCTGTGGGCCGACCTGCTCGACCGCCTCGCCGCCATCACGACCGCCTTCCTGAAGGTGCAGATCGAGGCGGGCGCGAGCGCCGTGCAGCTCTTCGACTCCTGGGCGGGCGCCCTCTCGCCGGTCGACTACCGCCGCTCGGTGCTGCCCGCCTCCGCCAAGGTCTTCGAGGCCGTCGCCGGGTACGGCGTCCCGCGCATCCACTTCGGCGTCGGCACCGGCGAGCTGCTCGGTCTGATGGGCGAGGCCGGCGCGGACGTCGTCGGCGTGGACTGGCGGGTCCCCCTCGACGAGGCCGCGCGCCGCGTCGGCCCCGGCAAGGCACTCCAGGGCAACCTCGACCCGACCGTGGTGTTCGCGCCCCGGAAGGCCCTGGAGGCCAAGGCCCGGGAGGTGCTGGACGCGGCGGCGGGACTGGAGGGCCACATCTTCAACCTCGGCCACGGCGTCATGCCCTCGACCGACCCCGACGCGCTCACGCACCTCGTCGAGTACGTCCACACGCAGACCGCCCGCTGACCCGCCGTCCTTCCTCCCGGTGCCAGGAGCATCGGGAGGAAGGGCGGGGCGGGCCCTTCGGCGGCCGGTCGCCGGCCGTCAGTACCGCAGGCGGGTGGCCGCCACGATGCTCTGCGGGGTCGCCCCCTCGAACCGCGCGGCCTCCGCACGCCGTACGGCGACGACCGCGCCGAACAGCGGCTCCCCGAGCGCCTCGCGCAGCACCGCCGACCGCTCGAAGTGCGCCAGTGCCTCGGTGAGCGAGGCGGGCAGCCGCTTGTGACCTCCCACCTCGGCGGGGTCACCCACGACGGGCGGCGGGAGGGTCGCGGCGGCGTCGATTCCGGCGAGGCCGGCGGCGATGACCCCGCCCACCGCCAGGTAGGGGTTGGCCGCCGCGTCGAAACTCTTGATCTCGGCGTTCGCCGCCCAGCCGGCGTCCGGTGCCCCGGCGACGAAGCGGATCGCGGCCTCCCGGTTCTCCGGGCCCCAGCACTGGAACGCACCGGCCCAGCGCGAGGGTTCGAGCCGCAGATAGCTGGCGGCCGAGGGCGCACCGAGGGCGAGCAGCGCGGGCAGCTCCCGCAGGACGCCCGCGAGGAACGCCTCGCAGACCGCCGTCATGCCGTGCGGGCCGTCCCCGTCCCGGCACAGGTTCCGGCCGTCCTGCCAGAGACTGAGGTGCAGGTGGCGACCGTTGCCGACCGCTCCCGCCTCGATGACGGGGGCGAACGACGCCGTCAGCCCGTGCCGCGCGGAGACCGCCCTGACCGTCTCCCGCACGAGCACCGCCAGATCGGCCGCTCCGACCGGGTCCGAGGGTGCCACGGACACCTCGAACTGGCCGGGCGCGTACTCCGGGTGCAGCTGCTGCACGGCGACACCCTGCGCGACGAGGGCGTCCAGCACGTCGCGCAGGTAGTCGGACAGCTCGACGAAGCGTGCCATGCCGTACGCGGGGCCCGCGGCCGGGCGGGACGGGGACGGGGACGGATCCGTGTCTCGGCCGACCACCCACTCGGTCTCGAAGCCCATCCGCAGGGCGAGACCGCGTTCGGCGGCCCGCTCGGTCATCCGCCGGGCGAACAGGCGTTGACAGCCGGGGTACGGACTGCCCCGCTGGTCGTGGCGGTCGGCAGGCGCCCAGGCCCAGCCGGGCTGGGCGGCCAGCGGGGTCAGCCGGTCGAGGTCGGGCAGGAGCCGCAGGTCGCCCTCGGGGGTGCCGGTGAGCCCGCCGCCGGTGACGGAGTCGTCGGCCAGGAACAGGTCGAAGACCGGCGGCATGGCGACACCCCACCGCACCGCGTCGGGCAGCGCCGAGACCGGCACGGTCTTGATACGGGTGATGCCCGCGGTGTCCACCATGGTGAGGACGACCCCGCTCACTCCCTGCGCCGTCAGCCGGTCGGCCTCCCCGGCCGCCCGGGCCCGCTCCTCGCGCGCGGTGGACATGGCATCCTCCTTCACCGCGTGCGGCCGTGATCGGCTTCGCGGTCGTGCTCTCGAGTGTGATCGCGGCCGGGGCGCCGACCACCGAAGCGCCCGCCCCGGATCACTTCGGTGACGTGGGCGAACGCGGCTGCGGCCGGGTGGGGGTGCCGGGACCGGCCGCGGGTGCGCCGGGCCGGCCGGGGCAGCGGGTGCGCCCGGCGCGGCAGTGGACCGCCCGTTGCTGTCAGCGTCGGTCGAGGAGGTCCATGAACATGCTCTTGTGAAGTTCCTCGACATGACGGCGCGCCACCTCGGCCGCCTCCGCCGCGTCCCCGCGCAGAATCGCCTTCACCAGGGCGCGGTGCTCGTCGTTGGAGTGGCGCAGGAAGTCCAGCGGGTAGGGCAGGTAGTAGCGGTACAGCTCCCGTAGCACGGCGCCGTAGGGCTCGGCGACGGAGTCGAGTCCGGTCGCGGCGGCCACCGCCATGTGGAACCGCTCGTCGCAGCCGTGGAACTCCGCCCAGCTCGGGGCCCGGTCCATCTCCTCGACCAGCCGGTCCAGTTCCCGCGCGGACTCCGGGTCGAGGCCGCGGACCGCGGCCAGATGGGCGACCCCGCACTCCAGGACGAGCCGGTGGTCGATCAGCTGGTGCACGTCGGCCGATGCCGCCCGGTACGTCTCGATGGCCCCGACCGTCGAGTGCGCGGGCCGCTCGGCCACCAGCGTCCCGCCCGTGCGGCCGCGTCTGCGCTCCAGCACGCCCTCCTTGCACAGGGCCACCAGGGCCCGGCGGACCGTGATCTCGGAAACGCCCAGGGCCTCGGCGATCCGGTCGCTGCCCGGCAGCCGCTCACCGGGTGCCAGCAGACCGAGATCGACGGCGAGCGCGATACGGGCCCGTACGGCGTCCAGGGCGGACAGCCGCCGGATGGCGGTGAGCGGCGGCGCGTTCAGGCCGTGCGTGGCCTGCTCCGCGCGCGCCGGGCGGGAGTTCACGGGGGAGCCGGGCATGGCGACACCGTACTCAAAAGTGCTCATCTTGAACACTCTTGTTTAAGTGCTCATCGTGCTCTATTTTTTTTCGCCATCAGGCCACCTGCTGTCCGAAAGTGGTGACTCCCGTGTCCCGGCCCCTGCCCATCGCCCTCGCGCAGGCCCCTCCGCGCTCCTCCCGCTCGCCGCTGGCCGGCTTCGCCGACGAGGTCCAGGACCTCCTCGCGAGGTTCCCCGGGACCCGTCTGGTGGTTCATCCCGAGCTGCACCTGTGCGGCGTGGAGGGCTCCCGGGAGGAACGGGAGGCCCAGCTGCGGGAGTCCGCGGAGCCGCTGGACGGCCCCCGGACCAAGATGCTCGCCGAGCTCGCGGGTGACCTGGGCATCTGGCTGCTGCCCGGCAGCGTGTGCGAGCGTGGTGCGCGGGGCGAGCTGTTCAACACCGCTCTGGCCTTCTCGCCCGAGGGCCGGCTCGCGGCCTCCTACCGCAAGGTCTTCCCGTGGCGCCCCTACGAGCCGTACGACCCCGGCGACCGATTCGTCGTGGCCGACCTGGCCGAGGCGGGCCGGATCGGCTTCGCGATCTGCTACGACGCGTGGTTCCCCGAGGTCTCCCGGCATCTGGCCTGGATGGGCGCGGAAGTGATTGTCAATCCGGTCATGACGACGACCGCCGACCGTGCCCAGGAACTGGTCCTCGCCCGGGCCAACGCCATGGTGAACCAGGTCTACGTGATCAGCGTCAATACCGCGGGACCGGTCGGCACCGGCCGCAGTCTCGTGGTGGACCCGGAGGGCCGGGTACGGGTCGAGGCCCCCGACGCCCTGCCCACCGTCCTCACCGATGTGCTCGACCTCGACGACGTCACCCGGGTCCGGACCCACGGCACGGCGGGCCTCAACCGCGTGTGGGACCAGTTCCAGGACGGTGACGCCCCCATCGAACTGCCGCTGTACCAGGGGCGGATCGACCCCCGCCGCTGGAATCCGGACCGCCGCGCCGGCGGCTGACCGCCCGGCACGTCCGCCTCCGCCCCGTCCCTACGCCCGCCGACACATCCCCGGAAGCCCGCCCGGCCCCTACGCGCCCCCTGGAGCCCCGCCATGGAACAGCCCACCCCGACGCTGAACCGGACCCTGACCCTCAGATCGGTCGTCGCCTTCGGCCTCGCCTACATGACCCCCCTGATCGTGCTCGGCACGTACGGAGTCATCGCGCAGACGACCAACGGCACCGTGCCGACCGCCTACCTGCTGGCCATGGTCGCGATGATCTTCACCGCGCACAGCTACGGCAAGATGGCCGCGGCCCATCCGGTGGCGGGCTCGGCCTACACCTACGTGCGGCGGGCCATCGACTCCAGGGCCGGCTTCCTCGTCGGGTGGGCGACGCTCCTCGACTACTTCTTCCTGCCCATGGTCATCTGGCTGATCGGCGGAGCCTACCTGCACGCCCAGTTCCCCGGCGTGCCCTTCTGGGTCTGGATCGTCGGCTTCATCGCGATCACCACCGCGTTGAACGTGCGCGGCATCCGCACCGCGGAGAAGACCAACGACCTGCTCATGATCTTCCAGGTCCTCGTCATCGGCTTCTTCGCGCTCTTCTCGCTGCTCCACGTCTTCCGCCACTCGGGCGCCAAAGGGCTGTTCAGCGCCACGCCGTTCCTCAACGACGACAGCACCCTGGTCGGCGTCTCGGCCGGAGCCGCCATCGCCGCGTACTCCTTCCTCGGCTTCGACGCCGTCACCACCCTCACCGAGGAGACCGTCGAGCCGCGGCGCACCATCCCCCGCGCGATCATGCTCATCGCCCTGATCGGCGGTGGCATCTTCGTCCTGCTCGCGTACACGACCCAGCTCGTCCACCCCGGGAGCACCTTCGCCGACCCGGACTCGGCCGCCTTCGAGATCGCCAGGACGATCGCCGGGAGCCTGTTCTCCTCGATCTTCCTGGCCGGTCTGGTGGTCGCTCAGTTCGCCTCGGGCATCGCCGCCCAGGCCAGCGCCTCCCGCCTGCTGTTCGCGATGGGCCGGGACGGTGTGCTGCCCCGCCGCTTCTTCGGGTTCGTCCACCCACGGTTCCGCACCCCCGCCGTCAACATCGTGCTGACGGGGGCGATCGGACTGGTCGCGCTGCGACTCAACGTGGCGACCTCCACGTCGTTCATCAACTTCGGCGCGTTCACCGCCTTCACCTCGGTGAACCTCAGCGTGATCGCCACCTTCCTGCGCGAGCGCCGCGCGGGCCGCAGACTGAACCCGCTCACCTACGTCGCCTTCCCGGTGATCGGCGCGGCGGTCGACATCTGGCTGCTGACGCGCCTCGACGGCAAGGCCATCACCCTGGGCCTGATCTGGCTCGCCGTGGGCGTGCTCTACCTCGCCCATCTCACCCGGCTGTTCCGGACCCCGCCGCCGGAGATCGACTTCACCGAGGAGACCAGGACCCCCGAAACGGTCTGACCGGGACCCGGGATCTGTGCCGAGGGGCCGCCGCACTGCCGGCGGCCCCTTCCGGCTTTCAGCGCGACTGCTCCGTCTCCGGCCCCGGTACCAGCTCCAGGCCGCTGTCCACGGGCAGGGTCTGCCGGTAGCCGGTGTACATGTGCTCGGTCGCCAGGCGGACCAGGCGGTCCTCGTCCGCCGCGTCGGCGGCCTCCAGGATGGCGCGGTGCTCGCTCACCATCACCGGGACGCTGCCCGGCTCGTGGACGTAGGAGCGGGTGATGCGGCGGTTGACCGGGTGGTCCCAGAGGGTGTCGATCATGCGCAGGAGCAGCGCGTTGTCGCAGGGCTCGATCAGCAGCCGGTGGAAGGCCCGGTTGAGTTCGAACTGCGCCGCCGCGTCGGCCGGGTCCGTGGCCGCCATCTCCTCGATCACCGCCGCGAGTCGGGCCAGCCGGGCCCGGTCGTGCCGCCCGCAGGCCAGGCGCAGGGCCAGCGTCTCCATCGACTGGCGCACCTGGTACACCTCGGCGATGTCCTTGGGCTGGAGGGCGTTGACGATGTATCCGCTGCCCGGCAGCCAGGTGACCAGTCCCTCGTGGGCGAGGCGGTTCAGCGCGTCCCGTACCGGGGTGCGGGACACGCCAAGGCGCTCCGCGACCTGCTCCTGCACCAGGGTGGCGTCGGCTTCCAGACCGCCCGAGACGATCTCGTCGCGGAGTCGTTCGTACACGCGGACGCCCAACGGCCTGGTGTCCCTGGGATCGTTGCGCAAAGGCTCCACGTCTGCTCTCCGTCCCTGAGGGCCGTACCCCCAACCGGATACCGCTTCCGCCGAAGAATTCCACCTCGCGCGGACCGTTGTCTTCTCTGAACCCACTGTATACGGTGTGCGCACTGCATCCAGAGGAGGTCTGGCCGTGTTCGTTCTGAACACCTGGTATGTCGCTGCCTGGTCCACGGAAGTCACTCGCGATCCCGTGCGCAGGGTCGTCTGCAAGCAACCCCTCGTGCTCTACCGCACCCAGGACGGCGCGGCGGTGGTCCTCGCCGACCGCTGTGCCCACCGCGCCTACCCGCTGTCCGCCGGCCGCACCGTGGGGGACTCCGTCGAGTGCGGGTACCACGGCTTCGCCTACGGGCCCGACGGAGTGTGCACCCGCGTCCCCGCGCAGGCCGCCATCCCCGCACGGGCCCGCGTACGGCGTTACCCGGTCGTGGAGAAGGACGGCTGGATCTGGGTGTGGACCGGCGACGAGGACCTCGCCGACGAGAGCCTGGTCCCCGACACGCACTGGATGAACGACCCCGCGTGGGCCACGGTCACCCACACGATGCTCTTCGAGTGCCGTCACGACCTCATCCACGACAACCTGCTGGACCTCACCCACGAGACGTTCCTGCACAAGACGACCGTCGGCGACGACTACATCCCGGAGTACGGCATCACGGTCGAGGTGGACGGCGACGTCGTGACCGTGGACCGGTTCATGCCCGACGTCGAGGCTCCGCCGCTGTACGCGCGGACCATGGGCATCGAGGGACTGTACGACCGGTTCCACGCCACCGAGTTCCACGTCCCGGGCTACCACGTGCTGCACTCCGGCATCACCGCCCAGGGGCGCCCGCGCGAGGAGGGCCACCTCATCAAGGTGCTCAACGGGATCACCCCGGTCGACGAGCGGACCACCTGGTACTACTACGCGTTCAGCCGCAACTTCGCGGTCGACGCCGAGTGGGCCACCAAGGAGCTCGAGGTCGGCCTGGAGACCGTGCTGCGCGAGGACGCCGACGCGCTGCGGGAGCAGGAGACCGGGATGCGGGAGCGGCCCGGCGGCGAGCACGACGTGCTCATCGGCCAGGACGCCGGTGTCGCCAAGGCCCGCCGGATCCTCAACCGGCTGCTCGCCGCCGAGCAGTCCGCCGACCGGGCCGCCGGCCGGGCAGTGAAGGGCTGAGGGCCGTGACGCGGCTGCACGGCATCGACCTCGACGCGCCGGGGCGCCAGGTCGGCGCCCTCCACCTCACCCACTCGGACAACCGGCACGACAACGGGGTCGTCCCCGTCCCGGTCGCGGTGCTCTCCGGCGCACCCGGCCCGACGGCCCTGCTCGTGGCCGGCACCCACGGTGACGAGTACGAGGGGCAGGTGGTCCTGCACCGCCTGCTGCGCGAGACCGACCCCGGGCAGTTGACCGGCCGGCTCATCGTGCTGCCGGCGCTGAACCTGCCCGCGGTCCGCGCCGCGGCCCGGGTCTCCCCGCTCGACGGCGGCAACCTCAACCGCAGCTATCCCGGGAACGGCACGGGCGGTCCCACCGACCAGCTCGCCCACGCCCTGGTCCGCGAACTGCTGCCGCACGCGGACCTGGTGATGGACCTGCACTCCGGCGGATCGACCGGCCACTACCTCCCGTCGGTCTTCGTCTACGACGGCCCCGGCCCCGAGGCCTGGCAGGCCAAGCGGCGGCTGACGGAGAGTATGGGGCTGCCGTGGACGATGGTCGTCCCCGCGCGGTTCGAGCCCGGCTCCTTCTCCACCGCCGCCGACGACGCCGGGGTCGCGATGATCTCCACCGAGCTGGGTGGCGGCGGTGAGGTCAACCCCGCGTTCGTGTCCGACGCGATCCACGGACTGCGCCGGGTGCTGGCGGGAGCCGGGATCCTCCCGGCGGATCCGGACACCCCGCCCGCCCCGCCGACCCGCTGGATCGACCTGCTCCCCGACGGCGCCGTGTACACCCCCGTCCGGGGGCTCTTCGAGCCGATCGCCCGCCTCGGCCAGGAGGTCGAGGAGGGAGACCTCATCGCCCGGATCCACCCCGTCGAGGAACTCGCCCGCCCCTCCGTCCCCGTCCTCGCCCACCGCACCGGCGTCGTCGCAGTCGTCCGCCGCCCACCCCTGGTGGACCTGGGCGACGCCCTCTACCGCCTGGCGGCGCACCGCCCGGACGCCGACACCCCGTCCTCCGGCTGACCGCCGGCACACCTCGCCCAGACCACCCGCCGACCCCACCAACGCCACTTGGCCCAGCGCCAGTTCAACCACCCGTCGACCGTTCGGCGTAGGGCTGGTTCGGCC